>JBDHJO010000246.1:0-7766 GCA_039586875.1 Gemmatimonadota bacterium | reverse complement strand
CTGCTCCAGCGGCTCATGGATGCCAAGGACCCGGAAACCGGCACGTACCTCACCGATCACCAGCTGCGCGATGAGATGATCACGCTCCTGATCGCCGGGCACGAAACGGTAGCGAGCGCCCTCACGTGGACCTGGTACCTCCTTGGCACCCACCCGGAGGCCGATGAACGCCTGAGCACTGAGCTCCAGGACGTGCTCGCCGACAGAGCCGTCACGGCGGACGACCTCGAACATCTCACGTTCACGGCGGCGATCTTCCACGAGGCGTTGCGGCTCTATCCTCCCGCGTGGGTGATCACGCGACGGGCCCTCGCCGACGACGACGTGCAGGGACTTTCCGTTCCCCGCGACGCGTTGGTCGTCCTGAGCCCATACGCGACGCAGCGTCACCCCGACATCTGGGATGACCCGGCTCGGTTCGACCCGGCTCGGTTCATCGGGAATCCGCCGGACAGTCGTCATCGGTACAGTTACTTCCCGTTCGGTGGTGGCCCGCACCTGTGCATCGGGAACCACTTCGCCATCGTCGAGGCCACACTGATGATCGCGACCATTGCGCGTCGGTTTCGGCTGGAACCCGCCACGGATGCCGTGATTGTGGACCCGGGCGTTACCCTGCAACCGAAGGGCGGATTGCCGATGCATGTGCGCCACCGGTAGTCCCCCTGTCACTCGCCGGCGAACCACGCACGTCGTCGGTTCTCCTCATATTCTCATGGATCCGCGTCCGGACAGACCCGGCCCTGCTCGCAGGCTTCCTGGGCGCGACGGAGTACGCTCGTGCAATGCTCGGACTGAAGCCCTAGCGCCTACTGCTCGTCAGCGACCTGCACCGCCCAGGGGGCATCTACCCGGCCCGCCGGCCGGGCATTCTCTCCGATGCGTTCCGTCAACTCGTCACCGATGTCTGCACGACCCTGCTCAACAAGGCCTAAGAGGCGCTCGACGACATCGGGATTCGCCTCGGCGACGTCGACCTGTTCACCCGGATCGGTCTCCAGATCGAACAGCGCGACGCCGATCTCCGCGCGCGCATAGCGACCGACGCTCCCGTCCACCCCGATCTCCGCGCCATGGATCGACGGATACCCGTGCGGCACATGCAGCTTCCACTTCCCACTACGAACTGCTTGGAGTTCCCCGCTGCGGTAGTAGAAGAACCGTTCATACGGGCTGTTCGCCACCGTTTGCTCACCCGTGAGCAGCGACGAGATGTCATGACCGTCGAGGACGCGGTCCGTCGGTAGTGTCGCTCCCGCCAGCCGCGCGAAGGTCGGCAGGAAGTCCATCCCGGTTGCGAGCAATGGCGTCACCGTGCCGGCCGGCACCCGGCCGGGCCAGCGGACGATGGCAGGCACGCGGTGCCCTCCCTCGAAGGTCGTGGCTTTCCCTTCGCGGAACGGCCCGGCCGAACCGGCGTGATTGCCGAAGACGAGCCAGGGCCCGTTGTCACTGGTGAACGCCACGATGGTACGGTCGTCCAACCCGTGCTCCGCAAGCGCAGCGAGGATCTGTCCGACCGACCAGTCGATCTCTGCCACGACGTCGCCGTACAGCCCCTGCTGTGTCGAACCGGCAAACGCCTCCGATGCCCACAGAGGCACGTGCGGGAAGGCGTACGCGAGATAGGCGAAGAACGGCCGGTCGGCATGCTCGCCGATGAAACGCACGACTTCCTCGGTGTACCGGCGGGTGAGCTGCGTTTGGTCGGGCTCGCGCTCGATCACCGTCGTATCCCGCACGAGCGGGAGCTCGGGATACCACGCGTTCGCTCCCTCCCGTGGGTTGTTGGCCTTGGCCGGACTCATGTCGTTGGAGTACGGAATGCCAAAGTAGCTGTCGAACCCGTGCGCGGTCGGCAAGAACGCAGGATGATCCCCCAAGTGCCACTTCCCGACAGCGATCGTTGCATACCCTTCACCTCGCAGGAGTTCTGCAATCGTCGTCTCGTCGGGACTGAGTCCGCGACGACTCCGAGGACCGAGGACCTCAGGGATACCGACGCGCGGCGCGTAGGACCCCGTCATGATTGCCGCGCGTGTCGGTGAGCACGCGGGATTGGGCGCGTAGAAGCTCGTGAATCGGATGCCTTCTGCGGCCATGCGGTCGAGGTTCGGTGTCGCATAGCCTCGTGCGCCATACGCGCCAACATCCGCCCAGCCGAGGTCGTCAGCGAGGATGAGCACGATGTTCGGGGGACCGTCGTACGCCGGCGTGCATGCAACGAGTGCAAGTGCCAGCGCCGGCCACATGCCTCGGAACTGACGGGCAACGCAGTGCGGACTCATGGCTGCTCCTCCGGCAGGGGAACGGGATCCGTTTCCGGAACACCGTATCCGGCCCGTAGCTCGGCAAGCCGTGCCGTCAACCGCGAGCGCACGTCGGCGTAGTGCAGTTCCTCGTATACGGAACGGAGTTCATCCGGGTCGCGCTCCAAGTCGAACAACTCCCACTCGTCGATCAGGTAATAGTGGATCAGCTTGTACCGATCCGTGCGAACGCCGTAGTGTCGCTGGACTGCGTGCACCCCGGGGAACTCGTAGTAGTGGTAATAGATCGCGTCACGCCACTCGATCGATCGGTCACCTCTCAGAAGCGGCACCAAGCTCCGCCCCTGCATCGTGGTCGGAGCCGATACGCCGGCCAGCTCGAGGAAGGTCTGCGCCAAATCGAGATTCTGCACGAGGTCCCGGCTCGTGGCCCCGGATTCGACCACACCCGGCCACCGTACGATCAACGGCATGCGAAGGGATTCCTCGTACATCCATCGTTTGTCGTACCAGCCATGCTCGCCCAGGAAGAACCCCTGATCGGATGCATACACAACGACGGTGTTCTCACTGAGCCCGGCTGAGTCGAGGTACGCCAGGAGACGATCGAGGTTGGCATCGACCGACGCAATGGACGACAGGTAGTCCTCCATGTACCGCCGGTACTTCCAACGCACCAGTGCACCTCCGTCAAGGTCCGACGCACGAAACGCCGCAATCTTCGGATCGTAGGCCGCATCCCAATCATTGCGCTGGGACTCCGTCATCCGCTCGCGTCGACCGTCTGCCCATTCGCTCATACGATCGTCAGGTTCGGTGACGACGGGTGGGACCTTCAGATCGTGGTACAAATGCATGTGCCCGGCGATCGTCATCTCCTGTGTCGCTGCCGCACTCGTGCGCCCTTCCCAAGCGTCGAACAACGTGGCCGGCTCCGGGATACTGGCACTATCGTACGCCGTCAGGTGCTCCGGCCCGGGCGACCACTCCCGATGGGGCGCCTTGTGCTGATACATGAGGAGGAACGGCTTCCAGTAGTCGAACCCCACCGGATCGCTCTTCAAGTGCCACTTCCCAACCATGGCCGTCTGATAGCCCGCCGCCTGAAGCAGCTGCGGAAACGTCACTTGGCTCGAATCGAACCGTTCCGCGTTGGTGAGCACACCGTTCCGGTGACTGTGCATCCCGGTGAGGATCACCGCTCGGCTGGGCGCGCAGATCCCGTTCGTCACGAAGGCATTGTCGAAGCGCATGCCTTCGCGCGCGAGCCGATCGATCGTGGGTGTCGGGTCGAGGCCGGCAAGCCGACCGCCGTACGTACCGATGGCTTGTGTGGCGTGATCGTCCGTGAAGACGAAAACGATGTTGGGCGGTGGCGGCGGAGCGCAGGCGACGAGCGTTGCGAGCGCGGCCGTGAAAAGGACGGGCCGTGTGCGCATGGGGCCCCCAGCGGAGGGTGACGGCTCGGCGGAAGCACAGGGTCCTGAGCCTCCGTTGCAGAGGGCCGAATATGCCTTCCCGACCGCGGTGAGACTAGAGTGTTCGAGCCGCGCCTGCCGGTGCTCCTAGCGGGAGGAAAGCGATACCACAGTCCAGAAGCCGAGCTGAATCGCCGGGACGGTGCGATAGTGCAACCACACGTCCAAGCATCGCGCAGTCATGCGACTCGGGTGCGGTGGCTTCATCGTCCGGATCCAGCGATCCGATCAGTCCCTCGACATCGCGGTCGAATCGCTTCCACGACACCCCGTCTCCCCCTCCAAGTCCCACGCCATCATCCTGGGGTCGGTACTGACCTCGCTGCCTCCCACAGGGACTTGAGCAGCCCGCCATGCCCGCGACACTGCAGGATTCCGTGAAGGACGCCGCGGCCTTATGTGAAGCTTTCTTACGTATCGGCATCCTCACCCGTCGTCCCGCTCATACCTCCCGGAATTCCTGGACTCTGAGGCTCCGTACTTCCACGGACGCCAACCTCGGTAGATCTCCGAATATCTCCCTACGAATTGCCGTTCTAGCTTGGCTCCTGCGACGGGCAAATGCCCGGCGCGAACGAACGACACAAACTGGCGAGCATCGCTGTGCAACCGCTACTGCAGCTCCTCAACATCTTGCTCCCGCTCGGCTACCTGCTGGCCGTGATCCTCTACACGTCGCTCTACGTCACCGACGCCACATGGAGCTCACGACTCGCCCCCCGCTTCGCCCAGGGCTTGGCCCTGACCCACGGGGCCTACCTGGTGCTCGCGGGCATGACGTTCGAGCACGTGCCCGTGGCGAGCATGTGGGAGGGCATGACCTTCGTCGCCTTCGCGCTGACCGTGGTCTACGTCGGGCTGGAGTGGCGCTTGGGCATTCGGACCACCGGAGTCTTCCTGCTCGCCCCCGCGTTGGTATTCCAGATCCTGTCGAGCGCCTTCGTGACCCACACCCGCGAGGTCGAGGAGATCCTGCGGTCCTCGTGGTTTGGCGTGCACGTCACCAGCGCCCTCATCGGCTTTGCCGGACTCTCGATTGCCGCCGTCTACGGTGCACTCTACGTGCTGTTGTACCACAGCCTCAAAGGAAGCAAGGTCGGGTTGGTGTTCCGTCGCCTCCCCAACCTGGAGGTGTTGGGCCGCTTGAACTGGAACGCGATGGTTGTGGGATGGCTCAGCCTGACCCTGGCAATTCTCGTCGGGATCGTCTGGGTCGCCGGCCTGCAATCGCGCGGCGAGATCACGGGCAACTTCCTCGCCGATCCGAAATTCCTGAGCACCGTGGCGATCTGGGCACTCTACGGTCTCTGCCTTTCCGGACGCCTCGTGTTCCGCTGGCCGAGCCGTCGGCTCGCGACGATCTCGCTGGTGAGCTTCGTCCTGATGCTGTGCTCAACGATGGTCATCACGTTCTTCATGGAATCCTTCCACCGGTTCGGGTAGCCCATGGAGATTTTGCTCCTCGGAATCAGTCACCACAGTGCCCCTGCGGCCGTGCGCGATGCCCTCGCCATGGAGCGGGACGAGGTCGCTGAATTCCTGCAGCACTTGCAGTTACCATCAGGGCCGATCACCGAGCTCGTTGTGGTCTCCACGTGCAACCGCACGGAGTTCTACGCGTCGGTGACGGACTGGCAGGATGCCGGCCGTGCCCTGTGCGATGCCTGCGACACCTACCTCGGGGTCCCGCACCTCGGTGATCCGGACTTTGCGTACGTCCGACGCGACGCCGACGCCGTGGCACATCTCTTCCGCGTCGCCGCAGGGCTCGACTCGATGATGGTCGGCGAGCATCAAATCCTTGGACAGGTGCGGGACGCACTCGTCGTCGCGGACGCCGTCGGCACGTCCGGCGTGTTGACCGACCGGCTGTTCCACGCCGCTGCGAAGGCCGGGAATCGCGCGCGAAACGAGACGGGAATCGCCCGCGGGGCCGTGTCCGTTGCGCTCGCGTCGGTCCGTATGGCGGGAAAGGTGCTCGGCGAGCTGGGATCGCAGAGCGTGCTCGTGGTCGGCGCCGGCGAGACCGGTCAATTGGTCGCCAAGCATTTCTCCAAGGAGTCGCCCGCCAGCCTCGTGGTGATGAACCGGACGCTCGAACGCGCCCAAGTCGTGGCGGACGAGTTGCACGGTACGGCCCAGCCGCTGGACCAGCTGGCTGCAGCGCTCCACGACACCGACGTCGTCGTCACCGCCACGTCTGCCCCAGAGCCGATCATCACGAAAGCGATGCTGGCGGATGTGGTCCATGCCCGAGCCGGACGTCCCTTCGTGATCGTCGATATCGCGAGCCCACGGGATGTCGATCCGGCAGCGGCAGACATTCCCGAGCTGTTCCTGTACGACCTCGACTCGTTGCAGAGCATCGTGGAGCAGAATCGGCGTGCTCGAGAGAAGGAGGTGCCGAGAGCCGAGCGCATCCTGCAAAAGGAAGTGGGTCACTTCCTGGACTGGTATCATGCCCTCCAGGTGAAGCCCACGATCCGCGCGTTGCGCCTGTCGTTCGAGGAGATCGCCCGAGAGGAAGCGGAGCGGCACGCAAAGCACTTCCACCGCACTGAGCGAGAGTTTCTCGACAAGTTCACTGGGGCGCTCGTCAACAAACTGCTCCATCACCCCACGATCCGCATCAAGCAACTCGATCGTTCGACCGGCGACGGCGTGGCCAAGCTCGCAGCCGTCCAGGATCTCTTCGCACTGGCCGGCGAGCGGGCCCCGGCCGTGACGCATGAGCAGGATCGAGGTGAGGCCACGTGGCAAGCGGAGACGGTCGCGAGCCTGATCAGGGGGCTGCCGGATGCTCCCGACGTCGAGTTGGTGTTCATCAAGACCGAAGGCGACCGGATCACCGACGTGCCGCTGCATGCGGTGCCGGGCAAAGCGTTCTTCACCAAGGAAATCGAAGCGGCGCTCATCGACGGCACGGTGGACCTGGCCGTCCACAGCCTCAAGGACCTCGCCACGGTCATGCCGGACGGCTTGGCGATCGCAGCGGTGCTGGAACGGGAAGACCCCCGCGATGCTCTGCTGACCCGCGACGGGAAACATTTCGAGGAACTGCCGACGGGCGCACGGGTCGGGACCAGCAGCCTGCGAAGACGGGCACAGCTCGCGCGCTGGCGTCCCGATGTCGAGATCATTGATCTCCGCGGCAACGTGCCAACTCGGATCCGAAAGCTCGAGGAAGGGCTCTACGACGCTATCGTGCTGGCCGCAGCCGGGGTGCGGCGCCTCGGGCTGACCGAGCACGTATCCGAGTTGCTTCCAATCAACCGCGTCCTCCCGGCTGTCTCGCAGGGTGCCGTGTCCGTGCAGATTCGCTCCGGCGACGACGCCACCGGTCGGTGGATCGCACCGCTCGACCATGCCCCCACCCACGTCGCAACTGACGCGGAACGGGCCGTCCTCCGCACCCTCGAAGGGGGCTGCCAGGTTCCGGTGGCTGCGCTGGCGGAGGTCGTCGATGACGCCCTCACCCTGCGGGGCATGGTGTGCGCGCTCGACGGCAGCACAGCCGTGACCGGCTCCGCCAGCGGCAACGCTGCGGACGCGGAATCCCTCGGCAATGGGCTTGCAGCCGATCTCGCCGCGCGGGGCGGCAAGGACATCCTCGCAGCCATTCGCACAGCCGAAGACGGGACGGGGTCATGAGCTCCCCGGACGCGCGTTCCGTCACGCCTGTCGCTGGACCGGTGTCCGCGGGCGCCGCGCGCCCACTGGCGGGCCGCGGCGTGATCGTCACCCGCGATGAACCGCCCGACGGGCCGCTCACCGTCCGTCTGCGCGCATTGGGTGCGGAGGTCTTCCGGTGGCCAACGGTACAGATCCGCCCGCCGCAGGACCCATTGCCGTTGGCCGAGGCGCTCCGACGCCTCGAGACCTACCACTGGGCAGTGTTCACCTCCCGGCACGCAGTCCTGGCCGTCACGTCGCTTCGCCACGTACCGCCTTCGTCCGTGCGCGTGGCGGCGGTCGGCACGGCCACGGCCGACGCGCTCCGCGAGGCTGGGTGGCAGGC
>JBDHJO010000245.1:2670-6137 GCA_039586875.1 Gemmatimonadota bacterium | reverse complement strand
CGTCGTGGGGAGCGTCGATGGGCCGCCGGCCGGGCCGCAGCTCCCTCGCGAAGAACTGGTTGAATGTCTGCCACCCGCTGGGGCCGCGGATGTAGTCGTCGACGTTGTAAGTGGGCAGGGAGGCGAAGGACTCGATGCCTGCGGCTGACGCGGGGGTATCGAGGAAGGCCCCCCACGCTTCTGCCACCCCACTCAACCACTCGCTGAACGCCGGGTCCCGGTTCAGGGCATCGTCCGGTGCGTGGTTCACGATGTAATGGATGCTCAATACCTTCGGCACGGCCTCCCGCTCCACGGGAATCCACGTGACGAGTTCGCCTACGTGCGCGGAGAAGGCATCGAGGTCGTTGATCTCGGACACCGCTGCCGTCTCGATACCCTGGATCAGGGCCGCCCGTAAATCGGGGCGGCTGTCAAGGAGCGCAGCCAGTTCCGCCACGACAGGGTGACGCGCAGCGTTGGAGTCACCGCCTGCCGTACAACCGCCGAGGGTGGCGAGCATCATCAGGACGGCCAGTGGCCTGAAGACTCGGTTGGTCATGGGAGGTAATCCTTCCGCCGTGCGCGGAGGTGGGAGGATGGTGACCGTCGAGCGCCAACGAGGATTAGATAGCCGAGAACCAACGAAGCCCGCAAGGTTAGCGCGCCGTTGGCGATGATCGTGTGAGGTCGCGGGTAGGCTACTCGCGTTCCCTGTGCTTCGGATGGAACTTGAGCGTCCGCATCGCGGTCTTCCACTCGGCAACATACTCGGCCCGAGCGCGAGGATCGGCCTTCCGCCGTTCGTAGGCGGCCTCAGCTTCGAGCTTCCGGTAACTCGCCAGCCGATCCGGATCGAGTGTCCCTGCTTCCACCGCCGCCAGCACGGCGCATCCGGGCTCCGAGGAGTGGGAGCAATCGCGGAATCGGCACTCGGCTGCGAGCGCCTCGATCTCCGGAAACGCTTGCCCGAGTCCCTCGTCGAGATCCATGACCTTCAGTTCCCGCATGCCCGGCGTGTCGAGGAGCAGGGCGCCGCCGTGGATCGGGAAGAGCTGCCTGTTGGTCGTCGTATGCCGTCCCTTCCGGTCACTCGCCCTCACCTCGCCCGTCGTCGCGAGCTCCGAGTCTGCGAGCCGATTGATCAACGTCGACTTGCCTGCACCGGATGGTCCGAGGAGTGCGACTGTCTGTCCTGAAGCGAGGCTGTCCCGGAGCGCGCTGAGCGCGTCAGAATCCGACACACTCACCACCCACAGCGGTGCACCAAAGGTCACGCCCTGTACGGACGCCGTCGCAGCATCCAGGTCGTGGGCGAGGTCCGACTTGGTCAGGACGATCTCGGGGGCTGCACCGCTCTCCCATGCCACGGCGAGGTACCGTTCCAGGCTTCTGAGGTTCGGTGAGATCTCCAGCGACTGCACGATCCACAGGCGGTCCACGTTCGCGGCCAACACCTGCTGGCCGTGCGACTCTCCGGCCGCGCCACGCCGCACGGCGGTTCGGCGCGGGAGCACCGCGACGATCGACCACGGATCCGACACATGGGGCCCCGCCATGCACGCCACCCAGTCGCCCGTGACGGGTTTGAGGGCGACGGTCCCCGCACCGACAGTGCGCGCATCATGGGTCTCCGTAGAGGACTGAACCGTCCAGCGGTCCCGGTACTGTGCTGTGACCCTCGCGGGCCATGCCCGTTCGACCGCGGCATCCGCAAAGGTGGCTGCCCAACCCGGATCCCACCCAAGTGAGCCAAGATCCTCTGTCATGCGTCTTCTGGAGATACCGCAAGAGGAGCTCTGAGCTGCCACCACTGTTTCGCATCCTGCTTGTTCCACGCCGGACCCACGTCGCAGTCGGCAAGCATGTCGGCGAGCGCATCGGCGCTCCCTGGTCGATCATCTGGATCCTTGCGCAGGCAGTTCAGCACCAGGTGTTCCAGATCCGCGGGAATCTCCAATTCGGTGCGCCTGGACGGAGGCACAGGTTCTTCCTGCAGATGTTTGGCCGCGAGTGCCATGAGGGTGTCGGCTTCGAATACCAGAGCGCCCGTCAGCATCCAATAGGCGACGCACCCGAGCGCGTAGATGTCCGCCCGCCCGTCGACCCCTGCATCGAGTGCCACTTCCGGTGCGAGGAAGGCGGGTGTGCCCAAGACCTGGCCCTTCTGCGTCACCACAGCATCGTCGCCGAGCTTCTGCTGCTTGACCAACCCGAAGTCGAGAACCTTCACGAAGTCGAAGTCACTGCCGTAGCGGCAGACGAAGATATTGGCCGGCTTGATGTCGCGATGCACCATCCCGGCGGCGTGGGCTTCGCCGAGGGAGTGGCACGCCTGGCGGAGGATGTATACGACACGGGATGCGGGCATCGGTCCGTGGGTGTGGACGAGTTTCTGGAGATCCAAACCGTCGAGCAGTTCCATCACGTAGTAGAACAAACCATCGCTCGATACACCGAAGTCGTAGACCTCAACCGTATGTGGCGAACGAAGCAAGGCTGTCGCCTGCGCCTCCTGCTCGAAACGCGTCAGCACCGCTTGAGCGTCGTCACCGAGGTGCTTCGGTGCGATCAGTTTCACCGCGGCGGGCCTCGCCAGCATGCGATGGCCGGCGCGCCAGACCTCTCCCATACCGCCCGCACCGAGGCGCGACTCGAGGCGGTAGGCGCCCATGAGTCTCGCCTTGGAGACATCCAGGCCGATCGCATAGATCACGCGCGCTCCGAGGTAGGCCAGCACGACAGCGAACGCGGGGCTCACGGACGCGCCGATGAGCTCGTCCGCCGCGAGCGCGTGCACGCCCATGACGTCGAACACAAACAGAGAGACAGGCGCGCTGATCGCTGCCAACAGTGACGCTACCAGCAGGCGTCTCGGGGGCAGCGGGATGACCATCGGAAAGACGACGATGATCATCGAGGTCCACGTGATCTCCGGTGCACGGCCCATCAGCCCGATGGCAGCATGCTGCGCTGCGAAGGACACAATCCAGCACAGGCAGACTTCGTACCCGAGGCCGACACTCAAGGCCGTGATGTCGCTGATGCGCTTGGATCGGGCGGTCACGATGACCACCAACGCGAGGCCCACCGCAAGCAGATGCTGGAGTTGGACCGCTGCGCCGACTTGGCCTGCGAACACCGTTGCATTGAGGAGTGAGGCGATGAGCGACAGCGCCCCGAGCACCCCGGCGAGCAGAGCCATCCGAGTACGAGCCTTTGCCAGCAGGTCCGGGGGCAGTCCGTACTCGCGCGTCGTGGTCGGAGTCGGTTCCTGACGGAACGTTGTGGGATGATCGTGCAAGGGTTATCCCTCAGAAGCAGCAGCTGTGATCGATGAACGGTGCAACGAACTCGCCGCATGCACAATCCACTCCCTTGATCTGCCCGCCGAGTCGCGCCATTGAATGTTCAGCGCAGGTGACGCCCGTGGACGAGATCCTGAGCAACCCGCTGCGCTTGCCATGCGGCGTGCGCATCCCGAACCG
>JBDHJO010000245.1:0-2627 GCA_039586875.1 Gemmatimonadota bacterium | reverse complement strand
TACGGCTCTACCGACGTTGGTCGCACGGTGGCGCGGGCCTGCACATCACGGGCAATGTGCAGATCGACCGCCGAGTTCTGGAGCGGGCCGGCAACGTGGCTATCGACGACAACGGGGGACGACCCGAATTGGAGGCATGGGCGCGTGCCGGCACCGAAACCGGCAACCAACTGTGGATGCAGATCAGCCATGCAGGCCGGCAGTCGCCCTTTTGGATCACGGGCCGCCCGCTGGCGCCGTCTCCCGTGGCGGTGAAGGTGGCCGCCGGCAGCTTCCGGACGCCCCGGGCGGTGACCGACCGGGAAATCGTCGACTTCGTTGGGCGTTTCGCCCACGTTGCCGGCGTGGCGAAGCAAACAGGCTTCACCGGCGTTCAGGTGCATGGAGCTCACGGGTACCTACTCAGTTCGTTTCTCTCCCCACATACGAACCGGCGGACCGACCACTGGGGCGGTTCGTTGGAAAACCGTGCACGCTTTCTGCTGGACACGGTGCGTGCCGTCCGGAACGCAGTCGGCCCGGACTACCCAGTCTCCGTCAAGCTCAATTCCTCAGACTTCCAGAGTGGCGGCTTCACCAATGAGGACTGCCTGCAGGTCGTGAGTTGGCTCAACGACTGCGGTGTGGATTTGCTGGAGGTCTCGGGCGGGAACTACGAGCAGGTCGCGCTGTGGGGGCTGGATGGTGAGGGTGACGACGCCAACACCGAGGCGAGCGAGATCAGACGGGAGAGTACTCGCGAGCGTGAGGCCTTCTTCCTCGAGTATGCCAGGCGGATCCGCGACGTGGCGGCCATGCCACTGATGGTGAGTGGCGGTTTTCGGAGCCGCACTGCCATGCGCAATGCCATCACTTCCGATGACTGCGACCTGATCGGGTTGGGCCGGCCGCTGTGTACGCACACAGATTTGCCGAACCAGTTGCTGAGCGGCGAGGTGGAAGAAGCACCGAGGTACGAAGACTCCGTGCTCCTGGGGCGCGGCGAACTCGGGCTCCACAGTACCATCGAGCTCATTCGCACCCTCAACATCATGGGGCAGCAGGGGTTCTACTACCTGCAGCTGTTGCGGTTGGGGGAGGGTCGCGAACCGGACCTCACCCTTGGGCCGCTCAAGTCCATCGTCCGCAACCTGAGCAACGACATTCGCACGAGCCGGCGGATCAAGCCCTTCCAGCGGCGGGTACCGGCGACGCGACGTGCGCCAGGCTGAAACTGAAGTGCTCGTCTTGAATGGACGGTCCTGCAAAGTCGGTCCCGGACACCGCGACGATACCGGCGACGAGCGCGCGACGGTGTCATCCTCGCCCAGCGCTCATCCGAGCCTGGAGCACGCGGACCGCGGCCGACAGGATAATGAGCAGCGGGCCAGTGATGCCGTAGAAGTAGGCGTCCCACATCCACCCTGCCCGAAACGCGCTCAGGCCTGCCAGTAGGTAGATGCCGCCGACTACCATGGCGATAGAGGCGCCGGCGGGATTGGAGCGCCAGATCAAGACCGCAGACAAGGTCAGCAGCGTCGCCATCCCCAGCATGCCGACACCGAGCAGCCCAACCAGGCCTATCGTGAGGTCGCTGACCACTGGAGGCGGTTCCTGACCGAACTCCCCGACGCCGGCTGCGGGATCGACCGCGAACCCGAGGCCATACGCGAGCGACTGTAGGACCAGCAGCCCCAGCAGGACGAGCAGGGCCGTAGTGAGAACGCGTCGGATAACCATCAAGTGCGAGCCCATGAGCGAGCGATCGTGCCGGAGCCGTTTGAGTAGGGTGCTGCGAAACCTGCGGGTCAGCGTCGCGCGGCCCGCCTGCGGCCGCGCACCCGGATGATACTAAGATTCCTCTGACGATCCACGGCCGTCAGGGTCCGCTGCCGTTGTGACTGATTCTCGATTCACCACGACCCTCGAGCAGATCAGCGTGTGCCCTGCCTGAGAAACCAGTCCACGAGTTCTGCGTTGTCTACGATCGACCACGTATGTGGCGACGCTCCTTCTTCGTACCCGGCCCGCCGTCTGTGCGTTGTCACCAACGACGCCCGATCGTTGCCCAGGAGGCGCAACTCGTTCACCAATGCCGCCATGTCGAGCGAGTTCATGCTGTAGTAGCTCTTGCGGCGATGCTCGATCCACCAGTCCACGTCGGGCTCGTGGTAGGCCCGAACGGCGATGTCGCGAAGATGCCTGGCGTTGCCACCGCGTTCCTCTCCAAACACGAACGGCGAGTACCGGACATACTCCTCGCGCGCCTCGCGCGGATTACCGCCCAAATGCGTTTCGAGGAGGTATGTCACCCATCGCCCCTCATCTGCAGCCGCCGGGTGAAAGCCGACCGTGGCAGCGCGTCGCTCTGCTTCCCAGAGCCGCATCATATCCAGCGGAGCGTCGATGATCGCCACGGCGGTAGCCTGCAGCCCGTAGGGAGCACCGTTGGCCGCCAGGAACGCTGCGAGTCGGAGTGCACGCGTCCCACCCAGCGACAGCCCCGCGAGGAAGACCGGCGCATCTCCGAGACCGTTGGCCTGCAGGACACTGTCTATCCGCCGTGCCAGATCGTCGACTTCTCGATCCTCAAACAGAAAGTCGAGAGGGTTGCCCGTCGTCACGTGGAGGACGGCAACATCCCGACG
>JBDHJO010000244.1:0-3501 GCA_039586875.1 Gemmatimonadota bacterium | reverse complement strand
CCGATCCGGACCTTGGAATGAAACGCCGTCGTCCGAAGATCACCGGCTGCGACGGCACGGGCGATTGGCTCGATGCACGATGGCGCGTAGACGGCGCAGAGGGGCTCGCATCCTCGCGGTCCACGGCTCTCCGGCAAGTAGGCGTGGAAATCCACCGCTCGTTCGCAGAGGAGTCGGAGCAAGGCGGCGTCGACAAACGGCATGTCCCAGGCCGCCACCAGAACGGGTCCGTCACTTGCTGCGACGGCAGCGTGAATCCCGATCAGGCTTGCCTGGCCCGGCAGTTGGTCGGTTACGAGCTCGAGATCCGGCCGCACCGTGTGGGCCGAGGCATCTCGGGCGACGAGGAAGGGCAGGGAACCGCTTGCTTCGGCGAGCACATCCACAACGATATCTACGATGCGGCGTGCCCCGACGGCTTCGATGCCTTTCGGCCGTGCGGCAAACCGCCGGGCAGCGCCGCCGGCGAGGACAGCGCTGCGCACGGTCAGTACCGGCGCCCGCGCTTCTTCTGGAGCACGATGTCGAACCCAAAGACGATGGCCGGCACGTGACTCCAGAACGACTCCTTGTTCACACGTGCCAACTCGTTTGCCGGACCCGTGGGACGTTCGAGAAGCATCAGGTTGTCCCGCAATTCGGCGCGAAGTTGGTACCCCGAGCCCAGGCTGAACATGACGCCGAGCGCTCCGACAAACATGGGATGGACGCTCGTCGTCCGGTCATCCAGAATCACGGGTCGGTCACGGAGCTGGCCACCGGATTGATATCGCCCGGACATCTCGACGATACTCGAGCTCCTGATGCCAATGCCGCCCTGCAACCGGATGTATGGGCTGACGGGATGCTGCGGCGAGAGCCGCGCCGCCCCGCCGAACGTAATGCCCACGGTCGACTTCGTGGCGGTCTTCTGTGAAATGTCTTCGCAGAGCTGCCGGTTGCGTTGTTCGAAGTCGGGGTGCTCAAACAACAGGTCGCACGTATCGTCGACGCCGAATCCAATGTAGACAATTTCCGCGGTCAACCCGAAGTGGGACGAGCCATACAAGGTGCCGTTCAGACCGGCAGTGGCCGCACTTGCCATCGTGCGGCTCAGTGCAAGCGTATCGATGAAGGGGACGCACGCGCCTGTCTCGCAGGGTACGCTGAACGGCTGCACGGGGATCCTGAAGAGCGAGCCCGGAATGGAAACCCCGCCGAAGATCGAAAACATGAGACGCGGTTCACTTGGGGTCTGGGCCGCACCTGAGCGCGTCATCATCACCAGGCACAAGCCGAGGGCCACCAACATCCACCGGCAACGGCGTAGATGCCGACTCACGCGTCCTCCTCTCCCGAGTACTCTGCGTACAGGTCGCGGTCCTCTTGCACTCGAAGGTGTTCCAGCACGACCGGCGTTGGCAACCGTGCGGCGATGCGTTCCCACAGGTACACCGCGAGCGACTCCCCAGTCGGGATCAGTCTGCCCGGACCGAATGCTGCGACCTCATGGTTGATGAACCGGTGGTCAAAGGGATCGCGGATTTCCTCCCGGAGGATTCGGTCGAACTCGGCGAGATTGATGACCATACCCGTGTCGGGGTCGAGGGGTCCAGCCACCGTCACGGCGCACTCGTAGTTGTGTCCGTGACCGTGCTCGCCGGCACAGGCACCGAAGACCTCCCGGTTGCGCTCCTGGCTCCAATCGGGTCGGAAGTACCGGTGCGCAGCCGAGAACCTGACGATGCGCGTGAGGCGTACTCGAGGCATGGACACGAATCTACCGCGCTTTCAGCTCACCTGCACGGCGAGCGCCTTGACGGTCAGGACGACCGGAGAACCGACGTGGAGGTCCAGGTCCCGCACGGCCGCCCGCGTCACACGGGCCGAAAGATCGATGCCCACGTCTGCCGTGACCGTGATTCGATCGTTGGGGTGTTCACTTATCCGAACGACTGACCCGCGGAATTCGTTCCGGGCACTCGACCCGAGTGGGCGGGGTGAGATCAGGATTTCTTCCGGTGGGATGGCAATCGTGACGGGCCCCTCTCGATCGGAGACGACCCGGAGCGTCAGCGGGCCGATGGGGACATCCTTCGCACCCGTACCGGCTGGCAGGGTGGCCCGGAAGAGATTCTCGGGCGCCGCCTCCCGGAGTCGCCCGTCCGCCAGCGTTCGCAGGTCATCGGACCAGCGGAACGCGTCCTCGATGTGGTGCGAGGAGAAGCACACGGCAGTCCCGCGGTCCCGCTCACGTGCCATGGCCGTGTACAGGGCGAGGGCCGCGGCGCGGTCCGCCGCGCCGGCCGGCTCGTCCAGCAACAGTACCTGCGGTTCGATCACGATGGCTCGCGCGAGGGCGACACGGCGGCTCTCCCCCTCACTCAAGGCACGGGCATGGCGATCGGCGAGCTGCGCGGCGTCCACAGCCTCCAGTGCTCGGCCGGTGCGGTCAGCCGCCTCTCGACCCCTTACCCCGTGGAAGCGCAGCGCGTGGTGGAGGTTGTCCCGTACGGTGGTCGGGAACAGGTAGGGTACCTGCTCGACCAGTGTGACTCGGCGGCGAGCCTGGCGTCGCCCCGCCCGACCCACGACCGGCCGGCCGTCCAGATGGACGGCTCCGCGCCGAGGTTCCTCGAGAAAGGCGAGAATCCGAAGGAGCGTGCTCTTCCCGGAGCCGTTCGGCCCGACGAGCGCCGTGATGGACCCGGCGTCGAGGCACAGGTCATCGATATCCAACACCGGGCGTGTGCCGTACCCGTGGGCGACCCCGTGACAGCTAAGCATCGCCGCGTCCCTGGAACAACTGCAGCAGGACGTTTACGGTCAGAGCGAGGGCAAGCAACACGAGTCCCAAAGCCATCGCCAACGCAAAGTCGCCCTGCGACGTCGCCAGCGCCACGGCCGTCGTAAGGGTGCGGGTATGGTGCTGAATGTTCCCACCCACGATCATCGCGGCTCCGACCTCCGCCAGGACCCGCCCGAACGCGACGACGACCGCCGTGAGGAGCGCGAAGCGCGCGGCTCGCGCTACCGCAACGTGGGTGCGCCACGGACCCGCCCCGAGCGTCATGGCGGTCCGGCGAACGCGGGGGTCGACGCCCTGGACCGCCGCCGCGGTGAGGGCAGCCGCGATGGGAATGGCCAACACGACCTCCGCAATCACGATCGCCCACCAGGTGTACAACAGCCCGAGTCCACCGAGCGGTCCTTGGCGCGTCAGCATACCCCAGATCAGCACGCCGACAACCACGGTGGGGAACGCCAGGAGCGTGTTGAGGGCGGTCAGCGCCGCGCGGCGACCCCAGAACTTCGTGGTCCCGACGACGAGTCCAAGCGGAACGCCGACGAGGCACGCCAGGACGGTCGAGACAACGGCTACACGGAGCGAAAGCGCGGTGATGCCGACAACGTCAGCGTTCCCCTCGAGTACCAGGGTGAGTCCGCGTCGTAACCCATCCCAGAGGAGCTCCACTGGCTACCGGCCAAACGACCAGCCGAGCGAAACGAACAGCATGAAGT
>JBDHJO010000243.1:0-3511 GCA_039586875.1 Gemmatimonadota bacterium | reverse complement strand
CGGGCGTTCGATCGAGACCACAAGCCATACGAGATGCGCAGCGCGCACGAGATCGTACACCCACGGCTCCACGAACTCTTCGCAGAGCGGGGGCAGATCCACCAGCTGGAAGACCACGTCCTCGTATGGCATCATGCCGGGGACGGCGTCGCGTGTGGTCATCGGATACGGTGCAACGTCCGGCGTCGCGTGCGTGAGCGCTGCGACGAGACTCGACTTGCCCGCGTTGGGCGGACCCACCAACGCCACCTGACCAGCTCCGTCGTGCGGGATCCGGTGGCTCTGGCCGCGGGTCGGTCCCTTCGTCGTCGGTTCCCGGCGCAATTTCGAGAGCCGCGAGCGCAGGTCAGCTTGTAACTTGTTGGTGCCTTTGTGCTTCGGGATGACGCGCAGCATCTCCTCGAGCGCGGCGATCTTCTCCTCTCGCGTCACCGCGGTGCGGAACTGCGCCTCGGCTGCCTTATAGGCTGGTGTGAGATTGGCTGGCATCGGTGAGCCCGGAGTCGTGTGACGCGAGTTTCTTCCACGATGGCGCACGAGTCGGGGGTCTGCAAGTTGCGTGAATCGCGCCGCCGTGCGGGGGATCGGCGGCCTGCCCGTGAAGCCGGCCCGGCTATATTGGGGAATGTTGAACAGGCAAAGGACGGTGCGTTCGTGAGCGTCATCGGTCGTTCGCCCTTGGCGCTCGGATGGCGCGAGTGGATTGCGTTGCCCGCCCTGGGCATCACACGGATCAAGGCCAAGCTCGACACCGGTGCAAGGTCGTCGGCGCTCCACGTGCTGGATGCCCGCACGGTGGAGCGGGACGGGCAGCGGTGGGTCCATTTTCTGGCCGATCCCTATCCGAGCCGCGACGACGTACTGATCAGCGTTCAGTGTCCGGTGCTTGACGAACGTCTGGTTCGCGCATCCAACGGGCAGGAGGAGATGCGCCTCGTGGTGCGCACCGATCTCTCCATCGCCGGGCACACGTGGCCCATCGACGTGACCCTCGCAAGCCGTTCCCCCATGCGGTTCCGGATGTTGCTCGGGCGCGAGGCGCTCAGCGGGAGGGTGACGGTCGACCCAGCGGTCTCCTACGTCGGCGGGATCCCGAAGGACTGGACGCTGGACGCCCGCGAAGAGGAAGAAGAGGAAGAGGAGTGACGTCATGAAGATCGCGGTTCTCTCGCGCAAGGCCTCCCTGTATTCCACCCGGCGCCTCGTCGAGGCCGGCCACGAGCGCGGGCACGAGATGCACGTGATCGACTACCTGCGCTGTTACATGGACATCACCTCGCACAAACCGGCGGTGATGTTCCGCGGCGAGCGGCTGGAGGGTTTTTCGGCCGTGATTCCTCGCATCGGGGCGTCCCGAACATTCTACGGCACCGCGGTGGTGCGTCAGTTCGAGATGCAGGGGGTCTTTCCAGTGAACGAGTCGCAGGCGATCTCCCGCTCGCGCGACAAGCTGCGGTCGCTGCAGTTGCTGTCGCGTCAGGGGATCGGTCTGCCCGTCACCGGCTTTGCGCACTCGACCAAGGACGTGGAGGGGCTGATCCACATCGCCGGTGGCGCGCCCCTGGTGGTCAAACTCCTCGAGGGCACACAGGGCATCGGGGTGGTCCTTGCCGAGACGAAGAAGGCTGCCGAGTCGGTCATCGAGGCGTTCCGCGGTCTCGACGCCAACATTCTGGTGCAGGAGTACATCAAGGAGGCGAAGGGATCGGACATCCGGGCGTTCGTCGTGGGTGGGCGCGTCGTGGCGGCGATGAAGCGCTCGGCGGCGGACGGGGAGTTCCGGTCGAACCTGCATCGGGGCGGCACCGCGGAGGCCATCAAGCTCACGCCGGAGGAGCGGAGCAGTGCCGTCCGGTCGGCGAAGACGATGGGACTCAACGTGGCCGGGGTCGACATGCTGCGGTCGAATCACGGGCCGGTCGTGATGGAGGTGAACTCGTCGCCGGGTCTCGAAGGGATCGAAAAGGCGACCGACATCGACGTCGCGGGCAAGATCGTCGAGTTCATCGAGAAGAACGCAGCACCGCAGAAGACCCGCGACAAGGCGAGGGGCTGAGGTGGCACGAGGGCTCGAGATCGCAGGGACGCGCATCCGTCGGGGCACGGTCGAGCGGCTGGAGATCCCAATCGCGCGCCTGCCTACCGGAGTGTTCCTATCCTTACCGGTTCGGGTGCTCCACGGACGTCGGCCGGGCCCTGTGCTCTGGCTCAGCGCGGCGCTGCACGGCGACGAGATCAACGGCGTCGAGGTGATGCGTGAGGTGGTTGCGGGGATCGACCCCGACGTCCTCCGTGGCACCATCCTCGCCGTCCCCGTGGTCAATGTATTCGGGTTCGTGGCGGAGTCGCGGTACTTGCCGGACCGGCGCGACCTGAACCGGAGCTTTCCGGGTTCGACCGGCGGCTCGCTCGCCGCACGATTGGCCCATCTCTTCATGACCGAGATCGTTGCACGCGCCGCCTGCGGCATCGATCTCCATACCGGTTCGAATCACCGGTCCAATCTGCCCCATGTCCGTGCCGATCTCGAAAACCGGGACGCACGCAGACTTGCGCAGGCGTTCGGCACGACCATCGTGCTGCACGGTCGTGGGCCGGAGGGGTCGCTGCGTGCCGCCGCGGCCGACGCCGGGGTCCCCTGCATCGTGTACGAAGCGGGGGAGGCCAACCGGTTCAATCGAAAGGCCGTCGCGGCGGGGGTGGACGGTATCTTTCGCACGTTGAAGGCGCTGGGCATGCTCCCGGACGTGGACGTCACATCGGCCGCCCGTCCGATCCGGATTGACAAAGCCAAATGGGTGCGGGCCCAACAGGGCGGGATCGTGCGACTGCAGGTGGAATTGGGCGATGCCGTACGGCGTCGCCAAGTGCTGGGAGAAATCACCGATACGTTCGGCGACCTGCAAGCCACGATTCGTGCGCCCGCGGCGGGAATCGTATTCGGACTCACCCGCCACCCCCTCGCGCATCGCGGTGATGCGATCGTGCATCTCGCGGTGACGCCCTCACCGCGGGGGGGAGGCAAGAAGCGGGCGAAGCGGCGATCCGGCTGAGGTCGCGAAGCGCAGAGAGCCGTCCGACCTACCAGTGAATCTCGACGACGTCTCCCTCCTCCAGTACGTGCGCATCGTGCACGGACTGCCCATCGAAGGCACTCGGTCCCCACACGCGCGCGAACTTCAATCCCTCCGCGATGTCCTGGTGAATCGTCCGCGCGAGATCGTGGACGGTTGCGCCGCGCCGGAGCGTGAACGGCCGTTCGCGGTCCGGTTCCTCCTTGGGTTGCTTCGTGTAGACGCGGATGATGTCGAGCGCGGCGTAGGTGCGCGTGCCCAGCGCGTCACACCCCGCCCGGGTGGTGCTCGAGACCGGTACGATGGGCCATGGTGTTTCCAGGAGTTCCTGCAGCGCGTCCAGATCGGCGGCCGCACCATCCCGATCCATCCCCGTGACGACGAGCAGTGTCGGTTTGCGTAGCCAGCCCGGCCGCGCCGGATCCGGCACGTCGCTC
>JBDHJO010000242.1:0-4501 GCA_039586875.1 Gemmatimonadota bacterium | reverse complement strand
ACGGCGACTCAGCATCGACATCGCCGATGCGCCTCTCGCCTACATCGGCGAGGCGTCCCTGGGCATCGGCCGCCGGAACCTGACCATCTCGAAGGACGGGTCGACCATTGCCTATATCGGGGTGGAAGGAGGTGAAGGGCACGTCTTCGTTCGCCCCATCGATGAGTTCCGCGCGTCCAAGCTTTCGGGAACGGAACGCGCCTATGCACCGTTCTTCGCCCCGAACGGTCGCGAACTTGGGTTCTTCGTTGGGAACGAACTGCGCAAGGTCGGGATTGACGGTGGCGACCCGATCGTGTTGGCGGGGGTGGCGAATCCGACGGCCGGCCTTTGGACGGATGACGGCCGGATCCTCTTCGCCGGCCTGGAGGGGCGCGAGCTGTACCAGGTACCGGCAGGTGGCGGGGATGCCGAGGTCGTGTTCCAAGGGTCGGATTCAGTGTCGTCCGCCATTTCGTTCGATCTCCTGCCAGGCGGGGCGGCGGCGCTCGTGTCGTCGTTTCGGCGACGAAGTCACGTCCTCGATCTCCACACTGGGTCCGGCGGCCTCCTGCTTCCAAACGGCAGTGATGCCCGCTACGTCGGTGACGGCGTCGTCGTGTATGTGGTGGGGTCGACGCTGCTGGCCCGCCGGTTCGGCGAAGCCAGCCGCTCCTTCCTTGGGCAGGCGGTGCCGGTCGTCGATGCCGTGCGGAGTGAGATACAGGGGATCGGCCAATGGGCGGTATCGGATCGAGGCGACCTCGTGTACGCCGAGGGGCAAGCCGTCGCAGCGGGCAAACTGGTGTGGCTCGCGAAGGATGGGACGGTCATTGATACCCTGCGCGTGTCTGAACGTCAGCACGGAACGTTCGAGCTGACGCCGGACGGCACGCGGTTGGCCATCGAAGTGTTCGGTGTCGATCGGACCGTGTGGATGTATGACCTCGCCACGGGTGCGGAACACAAGCTCTCCATCGCAGTGGAGGCGGTTGACGAGATCCTGTTCGTTGAGTGGCCGTCGCGGGGCAAGGCGTACGTGCGTACGATCGATGCCGGGGCGGAGGAGGAACGGCTCGGCGTCGTTCCCGACGGGTCTCGGGTGCATTCCTGGTCGCCAAGCGGTCGCTTCATCATGGTGGGTGACAGCACCGGCTTAGGCGCTTTGGAGGTGTCCACGGGAAAGATTCACCCGGTCGACGACTACCCGAGCAGTTGGGGCGCGGTGTTTTCGCCCGACGAACGAGCCGTGGCCTACACGTCGGACGAAACGGGCGAGTATCACGTCTACGTGGCGCCATTTCCCTCCACCGGAGAGCGAAAGACCGCTTCGCTCGAGGGCGGTGCCGAAGAACCGATCTGGGCACCGGCTGGCGATCGCTTGTACTACCGCAACGGTCAGCGGCTGATGTCGGTGCGCGTGCGGCGGACACCGGAACTCGAGTTGGGGCCGCCGACCGTGCAGTTCGAGCGCGATTGGGTGAACGTGGGCGGCCGCTCGTACGATGTGTCTCCTGACGGCACCCGGTTCCTCGTGATTCTCCCGCCGGCGAGCATGACCGCACGGCTCAACGTGGTCATGAACTGGATGTCTGAGGTGCGGCAGCGTCTTCGGGACGGCAGCTGATGGTCATGAGGGTGCTGCGGCCGCAGCACCGAGGTGGCCGCCCCGGCGGCCGAAGGGGGCTGGGTCTGTGGACTGCGCTCGCCGTAACCGTGACCATATTGTCCGCGCCGGGGTGCAGCAGCGAGGGCAAGGAGGAGATGGGACGGTCCACCGTGACCGTACTCATCGAGGGGGACGAGCGGGCGCTCGGCCCGGCGGCCGACGACGAACAGAAGTTCCTGATGTTCCTGACCATGGTGCGCGGCTACCGCGACCTCGCGACGAACCGTCTTGCCGAGACCCGCGAGCACTCGGCCGACTATCGCACGTGGACCTACCGGCTTCGACGGGATGTGCGCTGGCACGACGGTGTGCCGACGACCGCGCACGACGTCGCGTTCAGCCTGGATCTGTACCGCCACCCCGACGTCCTGCATGCCTTGGCACAGGGAGTCGGGAACATCGAGCGCGTGACGGTCCTGGATGATTACGCCCTGACGGTCACGTATCGGCATCCCAGCCCTGGTGGCCTCGACGGTTGGACCCAGTTCTATCCCAAACATCTGTTGGAAGATCTGGACCCGTCGCGGTTCTACGAGTGGGAGTTTTGGACACAGCCCGTCGGGAACGGCCCCTATCGGTACGTACGTCACGTCCCACGTACGCTGATCGAGCTCGAGGCCAACCCGGACTTCTACGACGGGAAGCCCGCGATCGATCACGTCACGCTCAAGCTGGGTGGCGGCAACCCGGTCACGGAGCTCGCCAGCGGCAACATCGATGTCGCGATCTACGTGGACCACACGGATGCCCTCGCTGTGGCACGCGACCCTCGCTTCCAGGTCTACTATGGATGGGCGTTCACGGAGCCGCTGGCGATCCACTGGAATCACCGACGTCCACTGTTTGCCGACGCCACGGT
This sequence comes from Gemmatimonadota bacterium, assembly GCA_039586875.1. Lineage (GTDB taxonomy): Bacteria > Gemmatimonadota > Gemmatimonadetes > Gemmatimonadales > GWC2-71-9 > JAOTVV01. The sequence continues at coordinate 1,994 of JBDHJO010000242.1, read as the reverse complement.
ACGGCGCGCTCTCACCCACGCACTCGATCGTCGCGGCCTGCGAGACCTCCTGGACCTGCCTGACGAGATCCCGGTCATGGGTGGGTTGGCGCCGTGGTACAGGGCCGCAGAATTGTATCAATCGGGAGAGCTCGACGAAGGCATCGTCTACGATCCCGAGACCGCGCGTGGCTTGCTCGAGCGAGCCGGCTGGATTGACCGGAATGAGGACGGGGTTCGCGAGCGTGCCGGGAGCGACGCACGGTTCACGATGTTGGCCAACGCCGCGGGTGTTCTCGGGACGCTGAGCGCCGCGGTATTCATGCAGGACCAACTGCGAGCGGTCGGCGTGAAGATGGACATTCAGCCGGTGGCGCGGTCGGTCGTCAACGCGGCCCATCGAAGCGGCGACTTCGACGCCGTGATCTCGTGGGTTCCGAATGAACCGGCCGGGCTCCTTCGGAGCCGACTGCTCGAGGGCGATCGCATCGGGTACCGAAGTCCCGAACTGATGCGCCTGCTCGACGTGCTGCAGGGTGAGTTGGACACCGACCGTCAGGATTCCCTCTATTCCCTGGTCAACGAGATCCTCGGTCGAGACGTGCCGTTCACGTTCCTCTGGCCGCTCACGTGGCGCCATGTCGCTCATGCACGAATCCGCGGGCTCGGCAATCGCGTCAACCCGCTCGAGTATATGGAGGAGTTGTGGCTCGAGGAGTCAGCCCAGTAACACCATGCGCGGTGCGTGGGCCAGTGCCCGCGCCGAGTATCGGCGCACGGCGGGGGCGGTGACCAAACGACGTGCCTCAGTGCGATGGGATAGCCCGTCAACTTCCTTTGCGCCCTGCTTCCGTGATTCGCACATTGGCGGGAAGTCTACAGGGAAGCGACGCGACCTTCCCAAAACCTTCCCAACGACCGTTCACTGAGGGTGAACAGAACGTCGTAAGTCCAACGGAAGGCCGGGGACTCGAACCGATGGACACCGAGGCGACCGCCGGTCGCCGCAGGCGCACCCCGATGCGGTTGCGCGCGGCGGTCTTCCAGTTCTTGCCGAGTGTTTGCTTTTCGATTCTAGTCTCTACCAATCGTTGTCAGGCTGGGGCGTTACGCACCTGCGCTTTCGCTTTCCTTTGCCTTCCTTTGCTTCTGTTTGCCGCGAGACCTTCCCAACATCTTCCCACAGGCGCTCGCGCGCTCGCGATCGTGAGTGGGGGGCGTTCGATTCACCTGTCACACTCGGCAACAGACTAAGACTCGCGGATCACTATTCTGAGCCCTATCTTGCGCCATGCCCGAGATCACCTCCCGGCTCTCGGCCGCACTCGCCGATCGCTATCGGATCGAGCACCGCCTTGGTGAAGGTGGAATGGCGACGGTCTACCTCGCCGAGGACCTGCGCCACGAGCGACAAGTGGCGGTCAAAGTCCTGCGCCCCGACCTTGCGGCCACGCTCGGTCCCGAGCGGTTCCATCGCGAGATCAAGATCGCCGCGCGACTCCAGCATCCGCACATCCTGCCGCTGTTGGACTCCGGTGAGGCCGACAACTTCCTCTACTATGTCATGCCCTACGTGGAAGGGCAGTCGCTGCGAGACAAGCTGGCGAAGGAAGGGGCGCTGCCGGTCGGGGACGCCGTGCGGATCGTGCGGGATGTGGTAGATGCGCTGACCGAAGCCCATGCCCATGGCGTCGTCCACCGGGACGTCAAACCAGAGAACATCCTGCTCCGCGGCCGCCATGCGCTGGTGACGGATTTCGGTGTAGCGAAGGCGGTGAGCGAGGCCACGGGGCGGCAACAACTGACGACGGCAGGTGTGGCACTCGGGACTCCGGCGTATATGGCTCCAGAGCAAGCCTCGGCCGATCCTCACCTCGACCATCGGGTGGACATCTATGCGGTGGGCACGGTGGCCTATGAGCTGCTCACGGGCCGGCCGGTGTTTATGGGCACGACGGCCCAGATGGTGTTGGCGGCGCACATGGCCCAGGCGCCCCAGCCGGTGATGAAGCACC
>JBDHJO010000055.1:0-14793 GCA_039586875.1 Gemmatimonadota bacterium | reverse complement strand
CGCCGGCGACCGATGCGCGCAGACCGCGCGTCCGTGCCTCCAGGGCGAGGAGACGGCGCTTGAGCTCGAGCCCGCCCCCGTATCCGCCGAGCTTCCCTCCAGCCGCGACCACCCGATGGCAGGGGATCACGATGGGGATCGGGTTCCGACCATTGGCGTGACCGACTGCTCGAGCGCCGCCCGGCACGCCGATCGCCCGCGCGATCTCTCCGTATGTGGCGGTGGCACCGTACGGAATGCGCGCGACGGCATTCCACACCGTGTGGTCGAAATCCGTGCCTGTCGGTTCTACGGGAAAGCAGAACCTCTCGCACTCGCCCCGTGCGTAGGCCTCGAGCTCCCGCGCGACATGGCGCTCCGCCCCGCGGTCGGCGTGCCGGCGTCCCCTTCCTCCAAGCCGAATGCTGGTGACGGCCTCGCCACGCATGGTCACGGCAAGGTCGGTGAGCGAGGTCGGCACAGTGAAGGCGGCGTCGTTGGGAAGTGGGTCACTCGGTATGGGCACGCCGCGGCTCGTCCTCGATCCTCAGGTTCTGGTCGTCCCTTGAATAATACTGCTAATTGGGTCCCGGTTCCTCGGCACATGGGCGGCGCGATCACCCCCCCCGGATGTGAATCCTCCTTCATGTTGGCTTCACGTTGTTGAGGAAGCAGCCCGAGCAGACTCCTCCGGGTGTAATTGACATCAAACTACTAGCAGTTGTGCGTGCGACGGCGGCCGGTTTCTGTGCGATTGGCGAAGGCCGTCCTGCAAGGAATAGATGACGTGCGACGGGGGCGGGAGCATTGCGAGATCGTGAGTGCCTTGGGAAACAGACATTCGATGACCAACACGCGTAACGCGATCCGCACGGTTGCCGGGTCGTTCCTGCTGGCGGCGGTCCTCGTCGTGCCGGACACGGCGCTAGCCCAGGACGCAATGCGGGGCCAGAGCGTGCAGGCAGGCGCCCGTCTCTTCAGGACCAAGGGATGTCTTGGGTGTCATCCCATCGGCGCGGAGGGGGTGGGCCCGGATTTGCGGAGTGTGGAGGGTGGGCGGTCGTTCTACGGGCTGGCGGCAGCAATGTGGAATCACCTGCCGCGGATGCGGGCTGCCATGGAGGAACGGGGCGTCCCCGTCCCGGGGCTCGACGCGTGGGAGGCCGGTGACCTCGTGGCGTTCCTCTTCTGGCTCGGGTATTTCGACGAGCCCGGCGACACGGCTCGCGGAGCGTCACTCTTTCAATCGAAATCGTGCGTTGCCTGTCATCAGGTCCGCGGTGTGGGTGGTGTGCTCGGCCCGGATCTGGATGTGCACGCATCGGGCTCGCCCATCATGGTGGCATCGGCGATGTGGAATCACTTGCCAGCGATGCTGGAAGCGCACTCGGCCCAGGGACTGCGGCGGTCGCAGGTCACGGGCGACGAGCTGCGCGACATCGTGGCGTACATCGAAGGGGGGAGCAGTCTCCTGCCACGCGGGTCGTTGGTGGTGATGCCCGGACGCAGCGGCCGAGGGCGCCAGGTGTTCGAGACCAAGGGGTGCATCCAGTGTCACGCGGTGCGCTCGATCGGTGGGACCGTCGGTCCCGACCTCGGGGTGACCGGGCGGTACGCGACGATGCTCGATTTTGCCGCCGCCTTGTGGAACAAGGCGCCCGGCATGCTGGCGCTCATGCAGCGGCGAGGGATCGAGCCGGTGGAGTTGGGTCCGGAGGACATGGCCGACCTCGTGGCATTCCTGTATGCGGGACGCTACTTCGGTGACGCGGGCACGGTCGCCGCAGGGAGGCGCGTGGCGCAGTCCTCGCGCTGTCAGGGTTGCCATGCGGGCGCGGCAGCGGTTGGCGGCGACCTCGGTCGCGTGCGCGGCATTGACTCGCCGGCTGCGGTGGTCGCTGCGCTGTGGAACCACGTACTCAACGATGAGGCGCAGGGGGCGCTCCCGACTCTCTCGTCCAAAGACATTGCCGACGTGTCGGCGTATCTACAGCAGGTGGGAGGTTCGCAGTGACTGGACGGCGAAGCAGGCGGTGGTACACGGGCGTTGGACTGGCGACCGCCACGGTGCTGGGCGGCTTCCTAGTCGCTCCGGCGGTCGCGCAGGAAGCGGAGCAGGACAATTGCGTGGCGTGCCATGGTGTGCTCGATGACGAGCGGCTCAACGCGCCGGTCAATGCCTTTGCGCAGGACGTCCACGCGGAGAAGGGTTTCGGCTGTGTCGCCTGCCACGGAGGTGATGCGACGGCCGCCGGCTTCGACGGCATGGACCCGGCGAAGGGCTTCGTCGGCCGGCCGCAGGGGCGGGCGTTGCTCGACGTGTGCGGCCGATGCCATGCGAACGCGAGTTTCATGCGTCAGTACAACCCGAGTCTGCGGGTCGACCAGATCGACGAGTACCGCGCGTCCGTGCACGGCCAGCGGCTCACGCGCTCGGGCGACTCACTGGTCGCGACATGTTCCAGTTGTCATCCGGCCCACAACATGCGCCCGCCGTCCGATCCGCAGTCGTCCGTGCATCCCCTGAATGTCGAGAACCTGTGCGGTGGGTGTCACGCCGATGCCGATCACATGGCGGCGTACGATATCCCGACCGACCAGCTGGAAAAGTATCAAACGAGCATCCATCGCCGCATGATGGTGGACGACGGTGATCTCTCTGCACCGACGTGCAACGATTGCCACGGCAATCACGGCGCAGCACCGCCGGGCGTGTCCTGGGTCGGCAACGTATGCGGTCAGTGTCACGCCACGATGGGCTCGCTGTTCCGCCAGAGTCGGCATGCCGAGACGTTCGCCATGCTCGGCGTCCCGGGGTGTGCGACGTGTCACGGCAATCACGCCATCCAAGATGCGAGCGCGGTGTTGCTGGGTGTGGGGGAAGGTGCGATTTGCGGACAGTGCCATGAAGCCGGCGACGCCGGCGGGGCTGTTGCCTCGGCGATGCGCACCTTGATCGACTCGTTGGAGGTGCAGTTCGACTCCGCGTATCACATGCTGGAGCTCGCCGAGAGTGCCGGTATGGAAGTGTCCCAGGCGCTCTTCGAGCTCGAATCGGCCAACAACGCCAGGATCGGCGCGCGGACGGCCGTGCACGGATTCGATCTGAGTGCGGTGGAAACAGAGGTCGCCACCGGGATCGAGGTAACCCAGGCCGGCATCACCGCGGGTGAGGCTGCGCTGAAGGAGCTGAACTTCCGGCGGCTGGGGCTTGCCGTGTCGGTGACCATCATCTTGGCCCTCATCGGCGGACTGCTGCTCAAGATCCGCGAAATCGATCGGCGCGCGTAACGGACACGATGCGTAGAACAAGGAGTACGTGATGGAGGAAATGAAGCCAGCGCAGCAGTCGCGCCGCGGGTTCCTGGACTGGATCATGAGCCGCACGCTCACAACGTGGCTCCTCAGCACGAGTGTTGGGGGGTTGGTGGTCGCGGTGTTTTATCCGGCCGGCCGATACCTGGTCCCACCGGAGGCGGGCGAGTCCGCCGCGGCTGCGGTGACGCTGTCGTTCGGACCCGACGATGTCGCCCCCAACAGCGGGCAGATCTTCAAGTTCGGGAACCGTGCGGGCATCCTAGTCAAGACGCCAGGGGGCGAGCTCAAGGCGTTCTCCGCGCAGTGCAGTCACCTCGGCTGCATCGTCCAGTATCGCGACGACATCAGCCGGATCTGGTGCGCATGCCACAACGGGCATTTCGACCTGAACGGCGCTGCGGTGCAGGGCCCGCCTCCGGGACCGCTGGAGGAGTACGAGGTCAACGTGCGCGATGACGAGATCGTCGTGACGAAGGGAGCTTGAGGATGGATTGGGCTGAACGACGTGGCGCGCTCTACCAGTGGTTCGACGAGCGCCTGGGCCTCGCGGACTTCCAGAAACTCGCCAAAAAGAAGGATGTCCCGGTTCATCGGCACACCATCTGGTATTACCTGGGCGGGATGACGCTGTTCTTGTTCATGGTGCAGATCGTGACCGGTATCCTCCTGCTGTTCTACTACCGGCCAACAGCTGACGAGGCATTCGAATCCGTCCAGTTCCTCATGGCCGAGGTCCAATTCGGCTGGCTCGTGCGATCGATCCATGCCTGGTCGGCCAACCTGATGATCTTTGCGGCGTTTCTGCACTTCTTCAGCGTGCTGATGCTGAAGGCCTATCGACGGCCGCGGGAACTCACGTGGTACTCGGGTTTCATGCTGCTGGCGTTGGCACTTGGGTTTGGGTTTACCGGCTACCTCCTTCCGTGGAATGAACTTGCCTACTTCGCCACGCGCGTGGGAACCGAGATCGTCGCGGTCGTCCCGCTCGTCGGGGACTTCTTGTTGCGCGTGCTGCGCGGTGGCGAAGACGTCACCGGAGCGACGCTGACGCGGTTTTACGCGATCCATGTCGCGGTGTTGCCGGCGATCACGTTCGCGATGCTCGGGCTGCACCTCTTCATGGTGCAGAAGCACGGGATGAGTGTGCCGCTCGAGGTAGAGCAGAACGGCGGCCCGTCGCGGGTGATGCCGTTCTTCCCGAACTTCCTGCTCCGCGACCTCGTGGGGTGGCTCGTGGCGCTTGCGTTGCTGGCAGCACTGGCAGCGTACTTTCCCGCCCACTTGGGGGCAAAGGCCGACCCGTTCGCTCCGGCACCCGCTGGCATCGCTCCCGAGTGGTACTTCATGTACATGTTCCAGACGCTGAAGTACCTTCCCGCACATATCCTCGGCATTGAAGGTGAAGTCGTCGGGATTTTCGGGTTTGCGTTGGGTGGAGCGCTCGTCTTCTTGGTCCCGTTGCTCGACCGGAAGTCGCAGCGTGGTGAACCCAGCCGCATGATGGTCTGGGTCGGGGTCGGGTTGATCGTCTACGTGCTGGTGCTGACGTATCTGGGGTATACGGCCGATCCCACGAAGTAGTCCTTGGACACTCGGGTGGGGGTGAGATCATCGATGCCAGCGATTCACGAGCGTGTCAGTGCAGTGATGACGGGCGGCGTGCTGTGTCCGGGGTGCGGGAAGTTGGTGACACCGACCCTGATGCCGCAGCCAGAGGGTGAGACGGAGGCCAGTCAAACGGGTGAGCGGTGGTCGTTCGTATGGCGCCCGCCGAGCGGGCGTGTGTGCCCCGAGTGCAGTTTTCCACTCGAGCGCTACGCACGCCGTCTCAAGTGGATTCGGTTGCTTGGGGCCGGGGTAGTCCTAGTGACCTTGTCGATTTTGCTGTTGGTGCTCGACTTGATCGGCGGTGACATTGGTCGGGGCGTGCAGTTGGTGCAGCAGATTGCAGGTGGGCTCGGCGTCCTGGCGGTTGCCGGCGGGCTCGTAGGCATCGTGGTCGGCGGCCGCAGTGCTGGCGCCGAAACGGAGTCCTCACGCAGCTGACAGAGTGGACCGGGCCGACGTGATGGTGTCTTAGTCGTGTCGTGAACAGGAACGTGGGAGAGGGGTCGCCGGATGCGGTGTGTCGTGGTCCGGTCTTGGATGGGGGAGGGTGCGTGGTACGCGCATCGTCAGATTCGCATGAAGTGTCCTTAATCAGGGGCTGAACGGCTATCGCCGCTCGGCCCCATTTGCTATAGTTGACGGCGGTTGCACCTGTGGTTCAATGGGTCCTTGGCAAAGGGGGAGGGTGTGCGCTGGAATCGGATTCGTGTGCAGCGGATGCTGCCGGCACTGGCGATGCTGATTTCGGTTGGGGTGGCGGCGTGTGGCGATGATATCGTGTACAAGGAACGACCACCGTTCAATCCTCCGCCCGACAGCGTTGCGGGTTTCCTCGGCTACTACGACGTGGCGGCTGGAACGACGACGTGTGCCAACTGCCACGCCGGGCTACAAGTCCAGTGGAGCGGCACGGCCCACGCCGAGGCGTGGGAGACGCTTCAAGGTTCGGGGCACGCGCAGTCCTTCTGCGAACCCTGTCACACGGTAAGCCATAACGGGAACCCGGCAACGGCACCTGCGGGCTATCCGGCACTCACGGCCGATGGTGAAGAGGCAGACAGCGCCCAGCTTGCGGTCTACCATGATGTGCAGTGCGAAAGCTGTCATGGTGCTGGCTCCGATCACATCGCGATGCCGGGCGCCGTGCAGCCGTTCGCGTCAGGGCTCGTCGAGCCGGGTGGGTGCGGTGATTGCCACAATGGGACGCACCATCCGTTCGTGGAGCAGTGGGAGCAATCGGCGCACGCCATCGGGTACAAGACGACGCGGTCGGGGTGCAACGAATGCCACGACGGGAAGGGGGCGTTGGTCGAACAGTTCGGTGTAAACGCGAAGTATGCGAACAAAGACGATGGCGAGGCCATGGCACACACGTGCATCGTGTGTCACGATCCCCATGACGCGACGTATCCCGCGCAGTTGCGCGCGCCGATTGACGAGGGCACGACGCGCAATCTCTGCATCAAGTGCCACAACCGCCGTACGGTCCCGTCGGGCGGCACGCGCGGGCCGCACGCGGCGCAGGGCCCCCTGGTCCTCGGAGATGGCGTGGGTTGGTGGCCGCCGGGGTTCGAATGGCTGGACGGGCTGACCGGCACGCATGGCGACGAGGACGAAAACGAACGGCTCTGCGCCACGTGTCACGTCGAGATGTTCGAGGTCACCGACGCCGAGAACAACTTCGTGTTTCAGAGTGTTGGCCACCTCTTTGCGGCGATTCCGTGCGCGGACGACGACGGCATCCCGGTTGCCGGTGAGTGCGAGCTGGCGGACCGGCGGTTCACGGCGTGTGCATCGTGCCACGGCAGTGAGAGCAATGCCCGCTCCGTGTTCGAGTTGTTCCGGATCGAGGTGGAGGAGTTGCTCGACGTCCTGTGGGTGGACAGCGACAGCGACTCGATCATCGACGGTACGGACGGTGGGTTCTTTGCCCAGCTCGTGGCGAGCGGTGATGCGAACGAGTTGAATCGGTCCGATACGCTGTTCACACCGGCTGAGGGTGCGCTGTACAACGCCCAGATCGCCGCCACGCACACCCGCGAATTCTTCCTCGACGGCGAGGTGATCGTGGGGTCCGATACGGTCGGCTTCAACGGGCATCGCACCAGCGGGAATGGCGTGCACAATCCGCCGTTCATCGAGTCGGTGTTGAAGGCGTCAATCCAGTTCATGGCCGACTACTACAGTCTTCCGCTACCGGCCAACATTGACATGACGCTGCCGCAGCGGGCGCTCCAGATGCGGCCGTAGGACCGAGAGGACGGACTGACTGCGGGCGCGAGTGTACTGCAGTGAGGGAATCCCGGCTCCGTCCTCGCGAGGGGACGGAGCCGGTTGCACGTGAGGGAGGTGCGCGCCGCGCACCGACGCAGAACGGGGGGTGAAGGTGACAGGGTTTCGAGTCGACGATCTGGACCTTGATAAGGATCAGGGCCCGGACGAGGAGCGCGGGCTCGGGTTCAACGACGTCCTGCTGCTGTCGATCGTCGCGCTGATGGTCACGATGGTGCTCTTCGTGATCGGACTGTACGGCCGGCCGTCGGAACGTCTCGAGGCGCCCGAGGTGCAGCCGGCTATCCGCGTGGCTCGGGTCGAGGACGTCCCCGTCGGTGCGTCCCGGCTCGTGCGGTGGGGTGCCCGCGCCGTGTTGGTCGTGCACTTGTCCGCGAACGAATTTGTGGCTGTAGCGGGCACGTCGCCCAACGATGGGTGTCTCCTCGAGTGGGAAGAAGAAGCTGCCCGCATCGTGTCGCCATGCACCTACGTCGTCTACGACGTGGACGGTAGTGTCGTAGCGGGGCTCTCGACGACGCCACTGGTGCGGTACCCGGTCTTCATCCGCAGCGGCACGCTGTACGTGGCGAGGGGATGACCATGATCCGACGCGCGCTCACCTCGCTCCGTGACACCGTCCGCGGTGTGTGGGAGGACATCAAGTCCAGCACCGATGCTAGCCTTCTCGGGGCGGCCCGCTTTCTTGGCCTCCTGTACGGACCCATCGACCGACGCCTGCAGATCGATGAGGCGTTCCGGAAGGCGCTGCAATACCGGTTGCCGTCCCATGTGGGATGGCGTCACGCACTCGGTGGTATCACCTACCTACTGTTCCTCATCCTCGTCGTCACCGGTGTGATGCTCGCGATCTTCTATCGCCCGTCCGTCGAGGAGGCGTATCCGAGTGTGCAGCACATCGTCTCCAGTCGACCATTCGGGTGGCTCGTACGCGACGTGCACCACTGGTCCGCGAACCTGATCGTCCTTGCACTCCTGGCTCACATGGCTCGGGTGTTCTTCGAGGCGGCCTACAAGCCGCCGCGGGAGACGAACTGGCTGATCGGCCTGCTGTTGCTTGCCGTGGTGCTGGCATTCGGTGCCACCGGGTATTTGCTGCCGTGGGATCAATGGTCGTATTGGACGGTCACCGAGGTAATGAATGCGACGGCGCAGTTCCCGATTGTTGGGCGCGCCCTTGCCGACCGATTGATGGGTGACGTGATCGTCTCCGGAGCCACGCTCAGCCGTTTCTTCGCGCTGCACGTGATCGTGCTGCCGTGGGTGGCGTTCGTGTTGCTCGGGTACCACTTCACCCTCGTGCGGCGACGCGGTATCGCTCCACCAGTCTCCGACGCACAGGAAAAGCCGCGGTGGCGGAAGAGCGGGCTCTACCGGCCCGAGGACGAGGAAGAAGAAGGCGTGCCATTCTTCCCGAATCAACTGCTCCGATCCTTCACTGTCGGAACGCTGACGTTCGCCGTGGTCATCACGCTGGCTGTGTTGTACCCGCGAGTCTTCCCGCCGCCGGCCGACCCGGCGGCCGTGCCGGATCGCCTCGTGTCGACCTGGGTGCCCATCGACGTGTCGATGGCGCTGATCCGCTTCAGTGGGCCGTGGGGACTGATGCTCTTCTGGGTGCTCGGGTTCAGCCTCGTGCTCATCCCCTTGATCGATCGCGGTCCCGACCGTCGCCTCCGGCAGCGACCGCTCGCGGCGGCACTCGGCATTGCCTTCTTCGCCGGGTACGCACTGCTCCTGATCAGTGGTCGTGTCCTCGGGTCATTCGAGCCATCGGCAGAGATCGGGTCGCGCCAGGAGGAAATGGGTGCCGTGCCGGCGCGAGCGCCCATCGAGATCCCGAGCCTCGACCCCGACGGAGGAACGCCGGTGTCGGAGGAAGGAGCAGAGCAATGAGAGCGTTTGCCTGGTCAGTAGCGCTGTCACTCTGCACCCTCGCGCTGATCGGCGCATCCGCGCCGATGGCCGCCCAACAGGTCGCGGTCGAGCAGAACGACGAGACGTACGGGTGCATTATCTGTCACGCCGACAAGCGGCGCGCGTTCCAACAGGGCGTGCACGCCGAACGCGGCATCAGGTGTGAGACGTGCCACGGCGGGGATCCGGGCGCCATCGAGATCGCACCCGCCCACCGGGGCAGGTTCCTCGGCTCGCCTACGAAGTTCGAAATCTTGAATCTGTGCTCGGAGTGTCACTCGGACCCCAACGAGATGCGGCAGTTTGGGCTGTCTGCCGACCAGCTCGCGGAGTTTCGGACCAGCCGCCACGGCCAACTACTGCTGGGCGCGCGCGACACGAACGCGCCCACGTGCACCGACTGCCACGATGCACACCTCATCCGGCCGGTTCAGGACGCCCGGAGCAAGAGCCATCCGCTGAACATCCCGACCATGTGTGCGAAGTGCCATCAGGACGAGGCCTTGATGGCTACGTATGGCGAGCCCACCGATCAGTACGAACGGTACCGGGCTGGTGCGCACGGCAAGGCCGTCTTCGAGGACCGGAACTTCGCCGCACCCACCTGCATCGGTTGCCACGGGTCCCACGCGGCGTTGCCCCCGTCTGTCCGGCAGGTGACCGACGTGTGCGGCCGGTGCCACGTGGCCATTGCGCAGTCGTTTTATGCCGGACCGCACGCCCAGGCAGCGGGTGATCCGGAGCGCTTCGCCGGATGCCTGGCCTGCCACTCCAATCATGGCACGCAGCGTGTTCCGTACGAGCAGCTCGACGAGTTCTGTGCGACATGTCACGAACCCGAGAGCAACGCGTACGCGCTGGCGCAGGCGATGGAGGAGGAAGTCCTCCGCGCGCGGCAGGAACTGCATCTGGCCGAGGAGGCCCTGTACGAGATGGCGGAATCGGGCAAGCCGACCGACGACGAGGAGTTTCGCATGCAGGCGGCGATCACGGCGTTCCGGCAGCTCGCGCACGCGCAACACTCGGTCGATCTCGAGGAAGCCGAGGAATACGGGCGGCAGGTCCGGTCGAACACGGGAGTCATCCGAGCCACCGCCGAAGCGCACGCCGAGGAGCGATGGGAGCACGGGCTCCTGTTGATCCCGGTCTGGTTCCTCGCCCTGTCGGCGGTGGCGTTCGCGCGGTTCAAGCTGCGCGAGGTCCAGCAGGAGGCAAGGCGTTCTGATGGGTAAGCTCCGCGAGTGGGCGCGGAAGCGTCACCGGTTGCTCAAGATCGGCATCCAGATCGGGGTGCTGGCGGTGATCCTCTCGACCGTGGGAGCGGTCGGGTTCATCGAGTTCAGCGCGCAACCGGGCTTCTGCAATAAGTGCCACATCATGCGGCCCTATTACGACTCGTGGGTCACATCGACGCACAACGATGTTCCGTGCATCGCCTGCCACTACGCGCCGGGCATCAAAGCGGAGGCGATGGGCAAGTTCCAGGCGGCGAATCAGGTCGTGAAGTATGTGACCGGGGCGTACGGGACCAAGCCGTGGGCGGAGATCGAGGACGCGGCGTGCCTCCGCTCCGGTTGTCACTCGCTTCGCAAGGTCGAGGGCGCGGTCAGCTTCCACGGACCGACGAATCCCGACATTGTGGTGCGGTTCGACCACACGCAGCACCTGGGCGAGTTACGTCGCGGCAAGCAGCTCCGGTGCACGAGTTGTCACTCGCAGATCGTGCAGGGCAATCACGTTGCCGTCGAAACGGTGACGTGCAACCTCTGTCACTTCAAGGAGCGCGGCAATGATCCGGTGGCAGGTTGCATCGGGTGTCACCGGTCGCCGCCCCGCGTGGTGTCACCGGCGGGCTTCGTCGTCGATCACGAGCAGTACGTAGAGGATCTGGTGGCGTGCACGTCGTGCCACGACCAGGTGACGGCGGGCAGCGGCGACGCTGAGCAATCGCGGTGCTACAACTGTCACAACGAACCCGAGCGGATTGCCGAGTTCGAGAACACCCCGCTCGTCCATCGGCTGCACATTGCCGAGCACAACGTCGAGTGCACGCAGTGCCATACGCCGATTCAGCACCGCCTCGTTTCCCTCTCTGAGGCGGCGGATTTGGACTGTGACGCCTGCCACCAGCGCGTCCACGAGGAACAGCAGCAGCTGTACGCCGGCATCGGCGGTCACGGGACCGAGAACGCACCGAGCGCCATGTTCCTGGCGCGCGTGTCGTGCACCGGATGTCACGAACTGCGGCAGAACGTCCGCGGGCACGAGCGGGTCCAGATCGCCGGTGAGGCGTCGTGCATGTCCTGCCACGGTATCGAATACGCCAACATCCTACCCACCTGGCAGCGGGAGATGGATCGGAAGTTCGCGGCAACGGAGCGGGTGGTTCGGGAGGCATCCGACGCACGGTCGGCGGCATCCGTTCGGGGACGCGCGCAGATGGACAGTCTCTTGGAGCTCGCCGACGAGAATCTCGCATTCATTCGACGCGGGAAGGGAGCGCACAACATCGCCTATGCCGACCAACTCCTGCGGGCGACGATCGACCTGGCCGAGGCAGCCATCGCTGCCAGTGGTACCGGGCGCACCTTGTCCGCGGTAGACCTCGGACCGGCAGTCGGCGAGAACGTGTGTCTCCAGTGCCATCTCGGCGTGGAGCGGCGGGCTGTGCCGTTTGCAGGGAAGTCGTTCGATCACGAGCGCCACGTGGTCACGGCGGGATTGGAGTGCACGTCGTGCCACACCTCGCTCGACGAGCACGGTACCACGTTGATGCGGTCGTCCGCGGATTGCGCGTCGTGTCACCACCGGCGTATCGACCAGGCGAACTGCGCCTCATGCCATGAGGGACCGGGCGGGGCGCCGGAAGCCTCGGTCGCGCACCCCGTCGGCCAGTTCCCCCATACCCCGCACCGCGAGCTTGGGCTCCCGTGCGCCACGTGTCACGAGGCGCCGTCGATGAGTGCGGAGGCGGTGGACTGCGCGCAGTGTCACGGGGCGCATCACCAGCCGAACGCGACCTGCATCGCGTGCCATCAAGAGAGCCCGAAAGCGAAGCACGATATCTCGTTTGCCCATTCCCAGTGCAGCATGTGCCACGGCGACGCCGTGCAGTCGATCACCACGTGGAGCCGCGAAGTGTGCACGACCTGCCATCAGGCCATGGTCGAGCACAATGCGCCGGTGGAGTGCCGCCTGTGTCACGAGAACGTGCCGGCCCTGGATTCGGGCGGGTAACGATCCGGCACGAGGGCGTTCGCTGGGCCGCCGTTGCCAGGGGTAACGGCGGCCTTTGCATGTCCGCCGTGTGCGGCGAACCTGCTGAATTCTTCAACACCATGCCGTCGAGAATTGCGACGGCCGCGGATCCTCAGCGCCGTCGAGCGCTTCAACACACTCCGCGCCACTGATGCGGAATCGGCCGTCGAAAAACTCGACGGTCACGTCTCGCCGCCGCGCCGTTGGTGAGGCGCACCAACCCACTGTCATATAGAGGCTTACAGGGGTTCGTCGACCCTGGAAATACGCTGGCCCTCGGCTTGCCATAAGAACGGGTGCCGGCGAGCGCTTGCCGGCAACGGATGCGACTGACCAACGCCCTTTGGATGAGGATGCCACCATGTTCGTCTTTCTCGTCATCATCACCGTCGTCGCGCTGATCGCGTTCGACTACTACGTGGTGCGCCCTCGGCGTGCACTTCGACGCCAGGGCGTCACGATCCCGCTGCCGGGGCTCGAGCCGCTCTTGGAGACGGCGCGACATGTGCCGGCCGATGTGTTTCTGCAGCCGACCTTCACGTGGGGCCGGATCCGCGATGACGGCGACCTCCTCGTCGGGCTTCATCCGATGCTGTTCGGCCTCGTCGGGGCCCCGTACGAGCTCGAGTTGGTGGCGGAGGGCAGTGCTGTGATCAAGGGTGCTCCGCTCATGCGTGTCGGTCACGGCGAGCAACGACTCACGGTGCACGCGCCGGCCGACGGTGTCATCACGGCTGTGAATCATCAGATCAGTGGGGAGACCGACTGGTCGCGGACCGATGCCGCGAATGGCGCGTGGGTGTACCGCATGCGGCCCGACCACATCGGCGACGACGTCCCGACGTGGTTCTTCGGCGACCGCGCCATTGCATGGACGCGGGATCAGTACTCGAAGCTGCGGAATCGCCTGGTGGGCGAGGTTGGGCGCTCCCCGATCGGCGTGGTGATGGCCGACGGCGGTGAAATCCCCGTCGGAGTGCTGCGCGAGCTCGATGACCGAATCTGGCGCGTGGTCCAGGACGAATTTCTCGAGTCGTGACGTGGATGAGCGGGATGGGACGAGAACTGGGAGTCGAGCGATGAAACGACGAGAAGTGGTGAAGGTACTGTGCGCTGCGGGCGCCACCGCGGCGATCGCGTCGCGGCCGGCGCAGGCGGAGGACGGGACCGCGCTCGTGGGTGCACGCGACACGGTCGGGGTGCTCGTCGACACGACGAGATGCCTTGGATGCCGGATGTGCGAGTTCGCGTGCGCGGAAGCGAACGGCCTTCCGACACCGGACATCAATGAGGAGATCGGCCCGGACCGTACCACGGGTCCCGAGCGGTTCACTGCCGTGCAGCGTCACGAGACCGAGGCGGGCCCGGTGACGGTGAAGCGGCAGTGCATGCACTGCCTGCAGCCCGCCTGTGCGGCGGCCTGCCTCACCAAGGCGATGCTCAAGAACCCGGAAGGCCCGGTGGTCTGGCGCAGCAACAAATGCATGGGATGCCGGTACTGCATGCTTTCCTGTCCGTTCGACGCGCCGAAGTTCGAGTACGACAGCGCCGTGCCCAGGATCCAGAAATGTCAGCTCTGTTGGAGCCGGGTGTCCGAGGGCGAGCAGCCCGCCTGCGTGGCGAACTGCCCCGCGGCGGCCCTCACCTTCGGGCGGCGGGAGGATCTGCTCGACGAGGCGCGAGCCCGCATCTACGGCGCACCGGACGCGTACGTGCATCACATCTACGGGGAGCATGAAGCCGGTGGAACGAGTTGGCTATACCTGAGTGCGGTGCCGTTCGACCAGATCGGCCTCCGCACCGATTTGGGGATGACCGGCTTCCCGACGTATACGAAGGAGTTCCTGTACGCGGTGCCGTTGGTCCTGACCCTGGTGCCGCCATTCCTGTTGGGCCTGAGCCGGGCAACGCGCCGGCATGGTGACGAGGGGAGGGAAGGATGACCGGAGCGGTGATTGCAGCGGAGCGACCGTCGCTCCGCGAGGAGACCAAGCGTTTCGTGCGGTTCATCCTGAGCGAACTGCGGCCCAAGGGACCGGTCCTGACCCCGTTCAACCTGATCACGGGCGTCATCATGCTGACCGGCGCGGTGCTCCTGGTCATCCGGTTCGCATTCGGTCTGGGGTCGATCACGAATCTGTCGCAGGACTATCCGTGGGGGTTGTGGATCGGGTTCGACGTCGTGACCGGCGTGGCCTTCGCCGGCGGCGCCTACGTGCTGACGTTCATGGTCTACATCCTGCACATCGAGAAGTACCACCCCATCATCCGTGTCACGGTGCTCAACGGGTTCCTCGCCTACGTGTTCTATGCCGGCGCCCTGTTGCTGGACCTGGGGCGGCCCTGGAACGTGGTCAACCCGATCATCGGCAACTCGTTCGGCGTGAGCTCGGTGCTGTTCCTGGTCGCCTGGCACTTCAT
>JBDHJO010000054.1:4313-28616 GCA_039586875.1 Gemmatimonadota bacterium | reverse complement strand
CACCGGCAACGGCCCGAATCAGGGCGACGGCACGCCCGAGCGCGTCGGGCATGGCCTGGATATCCAAACCGCGCTCGAATCGATAGGACGCGTCCGTGCTCATCTTGAGCTTCTGTCGCGTGGAGCGGATGCGCTTCGGCTCGAAGTTCGCGCACTCGAGCAGCACGTCGGTCGTCGCGTCGGTCACTTCCGAGTCCAATCCACCCATGACCCCGGCGATCGCGGTCACGCCCTCGGCATCGCAAATCATGGTCATCGAGTCGTCGAACTCGCGCGTCTCCCCGTCGAGCGTGACCATCTGCTCACCCGCCGCCGCCCGCCGTACGATGATCTTCCGGCCGCGCAGGTTCGCGAGGTCGAACGCGTGCATCGGTTGGTTGAGCTCGTGCAGGATGTAGTTGGTCGCGTCGACCACGTTGTTGATCGGCCTGGAGCCGATGCTGCGCAGCCGCGCCTGGAGCCAATCGGGCGACGGACCGATCGTCACGCCCCGGATAACCGCAGCCATGTAGCGCGGACATCCCTCGGCGTCCTCGATGCTCACCTCAATGCCACCGATCTCGCCTACCCGTTCCACCCGTCGGGCCGCCGCGCCCGGCTCCGGCGCTCCGGGGATCGTCGCCAGCCGCATCGGGATGCCGTACGCCGCGGCAAGCTCGCGTGCGACACCCTTGTGACAGAGTAGGTCCGGCCGATCCGCCGTGACCTCGATCTCGAGCTGCGTGTCGGCGAGGGGCATGACGTCCGTGAACCGCGCCCCCGCCGGTGCGTCCGTCTCGAGCTCCATGATTCCCTCGTGATCGGCCCCCAACCCGAGCTCCCGCGGAGAACAGAGCATCCCGTTCGACACGACGCCGCGGATCTTCCGCTTCGAGAGCTCAAAGCCCCCGGGAAGCACAGCCCCGACCGGGGCATACGGATACTTCCGGCCCGCCTGCACATTGGTCGCGCCGCACACCACATCCAGCGTTTGGGTGCCGTCGTTCACGCGGCACAGGCTCAGCCGATCGGCGTCCGGATGCGGCCCAACCTCTTCGACGTACCCGATGATGACGTCGCCGAGTTCTGCATTCAGTGCCTCGACGGCCTCGACCGGGGCACCCAGCATCGCCAGGCGCTCTGCGACGTCGTCGGCGTCGAGCTCGCGCCCAAGCATGGCGGACAGCCAATTCAGCGAGACGTTCACGCTCCCTCCACGAACTGCGAGAGAAACCGCACGTCGCCCTCGTACAGCAGCCGGATATCGGGAATCCCGTGCCGCAGCATCGTGATCCGATCGGGGCCCATCCCGAAGGCATAGCCGGTGTTGCGCTCGGCATCGATACCGCAATTCTCGAAGACGGCCGGGTGCACCATGCCGGCACCCATGATCTCGAGGAAGCCCGTCTGCTTGCAGGTGGTGCACCCCGACCCGCGGCACATCTGGCACTGTACGTCCACTTCGGCCGACGGCTCGGTGAACGGGAAGAACGACGGCCGGAACCGCACCACCGTGTCGGCGGAAAAGAACCGCTTCACGAAGAAGTCGATCGCGGCCTTGAAGTCGACGAACGTAATCCCCTCGTCGACGGCCAACCCCTCGATCTGCTCGAACACCGGCGAATGCGATGGGTCGAAGGCGTCCCGTCGGTACACGCGACCCGGCACGACGATGCGAATCGGTGGACCGTGACGTTCCATCACGCGCGCCTGCACCGGCGAGGTGTGCGTTCGCAGGAGCACACCGGGTCGGAGGTAGAACGTGTCGTGTTCGTCGGCTGCCGGATGATCCAGCGGCATGTTCAGCTTCGTGAAGTTGTAGTCCTCCGTCTCCGCCTCGGGGCCACTCACCCTGGTGAACCCGATCTCCCGGAAGATCTCGCAGATCTCGTCGACCACCGCCTGAACGGGATGCACACCACCGCGCCACTGTCGCCGGCCGGGCATCGTGAGATCGGCCTCGACGAGGGTGCCGGCCCCAGCCTTGAGTACCTGCTCCCGCGCGGCGATGGCGGCTTCGAGCTCGCGCTTGACGACATTCGCACGCTGACCGATGGCGCGCCGATCTTCGGGCGCTGCGGCAGACAGCGAACGGAGAATGGTGGTGAGGCGGCCGGACTTCCGGCCGAGGTATGCGGTGCGGAGTTCCGCCAGACGCGCTGAGTCGGCCGTCGCGATGTCCGCGACGGCCGCAGCGATCTGGTCGAGCTCCTCCAGCGGGGGGCGGTCAGCACTCATGGTGTCCGCACCCCTATTGGCTCTTCTTCGCGACCTCCGCCAACTCGCCGAAGGCGGCCGGATCGTGAACGGCGAGGTCGGCGAGCATCTTCCGGTTGATCTCGACACCGGCCTTCTTGAGACCCGCCATGAACCGGCTGTAGCTCAGGTCGTGCGCGCGCGCCGCTGCGTTGATCCGCACGATCCAGAGACGGCGGAAGTCCCGCTTCCGCTGACGTCGGTCCCGGTAGGCGTAAGCCAAACCCCGCTCGACGGTTTCCTTCGCAGACTTGTACAGCTTGCTCCGGCCGCCGCGAGCGCCCTTGGCGGCCTGCATGATCTTCTTCTTGCGCTTCAACCGGGCAACGTTGCTCCGAACTCTCGGCATGACTCGCTCCTACGCCTTGAGCAGGCGCTTGATTCGTCGTTCATCGGCCGCGGCCACTGTGGTCGCCTGCCGCAAGCGCCGTTTGCGCTTCGGGTGCTTCTTCGTGAGGATGTGGCTCTTGAACGCGCGCGCCCGCTTCACCCGGCCCTTCCCGGTGAGCTTGAACCGCTTCGCCGCCCCTCGCTTGGTCTTCATCTTCGGCATGCTTGGCTTCCTGTCTTTCAGCACGGCCCGCGCGTCCACGATCCCGCCGCAGCGGACCCGTCGTCCGTCGCCGACCTCCTGTTGCACTTCCTCCGTCGCGCCGGTGCACCCGGCTGCGACCCCCGCCTTATCTCGGTGCCAGGACCATCGTCATGTTGCGACCCTCGAGCTTCGAGGCCGTCTCGATCTTGGCAATGTCCTTCACTTCCTGGTACACCCGATCCAACACGCCCTGACCGATTTCCGGATGCGTCACCTGCCGACCGCGAAACATCATGGTCAGCTTGACCTTGTTGCCCTCCTCCAGAAACGTCCGCGCGTGCCGCGTCTTGAATTCGAAGTCGTGCTCGCTGATTCCGGGTCGGTACTTCACTTCCTTGACCTGGATCACGTGCTGTTTCTTCTTCGCCGCCCGAGCTGCCTTCGCCTGCTCGAACCGGTACTTCCCGTAGTCCATGATCTTGACCACAGGAGGGCGGGCCATCGGGGCCACCTCGACCAAATCGAGACCGGCCGCCTCCGCCGAGCGGAGCGCCTCGTCTACGGGTACCACCCCCACCTGCTCTCCGTCGGCTCCAATCAACCGCACCGGGCTGATACGGATTTGACGGTTGACCCGAACCCGCTGGTTGTCATCGTATCCGGCCAGCGACGGACCTCCTTTCGTTGACATACAAAAACGGACCCTGCCCCTCAGAGTCCGTAATCGCACAACGCCACGTCGGCGGTGTGCTGCCACTGAACCCACAACGCGCGCCAGAAGGCGGCAGGAGGGTGAAGCGCATCCGCGCTTGCTTACCGAATTGTCCGCTGATTCTACCCGGCCCACCTGGGGGTGTCAAGCGCTGATCGGCTCGTAAGCGTAGGTTTTGCCGTCTTTTACCGCCTTCCCCCTCCCCCGCTCGGGATCGTGCTCGAACAGCAGTGTCCACTCCTCCGCCTCGGCGCGTGCGAGAAGCGTGCGTTTGGTCTCCAACGTCACCAACGGCTCGAGATCGTACCCCATGATCCACGGCAGCGGTACATGCGCCGTCGTCGGCACGAGATCGGCCAGAAAACAGGCCGTCTCGCCCCCGTCTTCGATCAGGACGCTCTGGTGGTGGGGGGTGTGCCCGGGCGTCGGGAGGAGCCGGATCCCCGGCACCAGTTCCGTCTCGCCCTCGACCGTCTTCCAAAGACCCGCCTGTTCCACCGGCCGGTAGTTGCGCCGGATGTAGCTGGCCGCAATCCGCTCGTTGTCCCGACCGGCGAACGCCAGCTCACCCGCCTGCACCACGTAGGTGGCCCCCGGGAATGCGGGTACCACCTCCGGCTCGTCGGCGTCGGATCCCCCGACCGCGACCGTGTTCCCGCCGGCGTGATCGAAATGGAGGTGCGTGTTGACGACCCAGGCAACATCTGTGGGCGCGAACCCCGCCGCGACGATCGCGTCCTCGAGTCGCGTCGGGCCGTGGACCCCGGCGTTGTCGACGCCGTAGATGTCCACGAACTTCTGCGGCTCCTTGTTGCCGATCCCCGTGTCCACGAGCACCAATCCACGCTCGTGCTCGACCAACAGGCATCGGAGGGCGAGCGGGATGCGGTTCCGTGCGTCGGCCTGGATACGCCGCTCCCAAAGCGGTTTCGGCACGACGCCGAACATCGCGCCACCATCCAGCAGCTGCCGCCCGGCATCCAGCAGGTGACATCGCAGGCGTCCAACCGTGAAGGTCTCAACCAACGTCATGCTTCCCCCATAGGCTCCGGCAGGGCCGTGCGGCGCCCCCGAGGCCGGCGTCCGAGATTCTGCAATCCCTCGACGGTCTCCACCCCGCGCTCCGCAGCCAGATCCAGGAGTCGTGCCAGGATCTGCGCGGTGGCGTGCGCGTCGCCGCTGGCCCGGTGGCGGCCCGTGATATCGATCCCAAAGTACGCCGCCACACTGTCGAGCCCCCGCGACCGCAGCCCCGGAACCAGACGTCTCGTCAACTGCACCGTACACAGCCGCGGTCCACTGAGCGCGACGTCCCGACTGCGTTTGAGCTCGCGGGCCAGGAACGCCCAATCGAACCGCGCGTTGTGTGCGACGAACACCCTGCCGGCCAGCTGATCGGTGACCTCGTCGGCGATCTCGTCGAACGTCGGCGCGTCCCGCACCATGGCGTCGGTGATCTGCGTCAAGGACGACACGAACCGCGGAATCGGCCGCTCCGGGTTCACGAGGCTCTCGTACGCCGGCGTGACGTCGCCCCCCGCCAACGTGTAGATCGCGATTTCGGTGATGCGGTCACCCTTCCCCGATCGCCCTCCCGTGGTCTCGACGTCGATCACGGCGAAGGTGCAATCCGCGATACGCGTGGACTCCGCACTGCCCCGAACCAGCGTCCAGTGGCCGTTCTGCTGCCGCCGCACGCGCGGATCGGCACCGATCAGGGCCACGGCAACCCGTTCCGCGACAGCCTTGGTGGCCTTCCCGAGCCCCAGCACCTCCCGTACGAGCGTGATGCTGTCAGCGGCACCGTCTTCGAGCCGGTGCAACACACGATCCACCAGCGTGCCGCTCGGCGCGACCTGCATGCCCGACGTGGATGCCGTCACAAGTCGTCCCGGCACAGGGGCATCGTCATGCACCGCGGCCCACCGCCACCCCGCACGAGTTCCGCACCCTCGAACGTGATGATCGCCCGCCTTCCCGGCGCGAGTGAGCCGCCGGACGACACGAACTCCCCGGCGTCCAGAATCGCGAACCCCACAGCTTCCATCTCCTCGAGCGTGCTCAAATTGCGCTTGTACGCGAGTGCCACGCCCGGACGGACGGCCACGAGGTTGCACCCCGATCCCCACTGCTCGCGATCCTGCACGGCGCGGCGGCGCCCTCCACACGAGATCGGTTCCACCGGGAACGCCGCTGACCGGAGCGCCGCGAAGAGATCGTCGGCCTCCCTGATGCCCGCCTCGCCCTTGCGGCGGTGTAGCACCGCAAGCCGGCCGGGCCCGAAGAAGTGGGGTGGATAGACCACGACAAGTTCACGGTCGACCTGTGTGAAGATCATATCCAGGTGGATCGCGGCCGTCTCACCGGGCATCACGACCACAATGACGTCCCGGACCCCGCTTTCCGCAAACAGTAGCTCGCAGAGGTGGTCGAGTG
Source organism: Gemmatimonadota bacterium (assembly GCA_039586875.1). GTDB lineage: Bacteria > Gemmatimonadota > Gemmatimonadetes > Gemmatimonadales > GWC2-71-9 > JAOTVV01. Next base: position 22,698 of record JBDHJO010000054.1, on the reverse strand, counting down.
CCGCCGCGCTGGTGCGCGAGCTGAGACCGACCAGCACGAGATCCTCTCGAAGAGGATGCACGTCGCCGCCTTCGATCGAGAAATCCGTCCGCCGCTCGAGCGACCCATCGTAGAGGAAACCGGCGTTGGCCAGCAACGGGTGGAACTGAAACAACGTCTTGATCAGGAGCTCTTCGCTCCATCGCGCGTGGTGTCGCATCGAACCGATCACCACGTGGTCGCCGAGCACGATGCCGATATCGCGGGTGAAGAACAGATTGGGTACGGGCGGCAACGAGTAACCGCCGAGGTTCACACAGTCGGCAATCGGACCGCTGCGTTCCTCGTACCCCTCGACGAGGATCCGTGCCACGTCCTCCGAGGCACCATCACTCAACAGCGCCGACAGCGCCGGTGACGGCACGACGTCCCGCGTGCGAGCGATGAGGAAGCCCCGAGCCTCGGGGATATCCAGCACGTCCCGCAGGAGGTCCGTGACCTCGAACACGTCGGCGAAACATCGGAGCACGTCGCGCATGCGCGCATGCTCCCGCTGCGCAAACGGGATGTCGATGATGTCGTCGTAGAGGTACTGGACCTGCGTGTCCGGCGTGACCGCCAGCAATTCCTGCCCCGGCGCATGCACCAGCACGGCACGCAACGGCCCGACCTCGCTCGTGACTCGGATGCGACTCATGGCTCAGAATGTACCCGGGGGCCGGGCGGGCCTACAACGCCGTCCGCTCCGGCGCGGAAGAGCGCGACGAACACGGGAACGTCCAGCGCCTCCGGCCGTGCCGTCGGATCGACGGCGAGACCCCGTAGCCGGCCGGCAACCTCATCCTGGCTGCACCCCCACACGGTGCGCAGAATGCCACCCACCTGCTTTCGGCGCCGGCTGAACAGGGCCTGCACAAAGGTCCGAAAGCGCCCCCGCTCCTCCTCGGTAATCAGCGGCTCGGGCAGCGGGCGCAATCGTATGACCGCGGAGTGCACCTGCGGCGGCGGCCGAAATGCTCCGGCAGGGACTGTGAAGACCCGCTCGACCGACGCCACGGCCCGCACGCCCACGGTCAAGGCGCCGAAGGCCTTCGTGCCCGGTGAGGCGGCCAGCCGATCGGCCACCTCCCGCTGCACGAGGTACACCGTGACCGCTGACGGCGGAGGGGTGAGCGCCTGCTCGATGAGCGGAGCCGTGATGTAGTACGGGATGTTGCCGGCGACCTTGAAGTCGCGCGCGCCGCCAACGGCCCTACGCCAGTCGACCTCCAGGGCGTCCCCCTCGACGACCTCGAGCCCGGATACCGCATCGAATCGATCACGCAACTGCGCGGCCAGTGCCCTGTCCTTCTCGATCGCAATCACGCGCCCGACCCGTGGAAGGAGACGCGCCGTCAGTGTGCCCTTGCCCGGGCCGATCTCGATAACGCTGTCCGTGGGGTCGGGATCCAGTGCGTCGACGATCCGATCCAGGATCGACGGATCGAAGAGGAAGTGTTGCCCGAGGCGCCGGCCCACTCAGACCCGCAGCGCGAGGATCGCCCGATCGTCCCGTGCCGTCTCTTCGAACGCGCTGGCAGCGGCCAGGACGCCCTCGACCAACTCGGCGCTGGAGCGGTGTTCGTTCTGGTGCGCAATCGTGAGCACGGGCTCCTCACCGAACTGGTTCCCTTCCGGATTCCGCGCCTCGACGATGCCGTCCGAGAACAGGAGGAGCCGGTCGCGTCCGGAGCTCCAGTGGGTCTCCGCGGCCGTGATGGCATCGTGGCTCGTGAGTCCGAGTGGCGGCGACGTCGCCTTCAGGCGCTCCGTGCGATTCCCCTTGCCAAGCCGAAAAGCGTACGGGTGACCGGCATTGGCGTAGCGCAACACGCCGGCGCGCCGATCGATCACGCCGTAGAAGAGCGAGAGGTGCATCTCGGTCTCGCGCAGGTCACCCTCGACGGAATCGAGCAGGCGGCGCAGCGCCTGGTCGGGCGAGGCCACCTCGGCAGCGTGGATTCCCGCGGCGGACAGCACCAACGCCATGATGAGCGCCGCCGCGAACCCGCTGGACGACACATCGCCGAGCATCACCCCGATGCGACCGGCGGGGAGACGGACGAAGTGATAGAAGTCGCCGCCGACGCTCCGCGCCTGCACGCAACGAGCCGCGACGTCCACACCGGGTCCCAACACCTCGGGTGAGACCAGGAGCTTCATTTGCAGGCCGTGCGCCAGCTCGAGCTCGCGGGAGACGCGCTGGCGGACGAGGTCCCGTTCGACCAGGCGTGCATGCTCGAGCGCCGCTCCGATCTGGTTCGCGACAGCCGTGACGAGTCGGCGCTCCCCGCCCGAAAACGCGTCAGCGCCAATGCGGTTCGTGAGATTGAGCACGCCAACGGGATGTTCCCCTGCCTGCCCCCCGCGGTACGTCACCGGCACGGACAGGAACGCCGTTCCCAGATAGCCTCGAGGCTCCCCGACGGGGAGGAGTCCATCGTCGCGCGGATTTCGCGGATCGTGCACCACGGCCTGGCCGCTGCGGAAGGCCCGAGCCGCCACCGAATCGCGCTCATCCACTCGGACCGGCGGCAACTCGGCCACCGGCTTGCCGATCGACGCCATGGGGCGCAGCATGCCAGCGGACTCGTCGTGAAGGTAGAGCGACGCACGCCGGGCCCCCACCACACTGCTCACCGCACGGAGGATCGTCTCCGCTACCCGATCGATCCGGGTCGTCTCCCCGAGGATCTCGGACAGCGTGTACAGCAACTCGGTCTCCTCGTACCGTGATGCCAGCTGCTTGGCGAGCGCGAGGGTTTCCCGTTCCCCATCGAGTAGTTGGCTGATGAGCGGGATCAGGCGTTCCGGCGTGTCGGGAGCCATTTCTCCGTCCGCCACCAGCTCACACCAGTACCCATTCATGCCGGGGACGCGCACAAGCGGCCGATCGGCACCGGTAGAGGCGACAAATCCCTGCTCGTCGAGCGCCACCGCGGGAGGCTCACTGCCCTCGGTACCGAGGACCGGACGCAGCCGCCCCCGACCGGAGCGCCAGAGCCGCACACGGCATCCGAACAGTCGTCCGAGCGACTGCAGTACCGAATCGAGCCGCTCTAGGCGCGGCGCATGGTCATGCAGATGCCGTTTCCTCGTTCGTTGAAGTGCACCTCGTCCACCAGGTTGTGGATCAGGAAGAGGCCCCGTCCCCGCTCGGAGTCAATCGCCGCCACGTCGGTGGGATCCGGCATGTCGGTCGGATCGAACCCGTCACCTTGGTCGGTTACCTGCAAACGCAGGTGCTCCTCGTCCAATTGCACACGGATCTCGACCGACTTGGAGGTATCGAGCCGATTGCCGTAGAGGATCGCATTCGCCAACGCTTCACAAAGCACAACCCGCACGATGAAGCGGGCCTCGCGCGGGCTGACGCCGCTCGCGAGGCAATGGCGTGCGACGAGATCGACGGCCTCCTCGACGACGTCCAGATCGGTCGGGACACGTACGGAGAGCTCGACTCCGAGGCGGGGCGAGCCCGCCGGCACCACCTCCTGGCGGTGGACGACGAGGCGAAGTGGAGAGGTCACCGGCTCAGAATGCGGCGACCGCTTCCTCCACGGAGTCGACGATGGTGAACAGGGTGTCGAGCTTCGTCAGCTCGAACAACGTGCGCAGGTCGTCGTTCAACCCAGCCAACCGTAGGTCACCACCTGTCTCCCGCACCTTCTTCGCGAGTGACACCAGGACCCCTAGGCCCGACGAGTCGATGTAGCCTGTCGCCGCAAAGTCGATGACGAACTTCCGATCGCCCCCGTCAACGGCATCGAGCACCTTCTTCTTGAGATCGTGGCGGTTGCCGACGATGAGCTGGCCATCGACCCCGACGATCACGACGTCCTGCGCCTCATCCTTCCGGACCGTGAAACTCATGCTGCCTCCCCAAACAGAATCATGCGGGCGGTACCGCCTTGAGCAATCCGATCGCCGCCACGTCGACAATGTCGTCGGCGGTCGCGCCGCGGGACAGATCCATCAGCGGCCGAGCCAGCCCCTGAAGGATCGGACCGGCCGCGCGCGCGTTTCCCAGGCGCTGCACCAGTTTGTATGCGATGTTCCCACTGTCAAGGTCAGGGAACACCAGGACGTTGGCTCGGCCGGCCACCGGCGAGCCGGGAGCCTTCCCATCGGCCACCCCCGGGACGAGCGCGGCATCCCCCTGGAGCTCACCGTCCGACGGGATCTCCGGCGCGAGCTGCCGGAACCGTTCGAGGCCCGCCCGGACATGTTCGACCCGCTCGCCATTGGCGCTCCCCTTCGTCGAGTAGGACAGGAACGCGACCAGGGGCTCGTCCCCGACGATGCGCCGGCGATCACGCGCTGCAGCCACGGCAATTTCCGCCAGCTGATCCGAGGTCGGATCGGGTACCACACCGGCGTCCGTGAACGTGAACACCGCATCCTCCGTCAGGCGGGCATCACCCCGCTCGTCCAGGAGTGCGCCGATGCGGTCCCCACGAATCGCCATGTAGAACGCACTGGACACCGTGCGGATACCCTCCGCCGGGCCAAGGGCCAGCAATCCCGCCCGGACTACGTCGGCCGTGGGACAGGTGGCACCCGCGACTGCGGCATCGGCCTGCCCCAGCCCCAACAAGGCCGCCGCAAACCGTATGGGATCCTCTGCCAACTCGCGGGCGTGGGCGTCGCTCGGCACCTTGTCCGGTCGTTGGGCGCGCAGATGGTCCGCAACCGCCGGCAACCGCGCGTCACGGGCCATCGTGCGGTCGAGCACGGTGACCGACGCCATCCCGAGTCCCTCGATCGCGTCCGCCGCCGCCCGAACCCGCTCATCCCAGCCCTCGGCGAGCACTACGTGCCCCCCGCGGGCCGTGGCCCGTTTCCGCAGATCCTCCCTGAAGTTCAAGACCCGAACCGCTCCTGCAGTGCCTGCTCCACCGCGGGGTGCACGAAGGAGCTCACGTCACCGTTCAACCGCGCGATCTCCCGCACCAGGCTGGAACTCAGGTACGTCAGGTGCAGTGCGGGAACGAGGAAGACCGTCTCCAGCTCGTCGTCGAGTTGCCGATTCATCAGGGCCATTTGCGACTCGTAGTCGAAGTCCGACACTGCGCGCAGTCCCCGGATGATGAGCGGCGCGTCGTGCACCCGCGCAAACCGCGCAAGGAGACCGTCAAACGTTACGACGCGCACGCGCGCCTCGTCCTTCAAGACCGCCTGCAGGAGGGCCACCCGCTCGTCAGCCGTGAACAGCGGATCCTTCGCCGGATTGGACGCCACCGCCACGAGCACTTCGTCGGCGATGTGCAGACTCCGGCGGATGATGTCCTCGTGCCCGCGGGTCACGGGATCGAAAGAACCGGGATAGATCGCTCGTCTCGTCATGGCGCGTACAGAAAGGTGAGGGCGTGTGTACCGTACCGACGGCTCTCGTCGCCGTCGATCGGTCGATCGGAACGGTGCTGTAGCGTCAACATCGCGGCAAACGGATGCTCCCGGAAGATAGTCACCAGGCGCTCGGCATGATCCGTCGAGAACGGCGGATCGGCCAGCGCGATGTCAAATGCCCGCAGGTCGAGGCCACGCGCGACCCGCAGGACATCCCCGCGCCGCACCCTGACTCGGTCCTCAACCTGCAGGGTCTGGACGTTCTTGCGAATCGCCGCAAGCGAGCGGTCGGAGAACTCGACGAACTCGACGCTCGCCGCTCCCCGGGACAGTGCCTCGAGTCCGAGCGACCCGGAACCCGCGAAAAGATCTACCACAGTGGCGTCGCGGACGCGCTCCCCGAGAACACCAAACCACGATTCCTTCAAACGATCGGTGATGGGACGCACGCGGGCGTCGTCGGGCCTGACCAACCGGCGGCCGCGAAACTCGCCCGCGATGATACGCATGACGTCGCTTACTCGGCAGGCTTGATGTCGACGACGCGCGCCTGCAGCGTGCTGGTGCCACGCCACTCGTTGCGGTCGAGGCGGAGGGCTACATCGAGCGCGCTGCGCCGCCACTCCTGGGGCGTGCGATCGGCCCAGTTGAACGCGATGGCCGGGAGGTTCGCCTCGCCGTCGCGGATCGTGAACCGCAGGTGATTCGCGCCCACGACCTTCTCGTGCTCCATGCGAACATTGCGGACCCCGAGCACCGGCCCAGGGTTACCCATGCCGCACGGTTCGAGGTGCCGGAAGAGCCGTTCGAGCTCGTCGGTGAGATCACCGACCGAGATGACGACATCGATTCGCTGCGTCGGCACGAGATCGTCAACGCTCAGCCGCGCGCGCGCCACGTCGTTGAACGCGTCCCGGAAGGCGTCCACGTTGCCGCGATCGATCGTGAGTCCCGCCGCCATCCGGTGCCCGCCGTACCGGCTGAGCAGCGGCGCGCATTCCGAGAGTGCGGCGTGGAGATCGAACGCCCCGATACTCCGTCCCGACCCCTTCCCGACCTCGTTCTCGAGGGCCACGAGAATCGCCGGCCGCGCGAACCGTTCCACGAGCCGTGAGGCAACGAGACCGATCACCCCGGGATGCCAGCCATCGCGAGCCAACACCAGGCCGTACTCATGGTCGAGATCGATCTCGTCCTCGACCTCCTGCAGTGCCTCATCCAGCACCGTCTCGTCCATCGCCTGGCGGCGGCCGTTGATCGTCTCCAGTTGCTGCGCGATGGCACGGGCCTCTGCAGGATCGTCAGCGAGGAGCAATCGCACACCGTCCATCGCGCTCCCAATGCGGCCGACGGCGTTCAGACGCGGCGCCAGGATGAACCCGACGTGCGACGCACGGATCTCCTTGCCACGCAGCCCTACGACATCTACGAGTTGGCGGATACCCTCCCAGCGCGTCGTGCCCAGCAGCTTGAGACCTGCGCGCACGAGGACGCGGTTCTCACCGACGAGCGGAACGACATCGGCCACGGTGGCAAGTGCCACCAAATCCAGAAGGTGGAGCGGGAGATGCTCGGGCAGCTGGAGCGCAGGTACCAGGGCCTGCACAAGCTTGAATGCGACGCCGGCTCCACAGAGCTGGGTGAGTTCCGAGGAACACCCCGGTTGCTGCGGATTGACCACGGCATCAGCGTCGGCGACCACTCCCGGCAGGTGGTGATCCGTCACCACGACCTTGATGCCGTCCGCCCGCGCTGCCGCGACCGCATCGACCGCGGTCGTACCGCAGTCGCAAGTAATGATCAGGCCGACGCCGCCGTCGCGGGCAGCCTGAAGTCCCGCCGGCCCGAAATCGTATCCGTCGTGAACTCGGTGAGGCACGAACGGCATGACGTCGGCACCGGCCTCGCGGAGCGTCCGCGTCAGGATGGTCGTGGAGCATTGCCCGTCGACGTCGTAATCCCCGTGCACCATGATCCGGTGACCGGCACGGACGGCGTTGCCGATGATCTCGACGGCCAGAGGAATGTTGGCGAGAGCGTTCGGGTCTGCGAGTTGGTCGAGCTCGGGTCGTAGGTACGCCTTGGCACGGTCGGGATCGGCGAACCCGCGCTGCGCCAGCAGGATGGAGAGCGTCTCAGGTACGTTCAGCGCATGCGCCAGGGACCGAACGAGATCGCGGTCCGGCTCCGGCGCCAACACCCATCGTGAGCCCCGGCTGATCATTCTCCGTCGTCGTACAACAGCACCCCGCAGGCCTCACATGCTTCGAGTGTCTCGCCGTTCCGCAGCTTCTGCAGGCGGTACAGAGGCACGGCCGTGAAGCAGTGACCGCACGCGCCGGCACGCAGCGGATAGAGCGCCAGCGGTGCTCGTCCCTGAAGGATCCGCTCGTACCGGTCCTGGAGGGCTTGCGCGACGCCCTCGGCGACGGTGGATCGATCTGCCTGCGCCGCGCCGAGACGGTCGTCCAGTTCGGCGAGCCGGGCCGCCAGCTCCTCGCGCTTCGGCGCTTGTTCCGTCTTGACCTCCTGGACCACGGCTTCGCACTCCTCCACCTGTCCCTTCGTGTCCTGCACCCGGTCGGCGGACTTCACCCACTCCGCCTCCTCGCGCGCCAGCACGGTCCGGGCCAGATCAAGCTCAGCCATGAGCGTGGGCGCCTCCTTGGCCCCGCGCACCCATTCGAGCTTCTGCCGCTTCCGCTCCTGCATCACACGGTAGGTCTCGATCTTCGCTTCGAGCTCGGCACGACGGCCGTCGGCCTCGGCCGCCCGCTGGCGTACCGCCTCCAGTTGGGCTTCCGCCGCGGCGAGCGCCTCATCAAGCACCTCGATCTCGGGCTCCACCGCCTTGATCTCCGCCCTGATGTCCAACACCACCTTGTCCTTCTCTTGCAACCGCAAAAGCGCTTCCAGATCAGCGTGCACTGCCGGTCCTCCCTTTCTTAATAACCGTCCACCGTGCTGGGTTCAGTAACCGAATCCGTTTGCTCAGGTCCTCTTTCTCGCGCGCGAGCACGACCTTCTCTTCTTCCGACGCCACCACGATGCGCCGATCGATCTCGGCCAGCCGGGTCTCGATGGCACGGGACTCGATCCGGCGGATGGCCGCCTCGACGGTCACGTCCTCCGCCAGATCCCCCGACGGCTCGTCCAGGAGCTTCGCCAACAGGATTCGCGCGTCGCCCTCGGTCCGGTCCATGAGTTCACCGGCACCCACCTCCGCGCCGGCGCTTGCCACGGCCGTCAGGAGCTGCCATGCCGACGTCTCGGCTGCCGGCAAATCTCGCAACTGCTCGTTGACGAGGGGTCGCCACCGGGGCGCGCGCAACATGACGCGCACCAGATCGTACTCAGGCCACCCGCTCCCGCGCCGCTTCGACCGGGGCGCGGGCTCGGTGCGTTCGTCGTACCGCGTCGGTGCCGGAGGCGGGGGTGCCGATCGTCGACCCGCCTCAATCTCTTGCCGGATTGCGTCGCGGGATACCCCGAGCGCCTCGATGCACCGGTGCCGGATTGCGTCGCGGGATACCCCGAGCGCCTCGATGCACCGGCCGATGTACAGATCGAGTGTGACCGGATCCCGCACCGCACGCAACGTGGGTAGCAGGCGGTCCAGCGAACGCCGTCGACCCGAGATCGACCCGAGCCAACCCTTCCGGTCGAGAAGCTGCAGCTTTCGCTCAAAGACGTCGAGTGCGTCATCGAGCAAGGCCTTCACGGCCTCCGCCCCACCGCCGGCCGCTACGGTGTCGGGATCAGTCCCCGGCGGCGGCGTGGCCACCATCACCCGCAACCCGGCGCTCAGCAGGACATCGGCCGCCCGGAAGGTGGCTCGCAGACCCGCCGCGTCGCTGTCGTAGAATAGCACGACGTCCTGGGAATACCGCGCGAGCAGTTTGGCTTGCTCGGACGTGAACGCCGTGCCAAGTGGTGCGATCGCCTCTTCAAATCCCACGTCGACGAGCCTGAGCACGTCGAAGTACCCCTCCACGACAACCGCTCGGCCCGCTCGGCGGATCGCGTGTTTCGCGTTGTGCAGATTGTACAGCAGCCCGCCCTTGTGGAACACCTGGGTGTCCGGCGAATTGAGGTACTTCGGCTCGCCATCACCCAGGACGCGCCCGCCGAACCCAACGACCCGTCCGCGGAGGTCGTGGATTGGAAAGAGCAACCGGTTCCAGAACCGCGGCCGCACCGACCCGTCGTCGCGCTCGACGGCGAGTCCGGCTTCCCTGAGCACGTCGACGTTCACCCCGAGCGTCTTCATGGCTTCGAGGAACTCGTCGCCGCGCGGCGCGAATCCCAAGCCAAGTGGGGCCAAGGACTCCAGGTCGAAACTCCGCCCCGAGAGATAATCGCGCGCGGCGGAGGCATCACGGCCCTCGCGCAACCGCCGTGCGTACCAATCGGCGGCCGTCGCGACCGCTGTGAAGAGCGGTTCGCGAGGATCGGGACCGCCGGACGATCGTTCGGGAATCGTGATCCCGACACGTCGCGCGACTTCGCGCACAGCCGTCGGATACTCCATGCCCTGCTGCTTCATGAAGAAGGTGAAGACGTCGCCCCCTTCGTGGCAGACGAAGCAGTAGTACATCTGCTTCTTGGGAATGACCGCGAGGTTGCGGTGCGTGCCGCCATGGAAGGGACAGGGCCCTCGATAGTCGGACCCGGTCCGCCTGAGGTTCACGAATTCCCCGATGATCTCGACGAGGTCGGCCGCATCCCGCACCTGCTCGATCACCTCGTCCGGGATCGCGCTCATCGGAACTCCACGAGTGTGACACCCGCGCCCCCCTGCTGCGGCGGTGCGAGTTTGCAGGACGCGACGCGGCGATCCGCTCGCAGGATCGCTTGCACGGCATCGCGCAGAGCTCCGGTCCCCTTGCCATGGATAATCCGCAACCCACCCAAATCCGCGACCACGCCCTCGTCGACTGCCTGAATGACCGCATGCTCGGCTTCGTCTACCCGCATGCCGCGAAGGTCCAGTTCCGTCACCACCTGAGACACTACCGTGCCCGCCGTCGCCGGCTTCACCCGGGGCTTGGTCGACCGAGCCGCGGAGTTGGGAGTCGCAAGAGGCCCGTCAGTTCCGGCAGTCTCCCCGTGAACGCGCCATCCCTTCTTGCGTGCCGCTTCCTCCAATCGCTTCAGGGCATCACCTTCCTCGCGAACCCCCTCTTCCACCAGCCGGCGTGCCTCCTTGGCCGTTGCCTCGCTGACGGCCGCGCGAGCGGTGCCGAGCGCCTCCTCCACCCGCTTTCGCGCCTCGAGCAGGAATCTCCGCGCCTGTTCGCGACCGGAGCGCTCCAGCTCGCGCTCCCGCTCAGCAACGTCCTGCAGCCGTCGCTCCACATCCTCTCGATCACGCCCGACGCGGATGGTGTCGGCCTCGAGCTGGAGGCGGAGTGCTTCGGCCTCCTGCTCACGTCGCTCGAGCGCTCCCTCGCGACGCTCCAGTTCCTCCAGTGTCGCTTCCAGCGTGCGCGCCGCCTCCGGCGTACACCGCTCCGCTTCCGCGAGCACGTCGGCCGGCAGGCCGAGGCGCCGGGCGATGTGCAGCGCGTACGAGCGACCCGGCTTGCCCTGCAGGAAGCGGTACGTCGGCGCGAGGGTCTCGCCATCGAACTCGAGACTCGCATTGGCGACGCCCTCGGTGCTCGAGGCGAGTTCCTTCAGTTCTCCGAGATGCGTGGTGCCGATCGTCACGGCCCCGCGGCCGTGGAGTGACAGGAGGATACCCTGAGCGAGCGCAGCGCCCTCGACGGGATCGGTTCCTCCACCGAGCTCGTCCAAGAGCACGAGGGCCGCGTCGTCAGCATCCTCGAGCACCGCGCGCAATGCCGCCACATGGGCGCTGAACGTGGAGAGGCTCGCGTCGATGGACTGATGGTCCCCAATATCCGCGAAGATCCTGCTGAAGACCGGGAGAGTCGTCTCCGCGCCCACCGGTGGCACGACACCCGACTGCGCCAACGCCGACACGAGGCCCACGGCCTTCAGCAACACGGTCTTTCCGCCTGCATTGGGGCCGCTCACGATGAGGGTCCGGTCGTCCTCCAAGGCCAGGTCGAAGGGGACCGGCTCACCGGCATCGGCGAGGATCACGGGATGCGTCGCGCGCCGAAGCTGCAGCGCTCCACCGGGCTCGACCATAGTCGGTACCGCCGCATTCACCTCCAGCGCATACCGTGCCCGAGCGTAGACGTCGTCCGCGCTGACACACATCACCCAGCCGGCAGCGAGGCGATCGACCTCGTCCCTGACCTGTGCGGTGAGTTCCCGCAATACCGCGAGGACTTCGCGTGCTTCTTGCGACTCGCAGGCGCCCAGGTCGTTTCCGAGATCGACGATCGCCGTCGGTTCCACGAACAGCGTCGCCCCAGACGCCGACTCGCCGTGCACGATGCCCTGGACGCTGCTCTTCTGGCCGCGTCGCACGGGCAGGACGTATCGGCCACCCTTGAGCGTGACCCCTCCGTCGGCCGCCTCGAGGTCGCGGGCCATGCGCTCCAGCCGGTCCACGAGGCGCGTGCGGACATCCCTAACGCGCTGTCGGGCGCGCTTGAGTCCCGGTGAAGCATCGTCCTTGACTCGCCCGTCCCGCTCGAGCGCCCGCCCAATGGACTCCGACAGGCGGGCAGGCGGCACCGAGACCGCATGAGCAGCCACCCGGGGGGCCGCGTCGGCCAGCTGCTCCAGCGCCGCGCGGGTCTCCACCATCGCCGCGATCGCGTCGCCGATAGCGAGGAGCGCGGTTGCCTCGAGTACGCTGCCCTCGGTGTGGAGTTCGGTGAGGATGTCCCGAAGATCGGGCACGGGCCGCGGCTGGAACGACTCGCCGTCCCGGTACACCGCCAATAGCTCGGCGACTTCCTGCAGTTGCTCGTGGATCGCCCCGCGATCCGCCTGCGGCAAACGGCCACGCACGGCTGCCGCGCCGAGGTCCGACACGGCATACCCGGCGACCAGATCAAGGGCACGGGAGAACTCCAGCTGCTCGAGCGTCTCCTCGGTCGCAACCCGAGTCATGTGGGAAGGGGTGCCGGCGACCTCGGTCACCTGCACCCCTGGTGTCCCTGCTCGACCGGCCACGTCATGCTGCGTGTACCGGTCCCGCTATCGCGAGCAAGATGTCCCGATTCACCTGTGGGAGCGTCGCTGTCTGCGGCGCGCTGCGTTCAATTTCCGATTCCGGCGCTCACTGGGTTTCTCATCGTGTCGGACATCGCAGACCCCGGTGCCTGACCGCCAGTCTGGATGTAGACGGGGAAAGCTAGACCTGGCATCCTGGCCTCGCAACCGCGACCTCGTTCACCCTGCGGTTGGTTTCCGGCAGTCCTCAACCGGGCGGCCACCCCAGCGCGCGACCACCGAGCACGTGGGCATGAATGTGGAACACCGTCTGGCCGGCACCTGCATTCGTGTTGATCACGATACGGTATCCGTCGTCCGTCAGTCCCTCACCCTGCGCCACGTCGCGAGCCGCGAGCAACAACGCCCCGAGCTCCTGTGCATCGGTCGCATCGTTCATGGTCGCCACATGCCGCTTCGGAATCACGAGCACATGGGTGGGAGCCTGCGGCGCGATGTCCCGGAAGGCCAGGAATCGCTCCGACTCCATCACCTTGGTCGCCGGGATCTCGCCCGCGACGATCTTGCAGAACAGGCAGTCACTCATAATGTCACGTCCCAAACACTTCCTTCATCCGTTCCCAAAGCTTCCGGCCAAAGCTTTCGTCTTCCGCGGGCGGTTCGCCCTCGACGTCCTTCAGCTGCTCGAAGAGCGCTCGCACCTCGCGCGACATCTCCTTCGGCGTCCAGACTTGCACGCGCACGTACAGGGTCCCCTTCTGGCCGCTCGCCACGTCGGGCAGTCCTTTGCCACGCAGTTGCAGTACGGTCCCGCTCTGCACGCCCGCCGGGACCTCCAGTGCCTCATCACCGTACGGCGTCGGCACCGACATCTCCGCCCCGAGCGCTGCCTGACTGAACGACACGGGGAGGTGGTAGACGAGATCCGCGCCGCGGCGCTGGAAGCGGGTATCGTCTTCGACCTCGAACTCGACGATGAGGTCCCCGGCCGGACCGTTCCGCGGCCCCGCGACGCCCTGACCCCGCATCGTGATGTAATTGTTGGTATCCACGCCCGGCGGAACGTCGACCTCGACCTCTCGCTCCTTCCTGACACGCCCGTCGCCGCGGCACTCCCCACACGGCTCGGCGACGACGGTTCCCTCCGCATTGCACGTCGGGCATGCCGAGACCGACACAAACTGACCGAAAATGGACTGCGACGCATGCCGGACCTCTCCGGCGCCGCCACACGTCGGACACGCCTCCGTGCTGCTGCCGGGTTCCGCACCCGATCCCTCACAGTGTTCACAGCGCGTGAGGCTCCGCAGTCGGAGGGTTCGCTTCGTCCCGTGCGCCACGTCCTTCAGTTGGAGCTTGACCGTGGCCCTGATGTCCTGCCCGCGCCGGCGGCTGCGCCGCTCCCGCGCCCCCCCACCAAAAATCGAGTCGAATCCACCCATGCCTCCGAAATCGCGCATGAAGATCGAGAGCGCTTCCGAGAGATCCACGTGGTGGTACCCGGATCCCCCCGCACCGCCGCGCATGCCCGCCATGCCGAAGCGGTCGTACTGTGACCGCTTCTGCGGATCCCGCAGCACTTCGTAGGCTTCCGAGGCTTCCTTGAACTTCTCCTCGGCCGCCTTGTCGCCGTTGTTGCGGTCGGGGTGATACTCCATCGCTAGCCGCCGATAGGCCTTCTTGATCTCGGATTCGGAGGCTTCTCGGGTCACGCCGAGAACGTCGTAGAGGTCGCGCGCCACAGCTCTTCCTAGCTGATCAAGTCACCGAGCATACGGCTCGTGTGCTCGACCAAGGCCACCACTTTCCGGTACGGCATCCGCGTCGGTCCAATGACACCGATGAGCCCGGAGAAGGGGCCACACTGATATGTCGATGTGATGATCGTGAAATCCGACAGGGCCCGATCCAGATTCTCCCCACCGATCGTGACACTGATGCCGGGCGCCGGGCGCTGTTCGAGCGCGGTCCGCAGTACGTCGCGCCGCTCGGTGAGTTCCAACAGCCCGCGAATCCTGTCCGACGAATGGAACTCCGGCTGCTCGACCAGCATCTGCGCACTGCCGAGGACGACGTCGTTCGGCTTGGGTGCGATCTCGAAGATCTGATCCGCTTCTTCGATGAAGATGTTGAGCAACTGGCGGTGATCGTCCGCCGCCGCCGCATCGCGCAGGCGCTCCCGCAGCGTCGCACGGATCTCCCTCAGCGACAAGCCGGCCAGGCGATCGTTGAGGACGTGGGCAACGCCGGCCAAGGCTTCCGCCGGCATCGCGTCCTGTACCTCGACGAAGAGCGTCCGTGCCGCTCCCCCTCGCAGCACCAACACCATGAGGATCCGCTCGGCGGACGCCTGCACCAACTCGAGCCGCTCCAGCACGGCTTGATCGAACGCTGGGGCAACGCCAACCCCCAGTTCGTGCGTCAGGACACCAAGGACCTCGGCAGCTTTGCGCAGGATGTTCTCAATCCCGGTCCCGCCGCTGTCCAACTCCTGGTGAAGCGCATGCCGCTCGGTAACCGAGAGAACAGCGGGACCCATCAGGGAGTCCACGTAGACCCGATAGGCATTGTCCGTCGGCACCCGACCCGCCGATGTGTGAGGGTGGTACAGGTACCCGCGTTCCTCGAGATCGCTCATGGTGTTCCGGATGGTCGCCGCGGAGACTCCCAGTTCGAACCGCTTGGCGATCGTCCGAGACCCGGCAGGCTCGGCCGTCTCGATGTAGGTGTGTATGACGGCAGCGAGGACCTGACGTTCCCGCGCAGTGAGATTGTCGGATTTCTTCTTGGAAGTCATTGTCTCGCAAGCGTTTAGCCACCTGCCCACCAGGTGGCTAACGCCGAATTTTAGCCACCTTCGGTGTCGGTGGTCAAGGCTCCCGCCAACTCATCGAGTCGCAGCCAACCCTCCGGGGTGAGCCTGAAGCGACCGTCGGTGATCTCCGCCCACCCGAACCGAAGCGTTCCCTTGCCTACTTCGCTGCGCCACGCCACCTGCTCCATGGGCAGTCCGTCGACGTGCCGAAGCCCCAGGTAGGTCCGCTCCAGTCGGCGCTGGGCTTCCGTGAGTCGTTCCGCATTGCCCTCACACGATTGCCCGGAGGCCACGGCACGCTCGTACTGCACCCACGGATCGAGATTCCACGAACGGGTGTCGCCCTGCCGGCTATGGGCACTCGGTCCGAGGCCGAGGTAGTTCCGATTGCTCCAATAGGCGGCATTGTGCACCGATCGCCGTCCGGGACGAGCATAGTTGGAGACTTCGTAGTGCTCGTACCCCGCATCGGTCAGCACTTCGTGGGTCACCAGAAACTCCGCCGCGTACCGAGCATCAGAGGCAGGCGCGATACGTCCCCACGCTTCCCACTTCCCGAGCGGTGCGCTCGGCTCGAATGTGAGCGTGTACACGGACAGGTGATCCGGTTCCAGTTCCATTGCCCTCAGACGATCGCGCGCGGTATCCGGGCCCACTTCAACCGGCACGCCGATGATCAGATCGAGGGAGAGGGACGCAATCCCGGCCGCCCGGATGGCCTCCACCGCCCGTGGCACCGCGTCCGCGTTGTGGGACCGATGCATCCACTGGAGCACCGGATCCTCAAAACTCTGGACACCCAGGGACACCCGGGTGACGCCGAGTGCGCGCCATGCACGCGCGCGCTCGTGGGTCACATCTTCAGGGTTCGCTTCGAGGGTGACTTCGTCCGCACCGTCCGAAGCACTCCATTGGACGATCCCCTGCATGATCCGCCCGAGGGCAGCGGTACCGAGCAGCGAGGGCGTCCCACCACCGAAGTAGATGGTCTGCAATCGTTCGGGCGGCGGTCCCAACGCGGGCGCCCGCACCGCCAGCTCAGCGAGGATGGCGTCGGCAAACCGCTCGCTCGGCACGGTCGCGCGGACGGCGATGGAGAAGTCGCAATACACGCACCGGCGCCGGCAGAACGGCACATGGACGTAGACGTGCTCGGGCGCACTCACCGCTCCCGCTCCGGCACCGGCTGCACCGTGCGGCGGAAGAGTTTGCCCGGATCGCACGTGACGACCCCCCGCAACTCCAGGTCGGTCAGCACCACCAGGGTCCGCTCGACCGACCACTCCACCGCTTCGGCGACTTCGTCGGGTGACGATGGGCCACGATCCAACGGGGCCAGTACCTTCAGCTCGTCCGGCGACAGGTTGAGTGCCTCATCGGGATCGGCTGCGGCGTTGATACCGTACTCTTCGAGCACGTCCTCGAGACCGAGCGCCGGTCGTGCTCCCTGTTGAATCAAGCGATTGCACCCAGCGGATGTGGCGCTCGAGATTGGCCCGGGCACCGCGAAGACCTCCCGCCCCTGCGCCAACGCACAGTCGACCGTGATGAGCGCGCCGGATCGCTCGCGAGCCTCGACCACGACCGTTGCGGCCGCAAGCCCGCTGATCAGCCGATTGCGGCGCGGGAAGCTGCCGGCATGGGGCCGTTCCCCCGGGGGGAACTCGGTCAACAGACACCCTGATTCCACGACACGGTCGTACAGTGCGCGGTTCGCCGCGGGATACACCACGCCCAATCCGTTGCCCAGCACGCCGATCGTATCGCCGCCGACGTCGAGACATGCGTGGTGCGCCACAGCATCCAACCCCCGTGCCATTCCGCTCACGATCACGAGCCCGGCACGCGCCAAACCGCCGGCAAAGTGCCGACACACCTCGTCGCCGTAGCGCGAGTGCAGCCGACTCCCCACGACTGCCACGGCCGGACGGGCGAGGAGCGCAACATCGCCGTGCGCGAACAGCAGTGTCGGTGCGTCCGGAATACTGCTGAGTGATGCTGGAAACCGCAGGTCCGCCGGCGTCAGCACAACGCCACCGAGCTGCACCGTTCGCTCGATAACCCGCTTGCCGTCGTGCGCAGACGCGTTGGCCACCGCGGTCGCCGCCGCGCGACTCATCCTTGGGACGGTCGCCAACTCCGCGAAGGACGCACCGAGCACATCCGCCGGTCCCCCGAACGTTGCGAGGAGTCGCGACAGCCGCGCCCGCCCGATGCCCGGGACGAGGGCGAGGCTGACGTAGGCGTTGTCGATGTCCTTCATGGCACGTGATCGGGCCCGATCTCATCCTGCGGCAGTTCGTCACGAACGAGGCGCCAGAGACGCTCCAACAACTCCGGGAGTCCCTGTTGTGCTACCGCGGAGATGGCGACGACCGCCGCCGCCTCGGGGGCGTCGAGCCAGGGGACCGGCTCATCGGACGGCATGAGATCGCGCTTGGTGAACACTACGATATGCGGCTTGCGCGCGACCAGATTGGAGTACAACCGCACTTCGTTGCGCAGGCGAGCATAGGCATCCTGCAAGTCCTCCTGCTCGCTCGAGATCAGGTACGCGAGCACCCGCGTCCGCTCGATGTGCTGGAGGAATTGATCCCCGAGCCCCTTGCCCCCGTGCGCCCCTTCGATGATGCCGGGAATGTCGGCCATTACGAATGAGCGGTTGTCAGGCAGGGCGACCACGCCCAGTTGCGGCGACAGGGTCGTGAAGGGATAGTCGGCAATCTTCGGATGCGCGGCGGAGACAACGGACAACAGCGTGCTCTTGCCCGCGTTGGGTTCGCCCACGAGACCGACGTCCGCGATGAGCTTGAGCACGAGCTCGATCGTGCGCTCTTCGCCTTCTTCGCCGGGTTCCCACTCGCGCGGCGCCTGATGCGTGGGTGTCGCAAACTGCGCGTTGCCGCGCCCTCCGCGCCCACCCCGGGCCACCAGCAGGGTGTCTCCAGGCTCCACGACCTCACCCAGGCTTTCGCCGGTGTCCGGATCGGACACGACAGTGCCGGGAGGTACGGGCAGGTAGACGTCCGCCCCCGACTTCCCCGTCTTGTTGGAGCCCTTGCCGTGTTGGCCTCGGTCGGCCTTGCGGTGCGCCTTGTACCGGTA
>JBDHJO010000054.1:0-4291 GCA_039586875.1 Gemmatimonadota bacterium | reverse complement strand
GAGGAGCGTGCTGAGGTTGGGGTCGGCTTGCACGAAGATGCTGCCACCGCGTCCGCCGTCACCGCCGTCCGGACCGCCCTTGGGCACGAACGTCTCCCGGCGGAACGACACGCAGCCCGAACCACCCGTGCCGGCAACGACCTTCACCGCTGCGTGATCGATGAACTTCATGGTTGAGCGCGGCTCCGACGCCGACCACACCAGCGGGTGGCCGGGCAGCGGCGCGAGCGTGTCCGATTGGCGTGCATGCGATCCCCGACTGACGGTCCTCGATACACTAACGGTCGGTCCGGCCCCGTCCTAGCCATTCCGTCCCCGGGAAGATCACGAGATCGCGATCTCGCCGCGCGCCTCCATAAGCCCGACATCGTGCCGCCGCGTATTGCGCACGGGAATCCGCCGGTACCGGTCGAGGGAGGACTGCCCGTCGAGATCCAGGCCGAGCTGCTCCAGGACGCTGAGGAGGGCGACATTGCACGCTCGCCAGTCGCCGCTCTCGACCTTGAGCGCGATCCCGAGCCCCTGGTCGACGAGCGCCGCTCCGTACACACCCTCGGCACCCACCTTCGCAAGGACCTTCCCCGGGAACGCCTCCATGAGATCGGTGCACAGCCGCCCGTGACCCGCGACGAGACCCGGACGAGTAGTCATGACCTTCACCACTCGCTTGGGTGCTGCATCACTCCACGACACCAGCCGCGCGAAACCCGTGGCGGCATTGGTCAGCGGGAGCGCGAAGGTCACGGCCGCGCATCCGTCGACTGCCTGGCCGATCCAGCCGGCCGGAAAATCCACGAACTCGCTCAGCGTCTCGAGAATCCGTTCCTGGACCGGATGCCCGCGGTGGTTGTACCCCTCGAGCTCCCACCCATGGTGCTTCGCGAGCGTGAGCATGCCCGTGTGCTTCCCGGAGCAGTTCGACGACATGGGCGAGCGCGGCGCCGGATCGGCCTTCGGGGTGTCGGGCCCGCGAATCGACAGTTCCCGCGACAGTGGCGGGTGCGGCCCGCAAGCGAGATCCGATTCCGCGCACCCGATGCGTTCAAGCCAGGACGCCACCAACGCCACCTGGCTCCGTTCCGAGTTGTGCGAGGCACACGCCAGCGCCAGCTCGTCGTCGGAAACCGCGAACCGTTCCGCGGCGCCGTCGGTCAGGATCGGGAGTGCCTGAAACGGCTTCGCCGCCGACCGCAGCACGGTGACTCGGCCGAGGCTGCCCGACGACGCGCGGAGATGGCCGTCGGACGTGCAGACCGCGACGGAGACCGCGTGGGACGACTCGACAAAATCGCCGCGGAGGGTGACAACGCGGAGCTCACCGGTCATGAATCGTGGGATCGTGCGATCGTGCGCTCGTTGGATCGGATGTTCACGCGTGCGCCTCGACACGCAGCAGCACTTCGGCGATCTGTTCCAGGGCCCACGTGAGGGCTTCCCGCTCGACCACGAGCGGCGGCGCGAAGCGAATCACCTGCTCGTGCGTCTCCTTCGCAAGGATCCCTCGCTGCTGCAACTGCTCGCAGAACGGACGGGCGGGCCCACTCTCCTTCTTGATCACGACACCGATCATGAGGCCCCGACCGCGGACCTCCTCCACATGGGGCGACTCGATGGCGCGCAGCTCGCGCATAAACCACGTGCCGATCTCCTCCGCCCGCTCCGGCAGCTTCTCGTCCACGATTACGCGCAACGCCGCGCGCGCCACGGCGGCGCCCAACGGGTTGCCCCCGAACGTGGACCCGTGGTCACCGGGATGGAACACACTCATGACCTCGTCGTGCGCGAGCATCGCCGACACCGGATAGAACCCGCCGCTCAGGGCCTTGCCGACGATGAGCACATCGGGCTTCACGTTTTCCCAATCGCAGCAGAACATCTTCCCCGTGCGGCCGAGGCCCGTCTGAATCTCGTCAGCCACGAAGAGCACGTTGTTCTCGCGGCACAGTTCGTACGTGCATCCGAGGAACCCATCGGGTGGTACGACGACCCCACCCTCGCCTTGCAGCGGCTCCACCAGGAACGCCGCCGTGTTCGGCGTGATCGCCCGTTCGAGCGCAGCGGCATCACCGTAGGGGATGACGGTGAACCCCGGGGTCATCGGGCCGAAATCCGACTTGTACGACTCCTCGGTCGAGAACGACACGATCGTCGTCGTGCGGCCGTGGAAGTTGTTCGAGCAGACGATGATCTCGGCCTGGTCGGCGGGAATCCCCTTCACACGATACCCCCAACGCCGAACCGCCTTGATCGCGGTCTCGACCGCCTCCGCTCCGGAGTTCATGGGCAGCGCACGCGGGAACCCCGTCACCTCGCACAACTCGCGGAGGAAGGGACCCATCTGATCGTTGTGGAACGCCCGCGAGGTGAGCGTCAACCGATCGAGTTGCTCCTTGGCCGCTTGCACGATCGCCGGGTGCCGATGCCCTTGGTTCACCGCCGAGTAGGCCGCGAGGCAGTCGAGGAACTTGCGACCCTCGACATCCCACACCCAGGCCCCCTCGCCCTTGGTGAGCACAATAGGGAGCGGGTGGTAGTTGTGGGCGGAGTATTGATCGACTTCGGCGAGGAATTCTTGGGTCGTTCGCATTGTCGGCTCGAAGAGAGTCTGGAGATCGGATTGCTGGAAACGGTTGAGACGATGGAGCCCCACTCCGGGCTCTGTGGCTGCTCAGCCCCCTTCCGGCAACTGGCCTTTGGATCGCTGCTGCTGCAACACACGCTCCGCGAAGTCGACGCGCTCCTCCACGTCCACGAGACGCTCGTGGGTGTCGGACGCCAGCGTGAGCAGCCGCTCCTCGGTCTGCACGAGCCGCTCTTCCATCTCCGCCAACCGCCGCTGCGTCTCGCCGTCAGTCTGCTGGCTCCCCAACCGCGTCGCCAGCTCGGGGGCCACCTTCGATGCAACCACCAGGATGGCGATACCCAGGAAGATCTCGAACATGCCTCCTACCCTTCGATCATCGTCAGAACCGAGTGCGACGTCGTAATCTACCGCGACAGTGCATCCGTGTCAGTTGCACGCTCAGGCTCCGTACTTGTCGATGATGCCTTGCTCGTCGAGTCCCAGGATGCCGTACTTCTCCCCGATTTTGGCGAACGACTCGAGCGCTCGCTCCAGGAGGGGGATGTCGTGATCGGCCGAGAGTTGGGTGCGAATCCGCGCCTGGCCCCGCGGTACGACCGGGAAGAAGAACCCGATCACGTACACGCCCTCGGCGTACAGGTCCCGCGCGATGTCCTGGCTGAGCTTGGCGTTGAAGAGCATCACCGGCACGATGGGGCTTTCACCCGGTTTGATGATGAAACCCGCGTCTTCGAGCCCCTTCCGCCAGAACCGCGTGTTCTCCTCGAGTTTGTCTCGTCGCTCCGTGCTGGCGTTGAGTATTTCGAGCACCTTGAGGGCGCCGGAGACGATCGGCGGCGGCATCGTGTTGCTGAACAGGTACGGCCGTGCCCGCTGGCGGCACATCGCGACGATCTCCTTGCGGCCCGACACGCATCCGCCGGACGCCCCACCCAAGGCCTTGCCGAGCGTCGTGGTCAGAACGCACAGATCCGGTCCAGCGGCGTCATATCGCCATCCATGCTGAAGACGCCGTCGACCACAATCATCCGCGCGCGCTTGTCCTGATGCTGCGTGAGCTTCTCCTCGAGCATGCCGAGATCGGAGTGCTCCCAGATATCCCGCTGGGCTTTGCACAGCCTGACACCGTCGATGATGCTCGCGTGCACGAGACGGTCGGAGATGATCACGTCCTCCGGGCCGAGGAGCGCTTCGAAGACGCCGGCATTCGCGTCCATGCAGCTCGGGAAGAGGATCGTGTCCTCGGTGCCGAGAAACTCGGAGAGTGCCCGCTCGAGCTCACGGTGGATGTCCTGGGTGCCGCAGATGAACCGCACGCTGGACATGCCGTAGCCGCGGTCGTCGAGCGCCTGGCGCGCCGCGGCGATCACATCGGGATGGCTCGACAGTCCGAGATAGTTGTTGGCGCAGAGATTGACGACGGGCGTGAGGCCGGTCCCGGCGGGGTACTCCACCATGATGTTCGCCGACTGCGGCGAGTGGATGTACCGCTCTTCTTTCAAGAGCCCCTGCTCTTCGATTGCCGTCAGCTCGCTGCGGTGCGCTTCCTTGAGCGCCGGGGAATACACCATCTCAGCCTCCGGGAGTTCTTGATCGGCACCTGATTGGGCTGCTGCAACAGAATGTACCGACGCGGACACCGGAATGGGTCAGCGTGCTTCGCGCCGTGGAGGACCTGGATCAGACCCGTCGCTCGGCTCCTTCGGG
>JBDHJO010000241.1:0-3567 GCA_039586875.1 Gemmatimonadota bacterium | reverse complement strand
TGTTTCCGCTGCCATCGATCTGAACAATGCGGGCCAAATCGACATCTGACACAAGGAGGTGTCCCGACCAGTCGGGCACGATTTGTCGTGGCAGTCCAAGTCCCGAAGCAAACAGGGTGGTCGGATCGCCCGGCCCCGGCGGCTGCAGTTCGACATCAAACCCGTAGAGCCGGGGATACGAATAGTCGGGATCTTGGTATATGTCTTCCACCGACACGTAGTAGCGGCCCGCACCCTGCACGTACGTCTGCGCCAGCCAGTCGCCCCAATCGGTGTTGGCGCTATCTAGCACTGTGGTTCCGTCGGAATCCCACAGCTTTACGATCACTGGAAACCACCACTGCACAGGAAACCAGGCGACCCGGAGTACTCCCTCCCCCGGCACATCGATGGCGAAGTAATCGATATCGGTCGCCGGCTCAATTACCGCGAGAACTGAAGTGTCTCCGAGCGTTACAACGGTGGCCTCGTTGGGAACGTCATTCGGCTCGACCTCGGTCACGGCAAGGGTGAACGCGGTGAAGCCCAGTTCATAGACGGATCCGGGACCACCGGGCCCCGGGCCCGGCCCGCAACACGGGGAGACTTCCAGAAAGTAGATCCCGTCTGCAGGCGCCGCGAACAGTAGATAACTGTCCAGACCGTCCCAATCGTCGTTCCACGCCACGATCGAGTCGCCCGTGGGATCGTACAACGCGAGCCAGGAATCCAGATCGGAACCACCGGCCAGTGACTGCGCATCAACGTCGAACGCCACCCACTCACCAGCCGTCAGCGTCACGGCGTAGAAATCGACGTCGCCGGCCGGGTCGATTGCGCCCGAAACGGTGTCGCCCAACGTGAGGACATTCGCCGTCGCCACGCTGTCATTCGGCTCCACTTCCGACACCACCACACCCGGCGATGGGCTTGGCACGACCCGCAGTTGGGCAGGTTGGCGCTCAGCGGGCCGGTACGGACGAAATCCGCGCGGCAGCTGACGGAGATGGTCCGATGCTGATCGTGGTGCACCTACCTGTGCTGGGTGTGGCTTCTTTGGCTTCGGCTCCTGTGCCTGCATCGCCTGCGGCAAGAGGAGCAGGAGTACTGCGACAGCTAATCGCCAGCAGGCGGTTGGTGCCGCGACAACTGAAAGACGCATGCAGACCTCCTTGAAAGTGAAGGCCCAACACACCTTTCGGGTGCCTGTGTTTTGGAGGACGCTCGGAAGGTCGTGCTGGCACTACCGTACGACCTTCCGGCAACACCGTCAAGTGGACGTCAAGGAGGATACGGGAGCAAACGAGTCCCGCTATTGTGTCTTTCGAGTCCCCCCTCGATGGAGGCTTAAAGGTGCGCCCGAAGCGCGGGCGGCGCCGTCGTATCGCTCGGAACCGAGCCCAGTGGTGGTCGGATGTACAGGATGGACTCGACGGCACCGCTCACGGCTTACAGGTCGGGGAGGTGGCGGTTCCACCACTCACGGGCGCAGGCTTCGGTCCACGGATGCTCCCACGGGATTGACGCGAGGCGCTCCGCAAGAAGATCAACCCCTTGGGGCCGGTCGCCAGGTGACTTCGCAAGACATTCCAGCACGAGATCGTCGAGTGGCCCCGGAATCGGTTGCTCGGTACGCGCGGACGGACGCTCCGGCATCGCCTGGACGTGAGCCATCATCGTCGCCATCACCGATCGCTCGTCAAACACGTATTGGCCAGTGAGCACCCAGTAAAGCACACACCCCAGAGCATACACGTCGGCTTGCCCGTCGACTTCTCCACCCATGACCTGCTCCGGCGCGAGAAAGGCCGGCGTTCCACTGACGGTGTTCTCTGCGGTGAGGTTCACATCGTCAGCGGCCGACCCATGGTCCCGCTGTTTGACGAGCCCGAAGTCCAGCACCTTCACGAAGTCCACGCGCCGCCCGTAGCGGCACACATAGAGGTTCGCCGGCTTCACATCCCGGTGGATCAACCCCTCCCCATGCGCTTCCCCGAGGGAGTCGCACGCCTGCGTCACGAGATGCGCCGCCCGCGCCGGATCGACCGGGCCGAACCGTCGCACCATCCGGTCCAGATCGAGACCGTCGAGCAGCTCCATCACGTAGTAGAGCGTGCCGTCATCCTTGAAGCCGAAATCGTACAGTTCGATCGTATGCGGCGAGCGGAGTAACGCCGTCGCCTGTGCTTCTCGCTCGAAGCGCTGGAGAACGACCCGCTGCTCTTCCCCTTTCCCCGCAAGGCGCTCCACGCGCACCAGCTTCACCGCCGCCGGACGCGCCAGCAGCCGGTGCTCGGCGCGCCACACTTCTCCCATGCCTCCGCTGCCGAGTTGCTCGGTGAGCTGATAGCTCCCCATTCGCCGCGCCTCGGCCGCCTCCACCGTCATTCCGTAGACGATGCGCGCAGCGGCGTACGCCATCCCGGCGGCGAATGCAGGGGCAACGACCGCCATGAAGTAATCACCGGGGGCGGTCGGCAACCCTGCACCAAGCTCCAGAACACGCAGCGCAACCACACGAGTGGTGGCCGTAAGCGCGAGCGTAACGGCCATCAAGCGAGGCGGAGCGGGCACGATGAGCGGGAAGAGGACGAGCAGCACCTCGACCCAGGTCACCACCGGGAGATGCCCGCGGTCCAGCCAGATGAACCACGGTAACATGACGGCCAGGTCGAGACAGATGAGCACCTCGAACGCCAGGGCGGCGTACAGTACAGTGACGTGGGAGAAACGTTGGTGAGTCGCCACGACGACAAGCGCAACACCGAGAACGGCACCCACGACCATCGTCCCCACCAGCACCACATCGAGCTCCCTGCCCTGCACCAGGAAGTACGTACCGTCGACGACGACGCCCAGCACGTTGACGATGAGCATGAACCAGGCGAACGCCCTGACCCGGCTGCGCACGCGCTCGAGCATGTCCGGGGTCAACCCGGACCACACGTGCCGTGCGGTCTGGCTCTTGGAGAGTTGCTCGAAGGCTACGGAGCTTCGCGCGCCCATGCTCCGAACCTATCCCCGGTCCCACGATTGCAAAGGGCCCAGCTACTTCCGTTTCGTTTTGGGAGGAAGGCTGTGGGCACGACTCTCACCTGGTGGACACACGCCGCCAGACCACCGGCTCGTCAGTGAAGATTCCCGGGCGGGACAAATAGGTGGCGAACGCCGCATGCAGTTGCGGTGACGGCGCCATGAGGACGAGGTCACCCTGACCTGACTCCGCGAACGGCAGGTCGAGCGTCTCTGATTCGAGAGCGGCCTCCAGCACGTCTGGGTCGATCACTCGCATGACCACGGTGTCGTCTTCAATCTCGATCGCGAACAGAATGTGCCCGGGAATCAGTGAACCAGCGTAATCGTCGGAGATCTCGTCGGGCGCTGGATGGGTGGGCCAGATATCGATCACCAGATGCTCACCCAACCGTCCGACAACCGCTTCGAACCAGCCGGGTTTGCCCTTTTCGTCGGTGTACGCAATGGAGAGCACACCGCCGTGGCCTACCGATACGGTAGCGGTCTCGGAGTCATCTGCCGGCTTCAGTTCCCATGAGACGAAGCGCGTGTTCTGAAGATCCTGATTCCAAT
>JBDHJO010000240.1:0-4972 GCA_039586875.1 Gemmatimonadota bacterium | reverse complement strand
TAGCGGACGTAGGACGAGAAACGGGGATCCGACGACAGCCTGTCCCGCGCCGCCAGGTTGAGGCTATGCGCCTCGTCCACGCCGCCGGCGAGCAGTTCCGTGTACCCCGCCTCGATACCCCCGAGGAACCGCACGATGACCCGCTCGATGGCCGGCTCACCGGCGTAGAAGTCGGGATTTGCCTCCAGCTCCATTAGCGTTGCCGGTTCGTAACGCACGAACCGATACGGCCCGTTGCCAACAGGACGTCGCCAGAAGTCCCAATCGTAAAACTGCGCAGGATCGAGGTCCTGAATCAGATGTTGTGGGTAGAACACGATGTCGTCGAGGTAGTTGTGCTGGCGGTTCCGAATCAGCACGGTCGAGTCGTCGACGACCACCACCGCATCAAACGTGTATTCGGCCAGGTCGGGGTGAGCCAGCAGGTCGAGCGTGAACTTGACATCGCGGGCCGTCACCGGGACGCCATCGTGCCAGCGCACGTTGGTCCGTAGGTGATACGTGACCTCACGCCAGTCCGCAGACGGCTCCCAACTGCGGGCCAGCCGGGGTACCAGCGCCCCATCCTCCCCTCTGGTTGCGAGGGGAAGAAAGACCAGGAAATCCGCGTCGCTGTAGTCCGGCAGCATATAGTCGATGCCGGTGGCCGCGAGGATGACGGTCGAGGTCCGCGTGCTCCCGGGATCCTCGCTGCGGTGACACGCGAGGAGCAGTGGCAGAACGAGGGATGGCAACAGGGCCACCACAGCGACGCTGGGCCGGGGCACGGCGCAATGCGGCGCCTGTCGGAGGCGCCATCGCGCCTGCACGGCAGCTTCAGATGCTGCGTCCATTGTGCCAATGGTGCGAGTTGACAGCGGAAGACGCAAGAACGGTTAGGACTTACGCGATTCCCTTCCACCGCGCTGGGAAGGTCTTTGGGGAGGTTTTCGTCAGCGATGCTCCACCGCGTACGCTGGATCGAAGTTCTCCACCATCCACACGTCACTTGAAAACCGCCGCGGGCAACCGCATCGGGGTTCACCTGCGGCGACCTACGGTCGCCTCGGTGTCCTTCGGAGGAGCTGCGGCGGGCACGCAGGCTCGCTCTCCATCGGATCGCGTACGGAGCCTCCTTCTCGTCAGTTCTCTCGCTCGTTCCAAGCTCTCATCGGCTCGATCCCTCCAACGCCACTACGTCAGACAGCCAGTGCTGTACGAGCACCACCTGTGCATCACCGGCATCGTCAGGTAGGGCGACAGGCCGGATGAACACGAAGCGCTCATCGTCCTGCGTGACGTCGTACGCGGTGTAGGCGAAGTTCGCCATGTAGCCAGTGACCGAAAACAACTCCCGCTCCGCGCCCGGCATGAACGTCGCCCCCCCCTCGAACGGCACCGACATGAGCATGTTGTCGGCACGGCGGTAGAACAACTCCCGCCCGTTGTGCGCCCAGCGAGGCTCGCCGCCGCCGTCCCGAGAGATCTGTCGACGACCGGCGTTCACGTCCGGAAATGGACGCACGTACACTTCGCGACGGCCCGATTCGTCGGACGTGTACACGAGCCACCGGCCGTCGGGCGACAACCCGATGGCGGCCTCTTCGTACCGGTCGTCCGCAATGAGCGGTGTGATGGCACTGTCGCCGGCACCCTGCGTGCGGTCGAACAGGTAAATGTCACGTGTCCCAAAAGATCCCACCGGAATTCCCAGCCGGACGATGAATCGATCGCGGTCGCTTGTTGGGACCAACTCCCACACGCCGCGCGTCGGGCGCAGCAGTACGTCCGCGGTACCGGCGCCATCTGCGCGACGGCGACGCAAGTCGGACTGGGCCCGATCCAACGATCGGAAGTAGAAGATGTCGCGTCCGTCCGGGGACCACTCCGGGCGGAGGCCAGGACCTTCGAGCGAGAGGCGCGTGAACGGCCCGCGGTCCATCTGCTTGATCCACACTTCCTCCCGCCCCTCTGAGACCACGCCGAGCGCGAGTCGCCGATCGTCCGGCGACAGGCGAATACCGCCGCTCTCGGTCGGCACGAACGTCCAGCCGGAGTCCACCGGCATCGCCTGCCCCTGGCGTGTGACCCAGACCAACTCGGAGACCCGACCCTCGGCCGGGCGGCCAGGTACGTAGAGCAGGGTGCCGTTCCTCGACAACGCCATATCCGGCCAATACCGAGCCGTCCGGACACCGTCCAACACAGGCGTGGGGGCCGGACGGAATCGGCGCCCGTCCGCTGCCAGTTGGGCGGTAAGCACACCACCGTCCAGTCGCGCAATCACAACGCGCTCATCCTCGAGTTGCCAGCCTCGCACCGCGCCGAGCGCCAGCGTGTCGAGTCGGCCGGTCTCGAGGTCCGCGACGACCAGCGTGGCCGAGGGGCACCCGAAGTCGCAGAGCCCGAGAAGCACGGCATCTCCACCCCTCAAGGCTCCAACCGACACCACACCGGTCCCGGCAATGTCGAGGTAATCGAACCGCCGTATCGGGCCACCATCCTCACCCACGAGGCTCAACCCAAAGCGGCTGTCCGTGTAGGCGATCGTCCCGTTGTCGAGCCACGCCACCGACGGGGCCATGGGAAGCCGGGCAGCGGAGTCGGCAATCGTGACCGCCAGACCACCCGTCCGCGCGATCTTGTGCACGTCGCCGTTCGCCACGTACGCGATCCAATCGCCGTCGGGCGAAAACGATGGCGCAAAGGCACCCGCCGTACCGGGCACGAGCTCCGGAGCAGCGGACGCCGCGGTCTTGATCCAGAGTGCACGCTCGCCGCCCGCGGTGTCGGCAAAGACGATCGTCGTGCCGTCCGGCGACAGAGCCAGATCGCGACCCACCGAGCCCGGCGCGTACGGATGCGCCGTGAGCACGATGCGAAACCGGTTGGCCTGCGGCGGTGGCGACGATCGGAGCCAGCCCCAAGCAGCAACGCCGAGCGCAGCGACCGTTGTGATCGCAAGGACCAGTGTGCCGGCGGACCGGCGCGTGGCGGGGTGCGGCATCGCCTGACCGGTCCATCCGGTGGCGAAGGCGGGGTTCGTCAACGCGTCGGCGAATCCCCTCGCCGTGTCGAACCGGTCCGCCGGCAGCCGCTCCAGCGACTGCGCGACCGCCGCCGCCACGTTGGGTGGCACGCTCTTCCGAATCCTCGTGACCGGCACCGCTTCCTCCGTCACGATCTTCATGACGATCTGCTGCGCCGACGCCCCGACGTGCGGCGGGCTGCCGGCAAGCATCTCGTACAGCACGCTGCCGAGGGAGTAGACGTCCGACCGGGCGGTGATGTCCTTGTCGGCCGTCGCCTGTTCCGGGCTCATGTAGTGGGGCGTCCCGAGCGAGAGTCCCGTCTCGGTCATGCGCCCGCCGGCCGCCGCGCTCACCGCCAGCGCAATCCCGAAGTCCGCCACCATCGGCCGCCCGTCGTGCAGCAGGATGTTCTCGGGCTTGATGTCCCGGTGGATCACCGGTCGTGATCTTCACGGCCTCGTCGATCGAGAGCTGCGTCTCGCGGTCGAGCTTCTCACGCAACGTCTCGCCCTCGACGTAGGGCATCACGTAGTAGAGGAACCCGTCCGCCGTCCCGGAGTCGAAGAGGGGCAGGATATGCGGGTGCTGCAGGCTTGCGGTGGTCTTGATCTCCTGCACGAAGCGGTCGGCGCCGAGCACGGCGGCCAACTCCGGTTTCAGGACCTTGAGGGCAACCTTGCGATCGTGTTTGAGGTCTTCGGCGAGATAGACGGTCGCCATCCCGCCTTCACCGAGGCGGCGCTCGATCCGGTAGCGATCGGCGAGGGCAGCCGAGAGCCGGGAGGTGATCTCGGGCATGCGCTAAGATAGGACGCGGCATCCCGATGCGCGAGCCCGGCCCTCCGTTGGAATTACGCGATTCCCCTTCCCCAGACTTGGGAAGGTTTTGGGAAGGTCTCACCTCCGGCCGCACGTTTCTGCCCACTCCCGCATTCGTTCGGGTACCGACCGAACGTTCACACCACCTACCCTACTGCCGCGGTTCGGTGGAGTAGCGAGTCTCCCGCTCGTGGCCTCACGGCTGCCAGGGTACGTCGACCGAAGAAGTGGTGCCGGCGTGGCGAAACTGGCAAACGCGGAGTCTTCGCAAGTCTCCGGGCGCAAGCCCTTATGGGTTCGAATCCCATCGCCGGCACCCACCGCACCACCACGACTGATTGCACGACGACGCGCGAAACCATATCTTCCACCTGAGACTTGCGAGACTCAGTAGCGTTTTCGCTGCGCCGAAGGAGCCGGGAGGCGACCGCCTTCCGGCTCCTTCTTTGCCCCTCCGTACATTCGAGGGTTGAAACCCTCGCTCGGCCTGATGCGCCGGTCGCCACGCTGCCTGCTGAAGCCGAAGACGATCCGACTATGGCGTTGGCCATCGCCTACTTGAACGCGGTGCAGGTACCTCCCAAGACGCATGTGTCGATGCCGCCATACCCTGGAGCTGTCGTGATCCAGACTACGCCGGCCCAAACGGGCGAGGCGAACGGAGAAGCATTCGAGATGCTCCCGGTGATTGTGCTCGTTGCCACCGATGATGTGGAGACGGTGGCCGCGTTCTACCGCGAACGGCTCGCAGCGTGGAACACCATGAGCCAGTTCGGGCAGCACTACTTCTGGGAGGGTGATGTTGAATTCAATCCGTTCGACATGGTGGGCACGGCAAAGATTCCGGCCGTCACCGTCATGGAAGACATGGATCGCGACAAGTTGGTGAAGGGCGCCGCCGCCGAGATACAGGTGCGCTACAGAGAGCCGGACAAGTAGTCGACGCCAAATATCTGCCCTTGCGATGACTCGGGGGCGTTTCCCTATGCCGAACGAGCCGGGAGGCACGATGCCAACCCGGCTCGTCGTTTCTTCTGCCTCGCCAACGTCCGTTCGAGGGTTGGAACCGAATCTCGAATGCCCGGGAAGGCGCGTGGCGCGTCGCACGTAGCACGCGCCCAGGTCCCTGCACCTCGCACTTT
>JBDHJO010000239.1:0-3605 GCA_039586875.1 Gemmatimonadota bacterium | reverse complement strand
GATGACTCGGTACGCCTCCACGTGTTCGGGGTCGACCCAACGAGCGGGCAGGTCGCGTTCGTCCTCGACCCAATTCCCGTCACGATCGCACAGCCGGAGGACGCCCTCGAGCGCCTCCGCGAAGCCACGCTGGTGGCGCTGGCAGTCCAGTTCGATCGGCGGCTCGGTGAATGGCTGCACCGCGCCAGCCCACCACCGTCATACGCCGCCTATCAACGGTACTCGGACGCCCTCGACCTATTCCTGGAAGGGACGTGGGAGGCGCAAGAGCAGGCTACGGACCAGTTGATCGAGGCCTGGCGTGCTGACACCACGTTCACTGTACCACTGATCTGGGCGCTGCTCGGCATGCTGAATACCAACCAGGGGGACCGCGCCGACTCCGTGGCACATCATGTGGCGGCCGACGCGTCCCTAGCGGAATGGGATTTTGCCATGCTCCAGTGGGTGTTGGCGTGGCTGCACGGGGACCTGAAGGCACGATATCGCTGGGCCAACAGGATCGTCGCGCTGACCCCCAATACCGAATGGCGGGTGTTGCTCGCGGGATCGGCTGCCGCAGTGGGCTGCCGTGCCGAGGCACTTTCCGTACTGCGAGCGATGGATCGGCGAAGTGGCCTACTGGAACGCGGGGAGTTCGGCTACTGGATGTTGCGGATGGACATTCGGCACCTGCTCGGCGACACGGATGGCGAACTCCGTGATGCCTCGCTCGCCGAGACGGAGCTCGGTGACGAACTGTACCCGGGGCAGGGTTACCGGATTCTGGTGGCACGAATCCGGGCGGCGGCCAAGGACGGTGACGTCGACCGCTTGCAGCGACACCTGGGCGAAGCGCGGGCACAGGGTCGAGGTGCTCACGCCGTCTACCTCAAGCTCCTTTACTGGGGGCCGTTCGATCTCGAACCGCGTCGGTTGGAGCACCGCATAATTGTCGATAGCGCCTGGGCGTGGTATGAAGATCGAGCGCCAAAGGAGCGCCAGCGCTGCTGGTACCGCTTGGCCCGTTTCAATCTTCTCTACCACAGCACACGGTGGGAGGAAGCAGCACGGGAATTCGAACAGCTGACGCGTGCAGAGTGCTTGCCGTATCCCGAATACGGCATGTATCGGGCACCGCTGGCCGCGCACCTGGGTGACATCGACCGGGCTCGTGCCATCACCGACAGCTTTCCCTGGGAGACGCACATGGGAACCGTGCAACTGGGGAGCCAGAACTTTTGGAAGGCGCGGGTCGAGGCCGTCGCTGGCGAGCCGACGCGTGCGCTGGTGCATCTGCGGGCAGCCAACCGCAAGGGCGTGCCATACGCGGCGCTGTATGAAAACACCGCGCCGGTCGACTTTGCATCGATGTGGGACTACGAACCCTTCCGGCAACTCCGGGCGGAGCGCCAGTGTGCGATGGGCGTGGAGGGCACGCGTTAGGGCAGCTCCGGGCGCTGACCCATCAGGTAGGACACTGGGAGGGCTGTCCGTGTGGTTCCACTTCCGTCCTTTTCAGTCAGCGAATCGAACGGGGCTGGTCCGGTTGGATCCGCCGGAATCCGCTGTGACCTGCATGGTCTGCCCACATTGTTGCCCACAGCCACGGCTGCGTGACAACCACTCTCACCACTCCAAATCCATCACCCAGATATCGCTCTCGTACTCGATGATGTTGAGATAGAGGTGCTCGGCACCGACCTCGGGGGAGCTGGTAATCAGAGAGGGATCATTGAACGCCACAACCTTGGTTGCCTGGCCACCGTTGATCGGAATCCGCCACACACCTCGCGAACCGTCCTCATGGGTGCCAATCGTGTAAATCCGGGAGCCATCATGCGAAAACCTCCCCGGCCCGAACTCTTGAAGCCCAACCATCGAGGGTTCGGTTCGCGAAAGGACGTTCCCGTCTCTCGAAACCCGCACCAACGCACCCCTGCTGTAGGCGATCAGGCTTCTACCGTCGGGAGCCCAATCAGGACTCACGATCTGGAAATCAGTCAGTCGCTCTGCATCGCTCCATGCCCCGCCAACGCTGTCCCGTGACGCCACCCAGAGGTTGGCTTCTCCCAGAGCACGGGGGCCAGTGGATTGAAACGCTATGGCGAGCCCGTCCGGCGACCAATCGGGACGGCCAATATGAGGGTGGTTCGTCGCTTGCTCGGTCGAGCCGCCGTCTGCCGACACGACGATGATGCCGTCTCTCAGGGACGAATAGAACGCGATTTCGTCACCAGCGCCGGACCAGTCAGGTGCGAACACATGACCGTCGACGTCGGTGGTCACCAACTCCGGAGTTCCCCCCTCTAGGCGGAGTTTGTAGAGGTCCTGCTTTCCCCCAAGGTTGCTCGAGAACACGATCCACTCACCATCGGGGGACAAGGCGTGACCTTCGATGACCTGACTTCCCTCGGTGACCGGAACCGCGTCGTCGATCGAGATCGAACCGACTCGCGGGATGGGGATCGCCACGATGTTCTGTGACGCGAGGAACTTGGCGTACGCGAGCGTCCCACCGTCAGCCGAAACCGAGATCGAATGCGCATCGGTCGGTCCGGCCACCTTCTGAGGTTCCCCGCGGGGTCCCCGCGGTCCGACCTCGACCACGTACACTTCTCGCTGCCCCTCTCGGTCCGAGATGAACAGGAGATGCCGACTGTCGGGCAGCCATTGGGGGCTCACGTTCATAGTGGTATCGTCGGTCACGCGAACAGGTTCACCCCCGTCGGCATCCACAATCCAGATAGCCGCGCCGAGCACGTTCGCCGACGTCCTCCAAGCCTTGTTGCCATTTACGAGAGCGATCCGTTGCCCGTCTGGTGACCACGCGAGCGAGTGCGGGTATCCGTATCCCGACTTCACAGGTAGCACACTCAGGAACTCAGGTTCACTGCTGTCAACTTCATAAGCGTAGATGCTGTCCCGAGAGGCGAACGCCACTCGCGTTCCATCGGTGGACCATACGTACCGGACTGAGTCGCTCGGAACGTCAACAGCACGGACCGAACCCCCACGCGTCCCGACTTCCTTCGTCGTGCAGCCCGCGTTGCCCCAAAACGGTTGGGTCCGACAGACCAAGAAACGAAGGGACGCTCCGTCAGACGTCCACGCCGGGAACCAATGACCTCCGCTTTCCTCCTCGCCAGGGCGCGAAGCCCCTCCGCTGCCCACGTCGACCGTGCTTCTCACGACAATGCGTGGGTCCTGAGTCCGACGCTCGATGTACGCTACCTCGCTTCCGTCCGGCGAGAGCGCAGGCTGGAATTCCACGCCGGGTTCTCTCGTAATGGCGCGACTGTTCGACGTGGTAATGCTGATTGGACCGGACGCCAACAGACGAGATAGCGCCACCGCGACCACAATGAGCACCACCACAGCCGCGAGGATGCCCGGCGTTCGCCAGCGCCGACCGCTCACGACCAATGGCAGGGGCCGCGTGTCCATTGGCGTGACACCCCCGCTCGGCGTTGCCAACGCCTCCAACTGCGACAACAGCTCTTCCGCACTCTGGTAGCGATCCGCCGGTTTCTTTTCCAGACACCGCAGCACCAGCTGGTCTAGCGCAGGTGGCACCGTGTCGCGGTGTTTCGTCACCGGCTGCGGTGCTTCGGTCATGTGCGCCG
>JBDHJO010000238.1:0-3634 GCA_039586875.1 Gemmatimonadota bacterium | reverse complement strand
GGGATGAACGTGCAGCAGGCCGCGGAGGCGCCGAACATCGTGAGTTACCAAATGCACGATTCGTTCGGCGATCACGAGAAGTACCCGGGGCGGCTTACGGTCCACGAGTCGGTCCCTCCGTGGGTGCGGGAGGAGCTCGAGCAGATGGGGTACCAGGTGCGCACCAGTGCCCGCACCTCCGGGCCCATCAACGCCGTCTACTTCGACTGGGAGCAGGGCACCTTCTGGGGCGGTTCCAGCGACTACGGCGAGGATTACGGGATCGCCTGGTAGGTTGTTGGCGGTACCGCCTCTATTCGTCGGATCGAGCGGGGCCGTCCGTGACCTCCCAGGTCAGGACGTGCCAACTCCACCGGTCGAGTGCGAGGGCTACGATCGCCATGATCAGGGTGGCGGTGCCGAACACCGTCTTCGAGTCGGTGAGGAGTAGTACGAGGAACCACGTCGCCCCGAGCGCGAATCCCCCGAGGATCGTGGCGCGGTAGCCGCGGAGCCTGACTGTCGCCCCGCAGTTAGCGCACGCCGCCTTCCGTCGCATGTGAAACAAGAACTGCCGGTAGGGCATCACGGTTTCACCGCAGCCAAGACATCGTGCCGGCATCGGTTTCTCCCCCAGCGGGCTCTCGCCAACATGCGGCAGACTTCGGATCCGCGTCAAGCCAATAGCGCGTGTATCGCGGGCAACACTACCCGTCGCGATAGCCGAGAATCCGAATCACGTTGTCGAGGAAGGAAGTTCGACTCGACCTCACGGATTCGGGCAGTGGCTGCGGTCCGGGAAAGTATCGGCAATGCAGGGGTCGTACGCCGACCGCCTACGCTCCGACCGCGCAGATGACCCAGCTTGATCCCACGCCACGCCCTGTGTCGCAAGGTCGTATCAGAATGCTCCGTCGAGGACCACCGAGTGGATACCGTCCTCGTCGAACTCTGCCGTCCAGCTGCTCGGGGACGCAAGGCACAGCTCGCCGACACAGAAGTCCTGCGTACCCTTCTCGACGCCGTCGATCCGCACGGTCAGCACTCCCTCCTGGATTGTCCGATACGGGCTCGTCGCGCCAGCCTCGATCGCTCCGAAATTCGTGCTGCCGACTTGGATTGCCAGTGTGGTGGCGGCGGTATTCTGCACCTTGAGCTGGAGCGCGTCGCTGATGCCGGTTGAGGAGTCGCAACTCACGAGGCAGGTGGCCAACGTGAGGCAAGCGATGGTTCCCAGATGTCGCATGAGGTCTCCGATAATGGGGTGCGTGGGTGGGTGAAGGTATGATGCTCCGTCGGCTGCGGCAACGCTGGACGCCCACCCGCAAGCCGAGCGCTGGGGAGGGTGTACTACTCCCGTACGCTGCACGCGAGTGGGCGGACACACTACGCGCGGGTCATCCCGCGCGGGACTGCCGGAACAGGCAGCAACTCGCTACGTTGTATCCACTTCGGGGCGGTAGCTCAGTTGGGAGAGCACCGGCTTTGCAAGCCGGGGGTCGTGGGTTCGAGCCCCATCCGCTCCATGGAGGGCGGGGTCGCATCAGGATCTGCGTTCCCGCCCTTCTGCTTGCCACCGGGTCCCGCCGGCCGCACCTTGAAGCCCGGTCGCCGTTTCCCCCCCTTTAGGAGTCACTCGATCGTGAACCGACGTTTCGGTGCCGTCCTGATGGCTGCCGCCGCGCTGGCCGGCTGCAATGGTGAGCCCGTCGATATCCCGCCGAATGCCGTGGTGCCGACGCCGGCCCAGGTGGCGTATCAGGAGATGGAGTTCGTCGGGTTCGTGCACTTCACGGTGAACACCTTCACCGACCGCGAGTGGGGGTTCGGTGACGAGTCACCGGACGTCTTCAATCCCTCCGACCTCGATACCGATCAATGGGCAGCCGTGGCCGCCGAGGTCGGGATGGGGGAGCTCATCCTCACGGCGAAGCACCACGACGGGTTCGCGCTCTGGCCCTCGGACCACACGAGCCATTCAGTGGCGAGCAGCGTGTGGCGTGAGGGGGTAGGAGACGTGGTGGCGGATTTCGCGTCTTCGGCGCGTGCGCACGGCGTGAAGGTCGGGTTCTACCTGTCGCCCTGGGATCGCAACCACGCCGAGTACGGACGTCCGGCCTATCTCGACTACTACCGCGACCAGCTGCGGGAACTGCTGACCGGCTACGGCGAGGTGACCGAGATCTGGATCGACGGCGCGAACGGCGGCACGGGCTACTACGGCGGCGCGAACGAAGAACGCCGTATCGACCGTGAGACGTACTACGAGTGGCCCGCCACGTGGGCACTGATTGATTCGCTACAACCAAACACGCTGGTTTTCTCGGATGCGGGGCCGGACATCCGGTGGATCGGGAACGAGCACGGGTATGCCGGCGAGACGAACTGGTCTACGATCACCACCGACGGGATCGTCGTCGGGGCGGCCGACAGCGACTACCTCAACACCGGCGATCCGAACGGTACGAGCTGGGTGGTCCCGCTCTGCAATACGTCAATCCGCCCGGGTTGGTTCTACCACGCGTCTCAGGACGACAGCGTGAAGACGCCGCAGGAGTTGCTCGAGGTGTACTACCGATCGGTCGGTCGCAACTGCGTGCTGCTCTTGAACGTTCCGCCCGACACTCGTGGACTCTTCCACGAGAACGACCTCGCCGTGTTGCGCGAGTTCCGACGGATCCTCGACGAGACGTTCGCCGTGAATCTTGCAGCTGGACGTGCGGTGTCAGCAGACAACGTGCGCGGCGGGGCAGCATACTTCAGCCCCGTACACGTCGTGGACGGCGATCCCGACTCGTACTGGGCGACCGACGATGACAGACGCGACGGGGTGCTCGAGATCGATCTGGAAGACCCGGTGTACTTCGATCGGGTCATGCTCCAAGAGCCGATTCGGTTCGGCCAGCGCATATCGGCCTTCCGCGTCGACGCGCGCACCGACGGCGAGTGGCACACCGTTGCCGAGGGGACGACCATCGGGTACAAACGCATTCTGCGCATCGCTGCTGTGGAAGCCGATCGCGTGCGGGTCATCATCGAAGATGCCAACAACGCCCCGGCACTCTCGAATGTCGGGCTCTTTCGGGCGTCGGCGGCCGAATCGCCGACGCAGCCATGAACTGCCACCGCCGGTCCGAGGTATCCATGACCATCCGTTTCTTCTGCTTGACCTTTCTGGTTCTCACGATGGTGGCAGTACCTGCCGCCGCACAGCAGCGCGGTGAAGGGCATCCGGTCGCCGTTACGTACTACCGCGTCTTCGACGGTCATCGCGCCGAGTACGCGGCGATCCTTGAGGAACAGGGGAGGCCGGTGTACGACCAGTTGGTGAAGATGGGGGTCTTTCGTCGGTCGACCATGTATTGGAACGACGCTCCGAATGCCGAGTGGCAGCTTGTGTCACTGGTCGAGTGGGAGAGCGAGGCTGTCATGGAGGCAGGGTCGGGGGACGCGATCAGCGAAGCGGTGCGGGCAGTGTTCCCCGGCATGACGACTGAAGAGTGGTTTGCGGTTTTCGCGCCGCACCGGGAGGTGGTGCGGCGAGAGGTGTGGGTCACGGGTCCGTAGCCGTTCTCCTCAGCAAACCGACACGCAGGGTGCCCGTCAGCGAAACGCGAAGTCAGGCGAGAGCCGCGTATTTCGTAGGGAAATACTC
>JBDHJO010000237.1:0-3641 GCA_039586875.1 Gemmatimonadota bacterium | reverse complement strand
TCAATCCGGCGTGTCGGTCGACGCCGGACCCTTCACACCCTGGCCCGCGAGATACTGCAGGACGGTGCCACTTTCGTCCCGGACCTGCGGTAGGAGCACCGTGGCGGCGTCGGTGTCGTCTTCCCGCCCCGCCTGCTCGGCGTCGGCAAGCAAGCCGGCGAGTCTCTTCGCGTGTACGGCTGCCGCGGGAGACTTGAACGCGTGGGCCGCGAACCTGATGTCCTCGGCGTTCCGGGATTCCACCGCGGCTTCGAGGGCGGCGAGACGCTCGACGGCATCGCGCACGAAGATCTCCAGCATCTGATCGACGACGTCTTCGACCCCACCCTCGCGCATCGAATGCCGAAGGCCATCGAGATCGACCGGGGGGTCACGCGGTGGCGGATTGGTGTCGGCCCTGGGTACGGCTCGCTCGGTGTCGATGCCTTCCACAGCGGTGAAGAGGTCCTGGGGCTTGAAGGGCTTGGCGAGGTGGCCGTTCATCCCTGCGGCGAGGCTGGCTTGGCGCTCACTCTCCATAGCGTGTGCGGTCATCGCGATGATCCTGAGGTCGGATTTCTCCAATCGGCCGCGGATCTCCCGTGTCGCGGCGAACCCGTCGAGTTCCGGCATCTCGATGTCCATGAGCACGACGTCGAAATCCCGGCGTTGCACCGCCTCGACCGCCAGCCGGCCGTTGCCGGCAATCTCAACCTCGTGCCCGCGCTTCTCGAGCATCGCCGCGGCGACCTGCTGGTTGACCAGGTTGTCTTCGGCGAGCAGGACACGCAACTGGCGCCGCGCCTCCTGAATCGAGTGTTTGGTGACGACCACGTCGGGCTTGCCGTCGGTCATGCGTCCCTGCAGGACCGCGGCGGCAGCTTCCTGCAGTACGAGTCTGGATACCGGCTTGGTGAGGTATCCCCCGATGCCGATCTCGAGGCAGCGCCGCCCGTCGCCCGGTTGACCTGCAGCGGTCACGACCATGAGGCGTGCCTGCGCGAGAGCTGGATCGGCCCGGAGTGCCGTTGCGAGTTCGAACCCGTCCCGCCCGGGCATATACACGTCGATGATCACGAGATCGTATTCGCGACCGGCCGCCGCCGCATCTTGTACGATCCCGAGGGCTCCGTCCGCGTCGCGCACCTCTTCGACCGTCATGACGTCGGACAACAATTCGTGCACCAGCCGGCGATTCGTGGGATTGTCATCCACAACCAGCGCCCGCTTGCCCGCGAGCACTGTGTGTGCGCCGGCAACCTCGGGTTTGACCTCCGTCTCGACGCCCATCCGCGCAGTGAACGCAAACTCGCTACCCTTGCCCACCTGACTCGTCACGGTGAGGCGGCCACCCATGAGCTCGACCAGCCGCTGCGCAATGGTGAGGCCGAGACCGGTGCCGCCGTACTGTCGGGTGGTCGAGGCATCGGCCTGCGCAAACTCGTCGAAGATGGTTGCGATCTTCTCATGGGGAATGCCGATACCGGTGTCTGCGACACAAATCCGCAGGTGGACGTCCGCGTCGCTTCGCGTGGCGACCTCGATCGTCAGGCGCACCTCACCGTCGTCCGTGAACTTGACCGCGTTGCTCACGAGATTCGTGACCACTTGGCGCAAACGGGACGGATCGCCGCGCAGGACGGCCGGGACATCGGCACCGACGGTCGCCGTGAGCTCGATGCCTTTGTCGTG
This sequence comes from Gemmatimonadota bacterium, assembly GCA_039586875.1. Lineage (GTDB taxonomy): Bacteria > Gemmatimonadota > Gemmatimonadetes > Gemmatimonadales > GWC2-71-9 > JAOTVV01. Next base: position 1,970 of record JBDHJO010000237.1, on the reverse strand, counting down.
CGCCTGTGCGGCGAAGAGTCGGGTGACGGTCTGCGCCAGGCCCGCGGGCTCGAACGGAATGTCCTCGAGCGTTACCGAACCCGCTTCGAGTTTGGAGTAATCCAGAATCCCGTTGAGCAGCTTGAGCAGGCCGTCCGCCGAGCTGTGGGCGATCTCCGCGCTGCGCCGTTGCTCGGCATCGAGCGGGGTGTCGAGCAGGAGGGTGAGCATGCCCAGGACGCCGTTCATCGGCGTGCGAATCTCGTGGCTCATGTCCGCCAGGAACGCGGCGCGCTGCTCGGCCGCGCGTTCGGCCGCGTCCCGGGCTCGCCGCAGCTCGTCTTCCTGAAACTCGAGCCGCTTGGCCGCGGTCAGATACGCGACCAGCGTGCGGTACGCTCGATGGTGCAGGAAGATCATCGTGGCCCAGAACAGCGCCACGAGAAAGAGGGCCACAAACTGCGGACGTTCCTGGCCCGACAGGATGATGCCGAAGCACAGCGGAATGAGGAGGCTTGTGGTGTAACCGTAAAAGGAGCGTGGGTCGCTCACCAGCGTCGACGTGGCACCCGCAACGAGGCCGGAAAAGACCACGAGCATGACGGCCAAACCCGAAAACGGCATGTCGGGCGCGACAATGGCGGCGCCCGCACCCCACGCGAGGCCGGTGACGAGCACGGAGTAGCGCATGCCCCGGAGCACGTACGGCGTGTCGTCGGCGTGTTTCGACAGGTGATGCAGGGCAATCCGGACCATGACCGCCGCCCACACCACCAGGCCCAACCAGGCAACGCCGTCGGCGAGGTGAATCCACCCCCATCCCTCGACCGCCACCACCGTCGCCAGCAGCACTTGCACGATCTCCGACGTGCTGCCCTCGGTGAGGAGCTTGCGCGCGAGCAGGTTGCGCACAGCGAGATCGACCCGTGCGTCCATGGCATCGTGCCCCGACGTGGTGGCCTGCCGGTCTGCGTTCATGCGCGAAGGTCAGGGGAAGAAGGGGAGACGTAGTGCCCGTGCTGCCCGTATTCTATTCGCAAGTTCGATCTGAACAACCCTGTAGGAGTCGGGACATGCTACGGCTCGCTCCCCGTCAGCCACCCGATCAGGAACCCCAGCGCGAATCCCCCTCCGGCAAACAGCAGGTTGCCCTTCGTGGTGCACGTCGAGAAGCCGGCGCCCGCATCAGCAATCGCGTTTGAGATGGCCGTGCAGGTTACGAGCCCCGCCACCGCACCGATCAGGCCGCCGATCGTGCCGCGAACGAGCCGTTCGTCCGCCCCGGAAGCCGGGGGTGGGAGGAGCCTCGGCGGCGCGGGCTGGGCCCGGTAACTCGGGTACAGCCGCGCATCGAGTTCGCGGCTGCGTGCCGCCACGGAGTCGGCCCGGGACTGACCTTGGGCGGCGATCGGTACGGGCCTCGCCAAGGCCAACAACAGCGCAACGGAGACCACCGCACAGGGGTGCACAGCCACATCCTCCGGAGGGGGCTCTGGGCAGGTGCCGGACCCTACGATGCCGGCGCGAGGGGCGCAACGGTGTGACGGAGGATGCTGGGACTTTTCGGTTGCCGTGGGACGACCTTCGGCTGGCGCGATTGGCCGGATTGTGCCACATTGAATGCAGACCGCACCGGCCGAAAGGCCGGTTTCGCTTCGGTGGCACCATCCGGTGCTGCCGAAGTCTTGTTTTCACCGACCGGCAGATCCCTCATGATCGAAGCGCTCCGCGAGAAGCTCCAAGCCGAAGTGAAGGCTCTGAATCACGAGCTCCACGTCACGTTGCCGCAGACGCTCAAGAAGGCGTTGGAGCTCGGTGATCTGCGGGAGAATTCGGACTATCAGGCGGCCATCGAGCGGCAGGGGATCGTCGCGGCGCGCCTCGAGCACCTGCGGTCGCGTCTCCACAAGCTGTCGGATGTCGATCTCACCAAGGTGCCAACGGATCGCGTCGGCCTCGGGTCGCGAGTGACCGTGAAAGACATGGGAACG
>JBDHJO010000236.1:0-3679 GCA_039586875.1 Gemmatimonadota bacterium | reverse complement strand
AACGAGGGCGGCATCGGCGGCCTCGATCTTCACCGCAACTATCCGGAGAACTGGCGACCCGACAGGGGCCTCGACGAGACGCGCCGCGGCTACACCCAGTTCGGCGCCGGCGAATTCCCGCTAAGCGAGACCGAGACTCGAGCGACCGTCCTCTTCGTACTTACCCATCCCAACATCTCGGTCGCCAACTCGATGGACACCCGGGTCCCCATGCACCTGCGGCCGCCTTCGACCTCGAAGAGCGCCGAACGGATGTACCCCGAGGACCTGGCGTACTACGAGTACTTCGACAGCCTCGGCATCAGCATCACCGGCTACCCGTGGGCCGGCGACGTCTACGAGACGTACCGAACCCGCACGCCTTACAACTCGGTGACAGGCGAGCCCAACGAACCGAGCCCGTTGTTCGGGCACGGCCCCGACTTCGGCTACTTCTACCTTGGCGCCATCTGGTACGGCGATGAGCTGTGGAACGGCGGCCGCATGCGCGACTACAACGAGGACGGCCTCTTCGACGAAGTCGACGCCCTGATCTGGGACGACGAGGAGAACGGCGGCCGCGGCTTCCGGGAGTGGGAGACGATCCAGCACCCGACGCTAGGCGCGGTAGAGATCGGCGGCTTCCACCCGAAGTTCTTCTCGCAGAACGGTCCGCCGGAAGAACTCGAGCGTTGGGCCAGCGCCCAGGCCCTATTCAACCTGGAGATGGCCAAACACCTCCCGCTCATAGATGAGGTCGAGATCGATATCGCCCAACTAGACTCCGACGGCGACAGCACCACCTACCGGGTGACGGTCAGCTGGACCAACGTCGGCGATCTTCCCACCGCCCTCCGCCAGGCCCAACTGGTCAAGATCGTTCAGCAAGACCGCATCGTCCTCGACTTCGACACCACCCTGACGCGCCGCGAAGCCCCCGTCGTCCGCATCGTCGACCCCGCTACGCGGGACAAAACGATCGACGCCGGCTGGACCCAACCGGGGGAGACGAAGTCGGTGAGCTTCGATGTGCGGACCTATGGTGTGCCAGGCGTGCGGGGGGAGGTGCGGGTGTTGTCGACACGCGGAGGGTTGGTGGAGGTGCCGTTGGTTCTGGGCCGCCCGCGGGACGAGTGAGTGATAGACAGTAGACGGTAGACGGTAGACGGTAGACAGTGGACGGTTATGGATTCCTACACCGTCTACCGTCTACTCCTCCGTAAACGCTCCCAACATCTGCGCGACAAACGCCAACTCCATCGCCCGATGATCCAACCCACGGCTAAACGGCCTGCCCCGATTCGCCGTATGCCCACCCTTGGGGTCATATCGAAGAATCACCGGTAGCCCCGAGCGCGTCGACGCCTGTAGGGCCGCGGTCATCTTTCGCGCTTGCAGCGGCGGCACCCTCGTGTCCATGTCGCCGGTTGTGAGCATCACGGCCGGGTACTTCTTGCCGCGTTCGACTGCTTGATAGGGCGAGTAGGCTTGGAGGAACTCGAACTGTTCGGGGATCGATGCGTTACCGTACTCGTGGAGCGCCGGCATGTTGTTCGTTTCAGTGAACGTGTAGAAGCGCACCATGTCCAGGTCGGGGAACAGGCAGAGGACGGCGCGGAACAGGTCGGGGCGTTGGGTCAGCGCTGCGCCCACCAGTAGTCCGCCGTTGCTGCCGCCGCGGATCGCCAGCTTCTCCGGGTTCGTATAGCCGGTCTCCACCAGCCACTCGCCGGCGGCGATGAAGTCGTCGAACACGTTCTGCTTGTTCTCCAGCATCCCGTCCCGATGCCAGCGCTCGCCGAACTCGGTGCCGCCCCGCAGGTTCGCCACCGCGTAAACGCCGCCCAGTTCCACCCAGATCGCCGCCGTCGCATCGAAGCGCGGCGAAAGGGCGGAGGTGAAGCCGCCGTAGCCGTAGAGGATCGTCGGGTGGTCGCCGGTCAGCTCGATCCCTTCCTTGTGGATGATGTACATCGGCACCTGCGTCCCGTCCTGCGACGCGTACCACACCTGCTCGACCTCGAAGCCGGTCGGATCGAACGGCACCTCCCGGTCCAGATAGACCTCGCGCTCCATCGTCTCCAGGTCGAGCGTGTAGGTGATCGAGGGCGACGTATACGACGACAGCGACATCCGCGCCTTACCCTCGCCGGCGCCCCAGATTCCGGCGCTGTGGTATTCGGGCACCGGGACCTCGCCGATCTCAGTGCCGTCTTTCTCGTAGATCGCGATCCGCGTGCTCACGTTGTGCAGGTAGGTGACGAAGAACTTGTCATCGATCAGCGAGAAGCCCTGCATCACGTCGTCGCCTTCGGGAATCACCTCGCGCCAGCTCGAACGCTCCGGGTTCTCCAGGTCGACCGCCACGACCCGGTAGTTCGACGCATCCAGGTTCGTCCGCATGTGCAGCTCGTCCTCGATGAACTGAGGATAGAAGCGAGCCTGGGCGTCACCGGTGATCGATACGGGCGGACCGCCGTCTTCCAGGTCCTGGACATAAAGCTCGACCCGGGACCAGCCGTGCCACACGTCGAACAGCAGGTAGCGGCTGTTCAGCTGACTCATGCCGACGAACTTGTCCGGCCCGTAGCCATCGCCGAACAGCTCCGCGTCGTCCGCCATGTCCGCGCCCCACTCGTGGAAGTAGACGCGGCCGCCGGTCACCCGTGAGCGATGGCTGTAGTAGAAGCCGCTGCCGTCGCGCTTGAACGAGAAGTCGCCGTAGAGACCACGAGGCATGCTGTCCGGTAGCTGTTCGCCCGTCTCCAAATCGAGAACGTGGATCGTCACCTCGTCTTCACCGCCGTCACGGACGTTGTAGATCATCCGCTCGCCGTCCCGGTCGATGGAGATGATTCCGACCGTCGTGGTGAAGTCGGAGCTCATCGTGTGCGGATCGAGGACGACCTCGTAATCGCCGTACGGGTCGAGGGGCCCCTCATCTTCGTCGTCTTCTTCCGGTTTCGGCCGGCGGTAGATGCCCGTCTGCTCCTGTCCCGGCCTCCGCAGCGTGAAGATCTGGTAATCACCCGCGTTCCGCGGCGATCCCACACTGGGCAGATCCGTCAATTCGGCGTAGCGCTGCCGAATCCGGTCTCGCAGCGAGCTCTCCCCGACGATGGTATCCGCGTAGGCGTTCTGTTGATCGATCCAATCCCGCACCTCCGGCGCGTCCTGATCTTCCAACCAGCGGTACGGATCGGCGATGGCAACGCCGTGAAGCGTGTCGACGACATCATCCGTCCGCGTATCCGGTGGGTTGGGGTAGGGAGAAGTGCAGGCAAACGTCGCGACGATCGCGCCGAGTACGAACGCACGTGTAAGAAGTCGGCTGGAAGGCAAATCGGTGAGCAACCGCATGGGATCCTCGTGCGCTTGATGTTAGGAAGGGGCAACCGCAACAATCTGCGTTCCCATCCGGTCACACGACAGTACTACGCCGGCCATTTCCGCTTAACAAACTCCCTGAAGTGGCATTGCGGATCTGTTGTACGGGTCACATATTCTGCCTTCACGGCTCAAATCCCTCGTTTTTGAACCGGATAGCAGCGTTCGATGTCGGGTCCGGGCGGTATGCGGGTGTCGCATGCGGGCATGGCAACGTCAGGCCGGGGATATCGGTTTGCCCATTATCTGCGGACAGTCGGGTGACGTGCAGGAAGGCGCCAGGCGATGAGCGGTAGCTACGTCGCCGTCTTCG
>JBDHJO010000235.1:0-4882 GCA_039586875.1 Gemmatimonadota bacterium | reverse complement strand
GCACTCCTGGTGCTCGAGCAGGAGCGACGCGCGGGGTACGAGGGGCGCGGCGCGCGCGCCTACGTGGCGCTCGGCGAATATGACCGCGCCTTCGAAATCCTCGACTGGCGGGTCGACCGTGGTTGCTGGCGTACCTTGCGCCTCCTCACCCACCCATTTTGGGATCCCATCCGGTCCGATCCACGGTTCGACGCACTGCTCGTGAGGACCGGCCTGCGATAGCTGCGTGCTGCGTGTCCTCGGAGCACACTTGCGTATTTAAGCTTTGTAATACAAAGTACTTTATATGACAGGCGCCATCGGCGTCCACACGAGAACACCCGGACCCACGGGGAGGTCGCAATGAGTCTCTGGCTCCAACGCATGCGGGGTGCCGTCGGCATGGGATTGCTCTGGGCTGCCGCGTGGTTCGGTGCGGGGCTCGCCCTGTTGCTCGTCGTCGGTGTCGACGCGGCCGACGTGCCGTTCCCCCTTGGCTTCGGCATGCTCGGGTTCTTTGCCGGTGTGTGCTTCTCCGGTGTCCTCGTCGTTGCGGAGGGTCGCCGTCGGTTCGAACAGATGTCGCTGCCGCGCTTCGCGGGATGGGGTGCGGTCGGCGGCGTGCTGTTCTCGGTGGTGTTTGCCGGGCTCGCGGGCCTTGCCGGAGCACTCCCGGTGCTGGCGACCGTCTTCGGACTTGCGGGGGCGGGCTCCGCCGCCGGGACGCTCGTGGTGGCCAGAATGGCGACCGACGGAGCGGTCCCCCGCACCGGTACCGCTCGACGGGTGATGCCCTCACCGTAGCGACGAGCATCCGGGGCACGCCGCGTCCCGGCGTCGTGGTCCACACCGGGTCCCAATATCCGCCGCTCACCCGTATCTTGCGACGCCATGCCCGACATCCCCTCCCGCCTCGGAACCGCGCTCGCGGAGCGCTATGCCATCGAGCGCCAACTCGGCGAAGGCGGGATGGCGACCGTCTACCTCGCCACCGATCTGAAACACGAGCGCCCGGTTGCGCTCAAGGTGCTGAAGCCCGAGCTCGCCGCCGTGCTCGGCGCCGACCGGTTCGTGCAGGAGATCAAGACGACGGCGAGCCTCCAGCACCCGAACATCCTGCCGCTGTTCGATTCGGGCGAGGCCGACGGCTTCCTCTACTACGTCATGCCGTACATCGAGGGGGAGACGCTGCGGGACCTGCTCGATCGCGAAGCACAGCTCGGGATCGACGAGGCGGTGAAGCTCACCGTCGACGTGGCCGACGCGCTGCATGCAGCCCACGAGCAGGGGGTCATCCACCGCGACATCAAGCCGGAGAACATCCTCCTGCACAACGGGCGGCCGATGGTGGCCGATTTCGGCATCGCGCTTGCCGTCAGTGCCGCAGCCGGCGGGCGCATGACGGAAACGGGGCTCTCGCTCGGCACCCCGCACTACATGAGCCCCGAGCAGGCCACGGGTGCGAAGAACATCACCGCGCGCTCCGACGTCTACTCGCTCGCGAGTGTGTTGTACGAGATGCTGACCGGCAGCCCGCCCCACAGCGGCGCGACCGCCCAGCAGATCATCATGCAGATCGTCGCCGACGAGGCGCGTCCGGTGACCGACCTCCGCCACTCCGTACCCGCCCACGTGGCCGCCGCGGTGACCAAGGCGCTGCAGAAGCTGCCGGCCGACCGGTTCGGGAGTGCGGCGGACTTCTCCGCGGCGCTCCAGAACCCGGGCTTCGCGGGGACGGGGATGGCCACGGCGACCGCCGGTCGCGCTGGTGGACCGACGGTGCCGCGGTCGACGGCTGCCGCCTTGGTGGGCGCGCTCGTGGTGCTCTCCGTCGTCGCCGCGTGGGGATGGCTCCGGCCGACGAACGCTGGGCAGGGCGTGGGGGCCGTCGAGTTCTATCTCGATCCCCCCGACTCCACCATGGTGTTGTACTGGGTCCTCCCGTCGCCGGACGGGCAGCGGCTGGTCAGTTTCGTCGGCACGGAAGTCGGTACCCAGCTCTACCAGCGTGCGCTCGACGAGCGGGACTGGCGACCCATCCCGGGTACGGAGGGGGCGCGCCTGCCGTTCTTCTCTCCGGACGGTGCCTGGCTCGGGTTCTTCAGTGACATGGAAGGCGCGCTGAAGCGCGTGCCGACGACGGGAGGCGCGCCGCAGACCATCGCCGTCTCGCGCAGCGGTTCGGTGCAGGTGGACCTGCGCACGGTGGGATCCGTGAGCTGGGGATCCAACGACACCCTCGTGCTCGCCGCGGCGGACCCGGAGCTGGGGTGGAGCACGCTGTTTCAGGTCGCGGCCGCGGGCGGTCCGGTCGAGCGTCTCACGCAGCCCGGCGATTCCATGCGCCTGCATCTGGAACCGTCGCACGTGCCGGGCACCGACCTGGTGTTGTTTACCGAGGTGATGCCCGGAACGACACCTCCTCCTGACCTGCAGCTTGCCGCACTCTCCCTCGAATCGGGGGAGATCACGCGGCTCGGCCCGGGCTTGAGTCCCGTCAGCGACGGACGGGGCACGATCGTCTATGCGACGCCGGACGGGATCGTCGTCAGTCAGGACTTCAACGAGCGGACGCTCTCCCTCGAGGGAGCGCGGCGACATCTGGTCGAGAACGTGCAGCTGGGCAACTTCGGTTCCGTCGCACTCTATGGGATCTCACCGACGGGCACGCTCGTCTACCTGGAAGGCTCGGGTGCCGAAGAGTTGATGTTGGTGAGCCGCGAGGGGCGGGGTCGCACGCTGGTCTCGGCGCCACGCATCGTGCATCCGCGCTATTCGCCGACGGGCGACCGGATCGCCTATGTGCGCAGTGACGCCGGGGACACCGGGGACCTGTGGGTCTACACCATGGCCGACGGCACCGCCCAGCGTTTGAGTTTCGACCGGCCCGTGGCTGACCCGGCGTGGTCGTGGGACGGTCGCACGCTCGGCTTCTCCGTCGTCGGGTCGGGCGACACCCTGGCCGCCGCACTCTACCGTCGGCCGGCCGACGGCACCGGGCGGGTGGAGCGGGTCGTGGCGGGCGAGGACAACTTCTGGCAGATGGCCTTCGTGCCGGGCGACCGCGAGATCGTCTTTCGGCGGCAGCGTACCGGCAGTGCGGGGCCGGACGCGGGGGACCTGTGGCGCTACGCACTCGACGGAGCGAGCGAAGCCGTTCCGCTGTTCGAGACCCCGGCGTTGGAGGAGCACGGCGCCCTGTCACCGGACGGCCGGTGGATCGCCTACACCTCCGACGAGACGGGGACGGTCGAAGTGTACGTGCGATCCTACCCGGACATGGGGTCCCGGACGCTGGTGTCCGTAGGCGGCGGCAGTTGGCCGATGTGGTCCGCGGACGGCGCGGAGCTCCTGTATTTCGGGCAGGGGCAGAGTTGGCTGATGGCGGCGACACTCACCGACGACGGCGAACGCGTGACGGTCGCGGATCGGCGCCGGTTGTTCCGCAGCGGAGGATTCCGACGCCAGGCCAACCGCAACTACGACGTCCACCCCGGCGGACAAGAATTCGTCATGGTGGGGTCGTGGCGCGCACCGGGGCGCTCGACACGAGCCCGTAACACCGACAACCCTGAAGGGTGAAAACGACAAACGGCCCCCGGGTGGGGGCCGTTCGTGTAACTGGTCATCCGCGATGCGCGCGTCTGATCGCTGCGTACCTCTATACTGTCGCCGGCAGCGTTCGGACCCTCACTGCACCTCTGCGCGCGTGCCGCTCACCGTGCCGGGGACCAGCTCCTCGCCGTCCGCCGTCATGTAGGTGGCCGTCATCACACCGGTCAGCATCCCGTCGGCAAGTACCGATGCCGTGCGCACGCGCACCATCACCCCTTCCCGGAGGAGACTCTCGTACTCGGCGGTCTCGCCGATCATGCTGTCGCCCTGCACCGACACCGTCATCGGGATCGGATCGCGGTCCTCGGCGGTCATGACCCAGTCGGATCCGTCAGCCGATCCGGAGATGAGCACCGACACCGGCTCCGCAGCACCTTCGACGGTCACCAAGAACTCCCACGTACCGGCGAAGTCCGCGAGCGTCGGACCGGCCGGCTGTTCGGTCGGCTGTTCGGTCGCCTGCTCGGCGGTGTCATCGGCCGGTGCACAGGCCGCGAGCAACGCGACTCCAAGCATGGTTGCAGTAAGACGCATGAGTGCTCCTTGGGCTATGAGAGATCGGGATCGCATCCAAGCGTCCGATCCTATCAGTTCGACCCCAGGTTGGCAATGCCGAGCCCGTACCGAAGCGCCTTGGGCCTTCAACGAGTGAAAAGTGAACAGTGAAAAGTGAAACGGATGTGAGCTGTCAGCTGGGAGCTGTGAGCTGGAGCCAACCGGGATGCCGCGTCACGACGGCCTTTCACTTTTCACCTTTCACTGTCCCCTGCACCCTGCACCCTACACCCTGCACCCCCCTTTGCACCTTGCACCCGCCGTACGCCGCAGGCCTGTACCCGTTTGCGCTTCAGCGCAGCATCGTTGCCAACCCCACCATCAGCCCCGCGAGCGGCACCAGCGTGGCAATCCAGAAGCCGAACATCCATTTGAGCAGATCGGCGCGGGTCTCGGACAAACCGGTGCGGAGTTCTGCACGCAGCTGTGCCACCGACACCTCCACTTCGGCGCGGAACTCCGCGAACCGCCGCTCGATATCCGCTATCCGCCTGTCAAATGCCGCAAACCGCTGTCCCGCCGTCGCGTCCGCATCGGCGATGCGCCGGTCGAATGCCGCAAACCGCTGTGCTGCCTTCACGTCCGCCTCGGCGAACCGCCGATCGATCCGGGCAGCAAACCGTCGGAAGTTCTGCTTGTTCAGTTCCCGCAGGTCGTCCTGGTAAGTGGCGTCCACGGCGTTGAACCAGTCCACGAGCTCGATGGCAATGTCCTCGCCCAGGCGCTCGTAGAG
>JBDHJO010000053.1:0-15395 GCA_039586875.1 Gemmatimonadota bacterium | reverse complement strand
GTTGGCGATCCCCGCCGCGCCGACATTGGGATGGGCGCTCATGGTCGGCACCCTCGCGGCCGCGCAGGCCGACACCTGGGCGACCGAGATCGGGCGCTACTCCCGACGGCCGCCGCGTCTTCTCGTCGGACGGCGGACCGTGGCTCCCGGAACGTCCGGGGGGGTCACCTGGCTCGGGTCGGCCGGGGGTATTGCGGGTGCGCTCGTGCTGGGTGGAGTCGCCGTCCTCATCGGAGCAACCCCTGCCGTCGCGCTCTGGAGTGCCGCCGGAGGGATCGTCGGCATGGTTGCCGATTCGCTTCTCGGATCGACTGTCCAAGCCCGATACCGGTGTGCGCAATGCGAGCGGGAACTCGAGCAGTCTCGGCACGCGTGCGATGCACCCGCCGACCTGACCGGCGGTTTGCACTGGATCGATAACGACGTGGTGAATGCCACGGCCACGGCCGTGGGCGGGGGCATGGCCGTGCTCGGCGCAGTGCTCGGTGCTTAGCGGATAGCCGGCGTCAGGCCGGCCCGATCACCAATCAGTGGTCGCGGTACTTGCGCACCCTGAGATAGAGCGACACCGAGTACGCGAGAATGACGACCGCCGCCACAACGTAGGCAGCCACCATGTAGGGACCGTTATCAATCGGGCCCATCGCCGGCCTCCTCCTCTTCTCGAACGTCCTGCAGCACGGCAAGGGCGTACCGCTGCATCACCAATCCCACATAGAGCACCGTGAACACCGCCACCGAAGACAGGAGCGTCACCAGCATGACACTCGGCAGCGAGGGCCCTTCGGGCTTCAGCACGACCGGGTCGGGGTGGAGCGTGCGGAACCAGGTCACGCTCACGTGAATGAACGGAACAAGCACGAGCGCCATCACGCCCAGCACGGCCGAGAAACGCGCGCGGAGGTCGAAGTCACTGAGCGCCCCCCGCAACACGAGGTATCCGACGAACAACAAAAACGTGAACAGGGTCGAGGTGAGCCTGGCATCCCAGGTCCACCACGTGCCCCAGATCGGCTTCCCCCAGAGCGGGCCCGTCGTGAGCATCACGATCGCGAGGGCCGTGCCGACCTCGGCCGATGCCGCCGCCATCAGGTCGTACTTGCGCTCCCGCACGATGAGGTACAGCAAACTCAGCAGCCCGCAGATGGCGAAGGCCAGCAGCGTTGCCCACGCCCCGGGCACGTGCACGTAGAAGATCTTCTGCGCCAGTCCCTGGGATCGCTCGACCGGCGTGAAGACGAGGGCCCGAACGTACACGGCAACAAGGCCGAGTATCGCCACCGTCGTGACGATAAGCCCATTCCTGGCAACGCGTTGCGCTCGCTCGCGGCGTGTCATTCGACCAGAATTACCTCGAAAAGAAGTAGGGAGAGGGTGAAGAAGATGAGATCGAAGGCGCCGAGCAAGCTAAGCCAGCCCGTCATCTCACTCAAGGGTCGGAGCGCGAGGATGCGCCACGTCAGCTGGACCGCGCTCACGATCGGCGGAATAAGGAACGGGAGCAACAGGACCGGCAACATGACTTCCGAAAACCGCGTGCGCACCACCATCGCGCTCAGGAGCGTGCCCACCGCGACGTACCCCACCGTGGCGAGCAGCACGACGCCAAGGAGCAACGGGAGCTCCCGCCAGATCGGTACGTCGTAGAACAGAATGAACAGGGGCAGCGATACCAATTCGACGACCCCGAGAAACACCAAGTTGCCGAGCACCTTGCCGAGGAACAGCGCCGTGGGCGTGGTCGGCGTCAGCCGTAGGCCGTCGAGTGCCCGATTCTCACGCTCGATGAGGAACGCGCGGTTGAGACCCAGCATCCCGGCAAAGGTAAAGGTCACCCACAGGGCCCCGGGGGCGAGGTCGTAATCGCCAACGCTCGTCTTGTCTCGGGCGAAGTAGAGCACGGCCAGGACCAGCACGGCGAACACCAGCGACGACACGAACGCGGTCTTCGTCCGCCACTCGACCTTCAGGTCCTTGCGGGCAACCGCAAGCGTCACACGCACCAGGTCACCCGGCATCGGCCACCAGCTCCCGGTACCGCGACACAACGCCGCCCGCGTCCTTGCCGTCGATGCCCTCGATGGCGACCAGCCGCCCACTCACCATATAGCCCACACGCTCCACAGAGCTGACCAGCTCCACGAGTTGATGGCTCGCTATGACGAGTGCCGCGCCCGATGCCTTGAGCTCTGTGATCACCTCGAGCACCACACGTGACGCGGCATCATCGAGGCCGGTGAGCGGTTCGTCGTACAGCAGTACCCGCGGTGCGTGCAGGAGCGACCTCGCAATGGCGAGCCGTTGGAGCATCCCGCGGCTGAACGTCCCGATCCGCTGGTGCGTGGCGTGTCCAAGCCCCAATCGCTCGATCAAGCGATCCGCCCGGCCGTCGTCTGTCAGTCCGTGCAGGCGGCCGAAGAAGAGGAGGTTCTCCCGAGCCGTGAGCGCATCGTACATCATGGTGTGGTGCGCTACCATCCCAACGCTTCCCTCGTACGACACCGCCCCGCGGTTCGGCCGCAGCAGGCCGGCCATGACCCGAAGCAGCGTCGTCTTCCCCGCCCCGTTGCCGCCCACGAGCATGACCGCCTCGCCCGGAGCCACGTCCATGGACACGTTCCGCACCACCCACCGGTGACCGAACCGGCGGGACACGTCCTGCACCTGAACTGCGGCCTGTCCTCCTGCCATGGCTTGCGCTCGCACCCTCTGAAGCATCGCACCGTGCCGGCAAACCCTATCGGTCCGCCGAAAGCGGCCGGAATATACCATTGACCCACATCTTGTGGGACTCGGGCGATCGTATTTCTTACTACCGAACTGCCTTGGTTTTCTCAGAGCCTCAGGACGGAACCGATGAGCGAGGACCTCCAGACACTGTTGAACGAAGGCCGGACCTTCCCGCCGCGTGCCGATTTTGCCCGCCAGGCCGTGGTCGCCGACGACGACGTCTATGACGACGGGCGACGGCGGCTGCGCTTCTGGGCGGAGCAGGCCCGGCACCTCGAATGGTTCACGAAATGGAAGAAGACACTGGACTGGAAGCTGCCACGCGCCAAGTGGTTTGTGGGCGGAAAGCTGAACGTCTCGGTCAACTGCTTGGACCGGCACGTGGCAACGGCAACGCGGAACAAGGTGGCCCTGCTCTGGGAGGGCGAGCCGGGTGATCGCCGGGCGATCACCTACTGGGAGCTGTATCGCGAGGTCAATCGGTTTGCCAACGTCCTGAAACGGCTTGGGGTTCGAAAGGGCGACCGGGTCGCCATCTACCTGCCGATGATCCCGGAGGCGGCCGTGGCGATGCTCGCCTGCGCCCGGATCGGCGCGCCGCACTCGGTCGTGTTCGGCGGCTTCGCCGCCCACGCGCTGCGCGACCGCATCAACGACGCCAAGGCCAAGGTGCTAATCACCGCCGACATTGGGTACCGGCGGGGCCAGCAGGTGCTCCTGAAGAAGAACGCCGACGAAGCGGTGGCGGAGACGCCCACCATCGAGCACGTGGTCGTGGTCCGGCGCGAGGAGGCCGCCAGCACCCAGATCCATATGAAGGAAGGCCGGGATCACTGGTACCACCGGCTCATGAGCGACGCCAAGGCGGAGTGCAAGCCGGCCAAGCTGGACGCGGAGCACCTGCTGTTCATCCTGTACACCTCCGGCACCACCGGAAAGCCCAAGGGCATCGTGCACACCACCGGTGGGTACCTGACGCAGGCAACCGCGACCACCCGATGGGTGTTCGATCTCAAGCCCGAGGACGTCTACTGGTGCATGGCGGACGTGGGATGGATCACCGGTCACACCTACGTGGTCTACGGCCCGTTGGCCCTCGGCGCGACCGTCGTCATGTACGAGGGTGCCCCGGATTGGCCCGATCGCGACCGGACCTGGGACATCGTCGAACGCTACGGCGTCACCGTGTTCTACACCGCCCCCACGGCCATTCGCGCGTTCATGAAGTGGGGCCCCGAGTTCCCAAAGCGGCATGACCTCTCGACCCTTCGTCTACTGGGCACCGTCGGTGAGCCCATCAATCCGGAAGCGTGGATGTGGTACCGCAAGCACATCGGCGCCAACCGTTGTCCCATCGTCGATACGTGGTGGCAGACGGAGACCGGTGGGATCATGATCACGCCGCTCCCGGGCGTCACCACCACGAAGCCGGGTTCCGCCACGGTCCCCTTCCCCGGAATCGAGGCCGAGCTCGTCGATGCCGCGGGCAAGCCGGTGAAGGAGGGGGGTGGGTTCCTGACGATCAAGCATCCGTGGCCTGGCATGCTTCGGACCATCTACGGTGACGACAAACGATACAAGGAGCAGTATTGGAGCCGATTCCCCGGTCGTTATTTCACGGGCGACGGCGCGAAGCGGGACGCGGACGGGTATTTCTGGATCCTTGGCCGGGTGGATGACGTGCTCAACGTCGCCGGACACCGCATCGGGACGATGGAGATCGAGAGCGCGCTCGTCTCCCATCCGGCGGTGGCCGAAGCGGCGGTCGTGGGCAAGCCGCACGAGGTCAAGGGCAACGTCGTCGTGGCGTTCGTGATCACGCGGGCCGGCCGCGAAGCAACCCCGGTGATGGAAGACGATCTCAAAGAGCACGTGGCCAAGGAAATTGGGGCGATCGCGAGACCGGAGAGCATCTTCTTCACGGCCGATCTGCCGAAGACCCGCAGCGGCAAGATCATGCGGCGGCTATTGCGGGACATTGCGACGGGCCACGCCCTGGGTGACGTGACGACCCTCGCCGACCCGAAAGTGGTTGCTTCCCTAAAGGAGAAGTACGAGGGAACGGAGAGTTAGGCCGCCTCGACCGGGCCGGGCCGTCGCCGGAGGCCCACCAGCGAGACGGCAAAGATCACGCACACCAGGATGGCGGACACCACGCACCACCGGCACCAGGCGTGGATGACGGCCGCTTCGAGGTACGTCAGGTAACCGCTGAACAGCACGCCAATCCCGGCCTGTACAGCCAGGAGCACGCTCGGTCCGCGGCTATTCAGCCAGCGGGGCTGCAGCCCCGCGAGGCTGGTCGCGACGATGGCCCCGTAGGCCAGCATCCCCCAAAAGGCCACGGGGACACCGAGGAAATACGCCCATTCGGACAACTGAACCACCTCGCACCCGCCATCCCCGCAGGCAATGGTGCCCAGGAGCCCGACCTTCCAGAGCCACAGGTAGAGTGAGATGAAGAACCCCACGAGGCCGAGTAGGGCCGCCGCCATGCGGTGCTTCATTGGGCCAGGCGTGCCTCAGCCCGTTCGACGAGACTGACGATGCTGTCGTAGCTGAGCGATCCGGCGACCAGCAGGCCCCCGATCACGAAACTCGGGGTCGACTGCACGCCGATGGCGATCCCCTCCTGCTTGCCGGCGGCGACCTTGCCGCCTGCCGATCGGCCCTCCTTCATGCAGGCCTCCCACTGGTCGACATCGAGACCGATGGCATCGGCATATCGCCTGAACTCCCGCATGGGACGCCGCTCGGGCACCCACTCACGCTGCTGGTAGAACAGCTGGTCGGCCATTTCCCAGAACCGTCCCTGCTCGCCGGCACAGGCGCCGGCCAAGTGGGCGGCCGGCGAGTTTGCATGGCCATCGAGCGGGAAGTCCCGAAACCGAAAGCGCACCCGCCCCGAGGCCACCAACCGCGTCTTCACGTCCGGGGCCGTGAGGATGGCGAAGTGCCCGCACGCCGGGCATTCAAAATCGGCATACTCGACGATCTCCACCGGTGCCGAATCGCTCCCGAGCACCCAGCCCGGAAACGCCGTGGCATTCAGCGGCATCGGCCCGACCTCGATGGCTTCCCCGCCGGACCTGGACGACCAAATCCATGCAGCGCCCGCAAGCACGACGGCGCCGAACACCAAGTAGAAAGGCTTGAGATTCACTGACTGCGCCATGGATCGTCATTCTCCTCGTCGTTGAAGTCCGGCCCCGATTCGTCCAGCTCCAGATTGTCCATCTGCCGCTGGGCTTCATCCACGATCCGGCGACTCTCCGCCGCCTCCGGGGAGTCGTAGGTACAACGTACCTCGTAGTGGAACAGTTCGCTCCGTACGTCCCCCATCAACCGCAAGAGCTCCGGGCCGGCGCCGAGTAGCTCATCGCGTGCATCCAACTCGCGGATGCGGCTCGCCAGCGCACGTAACAACTCACGTAGCCGCTGGGATCGTGCCTCTTCATCGTAAGACGGTTCCGGCATCTCGCACGCTTACCTGTTTGCGTTCTGCAAACGTATCGAATGCACGTCGTTTGCAACTTGGGCTCGACCTATTTACAATACTGCCGACACCAACAGCCTGAAAACGGCAGAGGATTGCGACTGCATGGCCAAAAATTCCCCAGAAGCGCCCCAACCATCGCCGGCCCTCGAGAAGGCCCGCGACGAGATGTATAGCCACATCCTGCGCTGTGGCGTCCTCCAAGCGACGGTAGAGCATCAGAAGGAGTGGTTCGACGACACCATCGAGTACATGGCCGAACGGTACCCCTCACTCAGCGAGGACGAGCTCAAGGATCTGCGCAGCCTCGGTGAGCGGTATTGTCAGCCGGTGATCAACAACACCCCCACGGTCGGCGCCACGAACTGACGTCGCCACCGAGGTCCGACGCTGAACTACCCCGCATTCCGTGCGGGGTTTCGTGTTTTCAGGACCTCCGGGACCGCCAGCGGACCCGCACGCCGGCCACGACCCGCACACCCCCGGCGACGCCCGCTTCAGCGAACCATCCGATCCGCCGCACCGGCGCGCTCTCGACACCGACGACGAGCAAGACGTACTCCGCCACGTCGTCCGCCGTGGCCAGCAGCGCCACGCCGCCGCCGGCGTACGGCGAGATCCCGCGTCGACGATAGGGGTTCACATGGTACGTGAGAATGAGTTCTCCGCGGCCCGCGAACTCGCCATCGACGGCACCGGCCGTTGCGACGATGTCAGCGCGAGCGCGACCCGACGAGCGCAGGCCGAACCCGACCCCACCGCCGACAAACGTGTTGCCGGAAAAGACGCCTGCGCCGTGCACCTGCAACTCCCGAGCGCTCTGTGCCGCGATCGCCGACGGCACGAGGAGCACGAGCAGCACGACCCCCCAATTAGACCAGGACAACCTCGTGCTCCACAGCGATGTCCGGGGCAAATGACGCGACGACCGAACAATATTTCTCGATCGAGAGCCCGACGGCGCGCTCAGCCTTGGCCATGTCGAGTCCCTCCCCTGCCAGTTCGAACCTGAAGCGTACGGCGGTATACCGCCGCGGCTCCGTGTCGCGCCGTGTACCGGTCACATCAATGCGCAGCGCGGTGAGGGTCACCCGCATCTTCTGGAGAATCAGGACGACATCGGCGCCTGAGCACCCGGCCGCGGCAAGCAACAGCGTGATCATCGGGCTTGGCCCCTTCTCCCCATCGCCGTCGACGACGATGCTCGGTGTCTCGGGTTGCGTCCCGCCCCCCTCGAAGCGGAGACCGTGGCCCTGCCACGTCACCCGCACCGACCGCTGGTTCGACACACTCACGGTCCCCTCCTCGTCGTGAGCCCGACCATCACGCGATGACGACGAAACGCGTCGACCGGATGGTACTCGACGATCCACGCCATCCCCTGCCGGAGTCTGACTTCGAACCCCAGCACGAACTGCAGCCAGATACCCGGGCACGCATCGTCCGCATCACACGCATCGCGGCCGAAGACGCCGACCCCGGCACCCACATACGGCACAGCGATCTCGCGATCGCCCGTGATACGGTACACCGCCTCCAGATTCGCGAGATAGGTGTTGTCGTCGCCCAGAAAGCCGATCTCACCCGACGGGCGAAGACGAAGCCGGTCGGTGAAGAGATGCCCGGCATCGAGCGCAACGGAGGCGACGGCCTGGCCAGGCTCTGCGAAATCCACCCCCCCTCTCGCACTGAAGCCGTACAGACCGATCGCAGTCGATGGCTGCGGCGCGGCCGGCTCCTGCGCGTTCCCCACAGTCGAGAGCATGCCACCAAGTACCACCACCAAGGTCATTCGACCAGACATTTCACGCACACCTCCGCTAACGATGCTTCGCCGCACGACTGTAGTCCGCAATCGCGTACACCGAGATCGCGGCCGTTGCCCAAGCGAGGGGCCGCACGAGGTCCGAGTCCAGGAGGAACGCTGCAAGCGTGAGCAGTTGCCCTACCGTTACAGCTTTGCCGCCGGCGCGCGCGGGCAACGTGGTCGGTCGTCTGAGGGCCCACGTCACGAGGAACGCAATGAGCGCCACCACGTCGCGGAGCAGCACCCCGAGCAGTTCGAGCGGCGCGAGGACCCGCGACATCCAGACAACCGCGAACGCCGCCAGCATGAACAGCTTGTCGCACACCGGATCCAGGACGGCACCCAGGCGGGAGCCACCGATACGCCGGGCCCAGATCCCGTCCACGAAGTCACTCAGCGCGGCGACCGCGAGAATCACAATGCGCCCGAGCGTATCGTCCACCAGGAGGAAGGCAAGCGCCAGCGGCAGCCGCAGCGCCGTGAGCAGGTCGGGCGGCTGAACGAGCGCCCTTGCTTGCCGCACCCCAGAAGCGCCGGTACCTTGCGAATTCACCCCGCGCTCCGCGCGTTTGTCGGAGGACTCATGGACACGGCGCTTATCAAACAGGCCGCAATCTTCGCCGACCTCGAGGACGATGAGCTCGAGCGGATCGTCGAGATCGCCAAGGAACAGCACTTCAAGTCGGCGGCGACGATCTTCAAGGAAGGCGAGCCCGGCAATCGCTTGTTCATCATCTCCAAGGGTGAAGTCCGCATCTCCCGTGACGTCCCCGGCTCAGGCGAGGAGGCGCTCGCCGTGTTGAAGGCCGGCGCCTGTTTCGGAGAAATGTCCGTGTTCGACCGGTCCGAGCGCTCAACGGACGCCATCGCCAACACCGATTGTACGCTGCTCACGATCACGCGTTCCGACTTCGAGATGCTGCTCGATTTCGACCGCGACCTCGCGTACAAGGTGCTCTGGAGCGTCGTCCGGCTCCTGTCCCAGCGCCTGCGCGTCACGAACGAGAACCTCCGGTCCTTCCTGGCGATGTCGATGTTCTAAGGTCGCGGGAGCGTCAGGACGCTCCCGCCCCCCGCACCACATACTCAGCGACCCGATCGACCCGGAACACCTCTGCCGCGACCCTGAGGACATGATCCAGCTCCACGGCACGAAGGCGTTCCGGACCGGACGCCCAATCCTCGATAGCTCCGCGGTGCCAGGCCTCGAGGATCGTCCCAGCTACTGAGCGCCCGCTCTGTCGCCCGATCTCCGCCACACCGGCGGCGTAGCTCCGCGCGCGATGGAGTTCCTCCGGCGTCGGCGGCTCCTCGCTGAGTCGTTGGAGCTCGGCCAGCATGGCCGTTCGCGCCTCGTCCTCGCGCTCGGGCGATGTGGCAATGTAGCAGAGCATTGCACCGGCCTCACGGGCTAGCCAGGGCATCGCCGCCACGGTGTAGGCAAGCGAACGCCGTTCCCGCAACTCGTCGAACAACCGACCCGCGAGCCCGCTGAGCAGCGCCCCGATGACCCCCACGGGAAAGCGATCGGGTGAGGAGGCCGCAGGGGCGGGGAATGCGAGGGCAAGGGCCGTCTGTTGCTTGTCGCGGTCCTCCGATTGCGTGGCGGACTTCCACCCGGCGAGCGATACGGTCCCGGACGACCCGACCGGGCCGTCCCAGCCGATGAGCGGTTGGAGCGCCTGAAGGGCCGTGTCGAACCCGACATCCCCGACCACGACCGCCACCGGACGCGTCCCCGCCAGGTGTTGTGCCCAGGCTCTGACCTCGTCGCCGGCGATGGCGGCGAGCGTTTTGGGGTCCCCCAGACCGGGCAGGCCGTAGGGATGACCACGGAATGCCACGCCGAGTGCTCGCTGAAGCGGATACCGAAACATGTCGTCGCGCACCCGCCGTGCGTCGCTGACCTGCAACCCGCGCTCGACGGTGACCGCCGCGTCTTCCAACTCCGCGTCGATCGCCACGCTGCGTAGCAGCGCCGCTGCGTGGGCGAGACCCTGCGGCGCGACCGTGATGCTCCACCCGATCGAATCGGACGACACGGACGGTACGATCGCGCCGCCGAGCATCTCGGCCGCAAGCGCGAGTTCCTCTCCACGAAGGCCGCCCGCTCCACGAATCGCCGACCGAGCCAGGAGCCAGGACACCCCGGCCGTGTGGAGTTCCTCCCGCAGCGGAACACCGGGGAAATGGAGCAACAGCGTGACCACCTGCGATCCCGGTTTGGGACGGATCAACAAGTCGAGCCCGGGACACGCCCAGTGCCGGAGTCCCTCCGGCAGCACGCTTGGCGTCGGCACGGCCGGCGCGTCACCCAATGGCCGCAGGGTTGGGAGGGCTGACTTCGCGACGGCCGTCCCGGCCGACGGCGGCGGCCACGCGGCCGCGAGGCCCAGATCCGCGGTGGCTTTCGGGAGGTAGATCACACCATTCAACGAGTCCCGACCGAGCCACCGTCGGACGGCGTCCCGAACCTCCGCACTCGATACTCGCAACAGTCTCGCCGCCATCTCGTCCAGCAACTCATACCCGCCGAGCGCCTCGGCCTCACACAGGGCAGTCGCGCGACCATCCATCGATTCGAGCCGTCGGGCCCACCCGGTAGCCACGAGAGAGCGCGCGCGCCGCACTTCGTCAGCACCGGGACCGTCTTCGCCAAGCCCCTCCACGAGATCCACTGCGCGCAGTATCGCGTCCTCGATGTGATCGCCCTCGGCTTCGAGGTCGAGCTCGAACACGCCGACCTCGGTCGGCGTGTAGTGGAATGCACCTGAGCTCGCCGCGATCCCCGGAACCTGCAAGGCTCGGTAGAGCCTGGAGCCACGACCAGATCCGAGCATCGTGGCCGCAATATCCAGTGCCGGGGCATCCTCGTGCAGGGTGCCGACCGTGCGCCACCCGATGCTCGCGAGCGGCCGCTCGACGTCGCCCCGCAACGTCCGCGCACGGGCCTGCCGCCGATCGGGTTCGGCCGGTGATGTCGGCACCTCCTGCGTCGATCGCGACCATGGGCCGAACGAGGCTTCGATCAACCCCAACACGTGATCCGGATCGACGTCGCCCACGACCGCGATCACCACCCGCCCCGGCGTGTAGCGGCTCTCGTAGTACGCACGTACGTCATCCGCCGTCAGCCGGCGCAGATTGTCCGCCGACCCGATGCGCCACCGGCGCATTCTGTGCCGATCGAACAGCAGCTCGTAGAGCGTCTCCGCCGTCACCGCTGACGGGTCATCGAGCTTGCGGTTGGCCTCCTGGATGATCACCTCGAGCTCTCGCCCGAGCTCGTCCGCATCGAGAGCTGCGTGCATCAATGCGTCGGCCTGCACATCCAGTGCGCGCTCGACACCACCCGCCGCGGACGGCAGCACGGTGTAGTAGACGGTCTTGTCGTAGATCGTGCCGGCGTTGATGTACCCCCCGACCTCCTGCGTCTCGCGAGCGATCACACCGGGCCCGCGCCGAGCCGTGCCCTTGAAGTACATGTGCTCGAGCACGTGCGCGATCCCGGACCACTCGTCCGGCTCGTCGAAGTACCCGGCACGCACGTGCGTCACGGCGGCAACCACGGGCGCGGAGGTCTCGCGCTGCACGAGGGCGGTGACGCCGTTCGGAAGGACGAGCCGGAAGACGTCGCGGGTCCACTGCATGGTGTTATGCGGGGTTACGGGTGGTGGCCCGGCAAGCGGGCACCGCACGATCGCGGCGCCCGCCGCACGGCGTCAGCCCAGAATGCGAAGGAGCCCCGCGGCGGCGACCCCCTCCACGAAGCTCTTGGCGTCCGTCACGGGGATGACGGCACCGTGCTGCATGCGGCTGCGGAGCGCATACTGCCGCATGTACTCCTTGAGAGACGCACGCGCCCCGTCGCTGTCATCCATCTTCATCTGGAGCACGATCTCTTCCCACGTACCGGCGTAGGTTACCCCGGCGGACGTCTTCACGCGGTGCACGTCGCCCGCATGACGACGCTGCATGCCCTGCAGCTCCGTGAGGAGCGTGCCGAACAGCTCGATCTGGTGCGGGTCGCGGACCGACCCGTCGGTTTGCAGACCGGCAAGCTCCTCCAGGAGCTGATCGACCGGGTCGAGCGCGCTCGCAAGCTCGGCCAGACGATGTTGCCACGGCACGAGCTCGGGGTCGTCGTTCGGTAGCCGGTAGATGGACTTCTTCAACTCGATCGTGCGCCAGAGCGCCAGCTCATCGTAGTGCTCAGACGGCTCCGTGCGCTCGAAGTGAAACAGGCTGGCGTCGTACTCCCCCCGGTCGTACAGCAGGTTGCCCAGGTAGATGCGGGCTTCCGCGTGCACGGCGTCGAGATCGAGCGCGCGACGCAGCCAGTACAAGGCGTTCTCCTCCTCACCGAGCCGGTGCTCGGCGTATCCCAGGGCCGCCGCCGCTTCGGACGAGTCAGGATGGTGTTGCGTCGCAAGCTCGAAGAACCCGCGCGCGTGCCTCAGCATCCCCTCGCGGAACAGCGCGCGCCCGATCTGCAACATGAGATCGTGGTCGCCCCGAAAGCCGAGCCCGAGCACGCGATCGAAGCACTGCAGCGCCGCCCCCCGGCGACCGAGCTTCAGGAGGGATTCGCCAAGTCCGGCAAGCGCCTCCTCGTCGCTCCCATCCAGCTCGACCGCCCGCTCGAATTCCGCCCGCGCCCACGCGTACTCCTCACAGGCGAGATGGACGTATGCCAGGCCAACGTACAGCTCGACCGCGTGGGGATAGCGGTCAATGGCTTCCTGCAGCGTCGCGATGGCTTCGTCGTATCGACCTTCGTGGTACAGCTTGTGAGCTCGCTCGGCGTAATCGTCCGAGCTGAGGAAGGGGTCCGACATCAGGCCGGGCCTCCAGGGGGGAAAGTTGCGGTACGATAAGCGATAACTTCAAATCGCACAACCGCTTGACGGCCGCCATGATGCATGTGAAGACGGCGGGGCGTCCGACGGTACGCGTCGGAACCACCCCGCCGGCCGACCTTCGGCGAACGCCCCGTCAACGGGGAGGCCTGCTTCAATTCTCCGATTGACGATTTACCGACAACAACTGCGTGTGGATCTTCCATCGATTGTCTTGGTCATCCTTGACCAGCACCATCACCCCGCGCCCGGGGTAGACCACACGCTGGTTGTTCCGGTCCACCACATCGGTGGAGTGGCGGAACACTGCCTGCGCAGCTGCTCGGCCCAGCACCTCCACCTCGAGCTGGCTCATGGCGAAGTTCAGGTACTGAATCTCGCCGTAGAACTCGCGCAGTGTCTGTTCGACGCCTTCGTACCCCTTGGCCATGCGCCCGTCCGGCCACACGACGTGAACGGCCGGCGTCTCGTCGTAGTACAGCAGGAGACTGTCGATCTGCGCATTGGACATCGCCCGCACCCAGGCGTTTACTATGCCTTCCGCCGCCTGCTGCTCCAGCATCATGTCCCGGCGCGTCATCTGCTGCGAGCACGCCATCACCGCCACGCAGGTCAGGACGAGCAACCATTTCGAACGTCGCATCGCTGTGGCCCCCTCGATTCGCAACCAAGTGGTAGGTTCCCGTGCAAAGGTAGGGTATGGCCCCGGGGCGTCAATGTGCAACCCTTGCCACCCGCTCGGTCGCGCTTTACGCTAGGCGCCACAACCAACACAAGCGCCCACGCAATCCGTGCACGCGGCATCGGTTTGGTGGGTTGCGACTCGAGGAGCGTCGGTGCGTCGGTACACCCCGTATCAGTGGCGGCTTTTCGTCTTCCTGAGTATCGCCACGTTCTTCGAGGGATACGACTTCATCGCGCTGAGTCAGATCCTCCCCAACCTCCGCGATGCGTTCGATCTCTCGGAGACGCAGGGCGGCGTGCTCGGGTCGGTCATCAGCCTCGGGACGATCGTTTCGTACGTCTTGGTGCGGATGGCGGACCGCTGGGGGCGACGGCGCGTCCTGCTCATATCCATCGGCGGATATGCGCTCTTCACCTTCTGCTCGGGACTCGCGCCCACGGCGGCGATCTTCGCCGGCCTGCAGTTCGTCGCGCGCGTCTTCCTGATCGCCCAGTGGGCCGTCGGGATGATCTTCGCCGCCGAGGAGTTCCCGGCGGAGCGGCGCGCTTTCGTTCTCGGTGTGATTCAGGCGGCAAACGCGCTCGGCGTGATCGCGTGCGCTGCGGTGGTACCCTGGCTGCTCGCGACACCCTTCGGCTGGAGAACGGTGTACTTCGTAGGCGTGCTCCCGATCATCCTGCTGCCGTACGCCAGGCGGCACCTGCGGGAAACTGCGTTATTCACCGACCACATTCGGGGTCGGCCGACGATCGACCGGCGTCCGTTGGCCATCTTCCGCACACCCTACCGCGGGCGCGTCGTGCAAATGGCGTTCGTGTGGGGCCTCACCTACATGAGCACGAATACGGCGCTGCTCTTCTGGAAGGAGTTTGCCGTCGCGGAGCGGGGATTCAGCGACCATGACGTGGGACGGGCCGTCGTCATTGCCTCACTGGTTGCCCTGCCCTTCGTGTTCTCTATCGGCCGGTTCATCGACCATCTGGGTCGACGCCGAAGTGCCGCAGTCATCTATCCAGTCGGTATGATCGCCGGCGTGCTGGCCTATCAACTCGAGACCTTCTGGGCACTCACCACGTGCCTCACCGTCGCCCTGGTCGCCTCGATCGGCGTTCTCACCCTGCTCAACGCCCTGACCACGGAGCTCTTCCCCACGAGCATGCGCGCCGATGCGTTTTCCTGGACCAACAACCTGCTTGGCCGCATCGGCTATGTAATCGCCCCCGGCGTGGTGGGCGCGCTCGCCGATCGGGTGGGGTGGGGAACGGCGGTGCCGCTGACGTCGATCGCGTTGCTCATGGCGCTCGGCGTGATCCTCACGCTCCTGCCCGAAACGGGCGGGAAAGAGCTCGAAGAGGCATCGCAACTCTAGCGGTCGTCGGTGCAGCCCCCATATTTGCTGTGGATGGAGAAAGAGAGGGACTGTGCCTCTCAAGTTTGAGCACGTACAGGCATCTCTGTCAGGCCAGTTCGAGATCGAAGCGCTGATCGGGCGAGGCGGCATGTCCCTCGTCTACGCAGCGCGGGCGCCCGGATCCAACGTACCGATCGCCGTGAAGGTCCTGCGGCCCGAGTATGCAGCCACGATCCTCAGCGAACGCTTCAAGCAGGAAATTGAAGTACTCGCGGAGCTGGATCACCCCAACATCTTGCCGCTGCTCGCCTCCGGTACTCGCGGATCGTACGTGTACTATGTGATGCCGCATGCCGACGGCGGGACCCTCGAGGAGCGGCTCCAGGAGGATGGGCATCTTTCGCTCGACGAAACCGTCCGCATCACGAGTGAGGTGGCGGCCGGCATCGACTATGCCCACGGCCACA
>JBDHJO010000234.1:0-3717 GCA_039586875.1 Gemmatimonadota bacterium | reverse complement strand
GCTGCGACGCCGCCCACCACGTTGGCGTCCGCAAACCGCTGTCCGCTGTAGTGTGGGTAGTACTCGGAGTCCCATGGCTGGTAATCGATCAGCGTCCACTTCACCTTGAGCGGCGGGCGTGCCTCGAGCGGCGCACTGACCAGTCCGCTACCGTTGTTGTCGTATCTGGCCTCGAGATACTTTGTGGGGCCGGTATTCACCGCCGCTTCCACGACAAGTGCCTCCCCGGTTGGATTGGGGATGATGAACGTGGCCGCCCCCCACGCATTCGCGCGTAGCGACCCCGCCGCGTCGGCAGGATCGTCGAGCTTCGTCCCACACGGTACATCGAAATACTGCACCGTCGACGGTCCGGCCCATAGCGATGCACCTGGTACACCACCGCCAAACGTCGGAGTGTACCAGGTCAACCTGACTGGCACGTTTTTGAGGAAGGGCTGGCTGGGCTGCGCTGCCGCGCAGCGCGCCAGCGGCCCGCCATTGTGACCGATGTACACGCGCACTGCCGTCGCCCGGCCGGAGGCTAGCGGCAGGCTATTGTCGGTGCACGAGGTGTAGCCCGCGCCCGGTGCGAAGCACTGTGTTGCCTGTGTGATCTCGATGCCTTGAATGGACAGGTCGAGCGTCAGATCGCCCGGATCGATTGGCCGATCGACGGGGAGGAAGAACCATGGGCCGTTCCACAGCGCGACGACGTCTGGGGCAATCGTGACCGGGGGCTGCCCCGAGGTGCGGACGTCGATACGGTTGTCCGTATGTTCACCCGGCGGTGGCTGCGTGTAGCGGATCCACTGATCCCCAACGCGCTCGGCGGCCGGCCCCGGAATGGTTTGCACGATGGCGTAGTTCGGATCGTCTAGGGCCAGGAAATAGTAGGATGGTTCTCCATCCGGTTCGTTCAGAACCGCCATAACGAACGTACCGTCCGGGCCGGTGACACTGCTCGCCACTTGCTCGCCCAGCTCGGCGGGACCACTCGAGCGGTACAGGCTCACCCGCACACCACGCACGAACCGGTGCCGGCCGCTCTCCCCGAACGCTACAACCACACCACGAAACGTCCACTTGTCCGGCGAGGGCGTGTCCGTCGCCGTTGGGGTAGCGGTCGGCGTGTACGCAGGCGTCGGCGTCACCGTGGGTCTCGCGGTCATGCTTGGTGTTGGGGTCGACTGCGGCGGGCCGGTCGTCGTCGCCGTGGCGCTCGGTGCCGGTGTACCCGTAGCCGACGTCGTGGGGGGTATCGTGCGTGTCCAGGCCACGGTGGCCGTCGGCGTCCTGGTTCGCGTGGCCGTGGGCAGGGGCGACGGGGGGGTCGCAGGGATCGGGTGACAGCGCATGATGCTGCGACCGTCGAGCGCGATGTAGAGGCTGCGGTCATTGGGATCGCTGTAACGGTCGAACCACGCCGCACGCGGTCGGCTGGGCATCGCGCGCGTATCGAGCAGGCGGAACCAGTTGACGCCGTCGCCCGAGTAGAACACGCCCGCCATGCCGACGGCGAACCGCGTCTCGGGCGCCTCGCGGTCGAACACGACATCGTTCAGGATGCAGCCCGCCGGCAGCTCGATGTTCGAGTTGGTCCGAAAGCACTGGTACGTGAACGCTCCGTCAGGGTTCAGCGCCGCGTCGAGCAACGGATCGGTTGCCCAGGTCACGGCGGCGTGCGTGCCGTTCATGGTATGGCGAATGGCGTTGTTGTCGACGATGTAGATGTCGTCCGCATCGTACGGGTTGACGTAAAACCGTGACGCGACCGTGGCGCCACCACCGGGAACGATGCGGTCCCAGCGATCGACGTTGCCATTGGCGGCGCGGTGACTGCGCCAGAGACGCGTACCATCACCCACGTAGTAGGTGGGCGAGGTGTGGCCACCCGCCGCCTGTACGACATCCGCGGTGCCCGGCAGATCGGCTTGCTCCTGCGTCCACGGCGAGGCAGTACCGAAGCTATCGCGGGCGCGGAGCAGCACGCGGCGCGTAGGGGTGAGCTGCTCAATCGTGATGTAGTCGCCATTGGGAAGGGGCGTCTCACTCGACAACGTCAAGATGATCGGCCGGTATCCCGCTGCGACCTGCCAACTGACGGCGAACGGTGCGACGCCGGTGTCGATCGCCACGCTCGTCGTGGCTTGGCTGCCGGCATCGGGATGTCCGGTGGCGCTGGTGTAGACATCGAAGCTGGAGCGTCGCGGCAGTATGCTGAAGACCCTCCCCGGTTGCCCCGGATCCGAGAACCAGGAGTCGCAGTCGCCGCATTGGCGCCACCCGTCACGCCAGCTGGCACCCCCGTCGAGGCTGAACAAATCGTCCGTGTCACCCGCACCGAAATAGAGGCCCGGCGGCGTGCTTTGCCCCGGCTCCGCCGGCGCCCGCGCATCGACAGCAATGTTGATGGCCGCCAAGGTATGCAATCCGGTAAACGCCTTGATCCATGTTTCGCCGCAGTCGTCGCTGCGGTAGATGCCGCCGTCGTTGGCGTGCCACAAGCGGCCACCGAGACATTGGTTGAGCTCCGCATTGAGCGCGTAGACGTCGCCATGGTGCGGCCCCGGCGATAGCGTGAGATCGAAATCGGATGACACGTACAGACCGTGCGGATCGGGGTGCACGTGCGAGACATTTTGCCGGTTTTCACGATAACTGCGCGATGCATCCCAGCCGTCAAGGCGGTGCCAACCGGTGATGGTCGGTTTCCCTGCACTGACGTGCACCGTGCCTTTGTCGGAGAAGAACACCAGGTAACCGTTGGCGGTCGCATGGGTCTGTACAAAGGCGCTGCCGCTATCACCGGCGGGGTAGACCGGTGGACCGGGCAACTGCGACCACGCGCCGCTCAACGTTCCCGGATTGTCCGGATCGAAGCTGGTGAGGTCACCGTACCACAATGACCCTTCGCCGCAGTTGCGAACCGGATTGGCGGATGTGTCATTACAGTACGTTCCATCCGCCGGGGCGTTGCTGCCAGACGTGAAGTAGCTGGGTCCATTCGCATCACGGGGATGTGCGAGGTAGACCCGCTGTGGATTCGTCGGGTCGATCGCCAGGGCCTGGGGGCCGGGGATGTGGCCGCCGATCCCGCTCGGACCGCAGAAGCCGGCGGGCAGGATTCCCGCAGTGCCCGCGTCCTCCGACCAATGCTGCCCGCTATCGTGCGAGTACCACAACGTACCACCGCCACAGGCAAATAGGCGGCGCACTTCGCCCGGCAGCTCGGCGCTCACGGCAACGTGCCACACGCGGCCGCCGGTAGCGATGCCGGGCGGTACCACCTCGGTCCATGAGCCGGGTGCGCCGTTATCCATACTGATCGCGATGGCACAGCCGCCAACAGCGTAAACCGTCGACGGATGGCCTGGCGCCAGCAGCACTTGCGTCACCCTCTGCACTTGGGTGCCACAGTGAAACTGATGCACCAGGCTCCAGGTCTCACCCGCGTCCGTTGACCGGTACAAACCGGTGCGTGAGAGGTTGCGGCGATCGTCGCCGGTCGCGGCAAACACGACGCGTGGGTCCGTGGGCGATACGGCCAGATCGATCACGACGGGGACATCAAGCGTCCCCGTCGGCTCCTGCCCGGGCGGCGGCTGGGGTCTCGTGAGCTGCCGCCACGAGACGCCGTAGTCCTGCGACTTCCACACGCCGGCCTGGGGTGCGGCTGCGTACAGCGTGCGCCCATGGGCTCTCACCGACGCGTTGTCCACGCTCCATCCAGAGCCT
>JBDHJO010000052.1:0-15910 GCA_039586875.1 Gemmatimonadota bacterium | reverse complement strand
TGCGAACAATTGGACCGACGCGATCCTTCGCGTTCCGGAGATTGGGACGGGTGGTCTTGGTGTCAGCGCTCACAGCAAGCATGCCTCGGTGAGAAGTACACAGCGCTAGTTTGACTCGGCACCGCTATCGAGTGCCACCCGCACGAGATGCAGCAGTGCGGCGGGCGTCGTGACCGACTTCAGTCCCGCGGCGTCGCCCCCGTCCACCGTGGGCGCGAAATCGGGCTCCTCAGCCGATGCGGCGCGCAAGTCGTCGGGCACTGCTGCCAGTGCAATCTGACTGAATCCGGGACGGTCCGTCCGCAGGCCGAGTACGGTGAGCGTCGACAGGTCGCGTCCCGCGGCGTCCTCCACGACGAATATCCCGTCCAACGGTTCATGCGGCGCACCGGCGTCGATCTGCGCCCAGAACCACCGTTCCGGCAGTTGCAGGTAACACGCGCCGTGCGGTACCGCCGGCTGATGCGCTGGGGGAGGTTCCGCCATGGCGACCTCGAGTCGTTCGCGCGACACCGCCACGGTGCAGCGGCCGGCATCCCAGAACCGATAGGCCACGTACAGCGCGGTGACGTATTCCCCTGCGGCCTCGGGCTGCTCCGACAGTAGTTCGGGTGACTCCATCTCCGTGAGCAGCCGTTGCACACTCGGCAGTGTCGTGAACTGGGCGCGATCCCGCAGGTCGCGACGATCCCTGGTGGCTTCGTCGCGAATCGTACCGAACCGCGCGTCAGCGAGCTCGGCGAATGCGTGGTCGTAGGGATGCAGGCGGCTCACGATACCTTCGGCAGGAAGTCGTCCACCACGCGGACGAATGCCTCGAATTCCTCGACGTGCGGAACGTGCCCGGACTCCTCGAGTACTTCGATCTTCGCGTCGCACAGCCAGTGCGCGACCTGTTCGGTGGTGTGAAGGGGGATGGGGTCGTGGCGGCCGTGAACGATCAGCGCGGGAATGCAGAGTTCTGCGAGCTCGTCGAGCTCGGCGCGGAGATCGGAGGCACCCACGCTCTCCCATACCTCCTCCTGTGTCCGGCCCGTAACGCGGAACGGTGTGAGATCGCGGGCACGGCCGGGATCCTTGAAGTAGCCGGCGACTGAGAGCTCAAACGCCCGCTTCTTGTACGCGTCTTCATCCTGCGTGCGCAATCCGGACTGCTGCAGTGCACGCCGGTCCGCGACAATGGCGGGATCCGCCATGCGCGCCGCGAAGCGGGATTGGAACTCGGCCCGATGCTCGGGCGTCAACGGTGCCGGTGCGACGAGCGCCAGGCGGCCAACACGCTCAGGGTTCGTGGCTGCGTACAGCAGGGCCAGGAGCCCGCCCCACGAATACCCGAGCAATGTCGCCGGTTCCACTGCCCAGTGGGTGATGAGTGCGTCGAGGTCGTCGACGTGCTCGCGCCACCCGACCGGCACGTCCCGACCTACAGGGGATCGTCCACCACCACGCTGGTCGTAATACCGGAGGCGGCGTCCCGTGGCGAGTGCGTCGAACTGGGGCAGCAGATAGTCATGATGGGCGCCGGGACCGCCGTGCAGCACGACGACGTCCGGGCCATCGCCCACGGTGCGCGTGTATAGCGGAACACCGTTGACCGTGACCGTCGCCTCCGTAGCCGACGGTACGGCGTGCGGCGTGCTCACAGGAGCGCGGCGAGCGCGTCCGCGACCTCGCGGACGGCGGCCTCCTCGTCGGCATCGAAACCGTTGGGTACGTCACTGTCGATGTCGATCTGGCCCAGCACCTCGTCGTGACGGCGGATCAGGACGACCAACTCGGACTTGGTTTCGATGCTGCACGCGAGGTAGCCATCAGCTCCGCTCACGTCCGGAATGTTCAGGTCACGCCTCTCGGCCACGGCTTGGCCGCAAATCCCGGTGCCGACGGGGATACTCGTATGATCCGTCGGTCGTCCGTCGAATGCCTCCAGCTCGAGCATGTCACCGTGCAGCATGTACATGTACACGCCGGAGTACGGTGCACCCGCGGCCCGCATCTTGGTGGCGGCGAGCTCGAGGAGCTCCTGTCGCGGGGCGTCCCGGCAGAATGCGCCGTGCAGCGCCTTCACGATGGGCTCGGACCTGAGAACGGCGGGCATCCTATTTGAGCGTCGCTTCCGTTTCCATGCGCTCGCCGTCGCGCATGAAGACAATGGTCACGGTGTCGCCGGCCTTGTAGGTCGTCAGCGCTTCCTGGAGACCGTACACATCCTTCACCTTCACCTCCCCGATACTCAAGATCACATCGCCGGTTTGGAGGCCTGCCTCTTCGGCCGCCGTTCCGGCACGGATGCCCTGAATGCGCATGCCCTCACCGGGCGTGACCATGTCGGGCATCGTGCCGAGCGACGCCCTGTCCCCACCGCGCACTCGTTCAGGACGCGCAACCGCTACGTAGTCGAGTGCTTCATTCCCTGTGGCAATACTCCACGCGAGGTCTGATGCGAATGCAGCGATTCGAGCCACGCCGTCCATGTTGATCAGGTCCCAATCATCGGATGGTGTGTGGTAGTCGGCGTGCAGGTTCGTGTAGAAGTGGAGGACCGGCAACTCTTTGCCGTAAAAAACGGCGTGATCGCTGTTCCCCCAGGGGTCGTCCTGTTTCAGCAACACGAAGCCGTACGCGTCATTCACCGTGTCCAAGGCATTGCTGAGCTGGGGTGACGACCCGGTTCCCCCGACCACGAGGCTGTCGCCACGGAGGCGGCCGACCATGTCGAAGTTGAGCATGGCCGTTGTCTGCTCAAGCGGTTGGGCGGGCTCGCCCACATAATGGATCGCACCGATCGTTCCCAATTCCTCAGCTGTGAGGGCTACGAACACGAAGGTTCGCCGTTCGTCTGCATCACGAGTCGCGAGAATGCGAGCGATCTCGAGCAGCGCCGTCGTGCCCGAGGCGTTGTCGTCTGCGCCGTTGTGAATCTTGTTGGCAGCGGCGGTGTCGCGACTCATCATCGCGTACCCCCGCGTGCCACGGCCAAGGTGGTCGTAGTGTGCACCCAGCACCACGACCTCACGGGAGAGGGTCCCGCGGCCAGGCAGGATGCCGACTACGTTCTTGACCTGCTCGCCGCCGAGTTCCGTGTGTGCCAGCGCAGGTGATTGTGGGTTGAGCTCGAACGGCTGGAAGAACCCGTCGGTGCCACCCGGCTCGAGCCCGGCAGCTGCAAAGGCGTCGGCGATGTACTGCGCCGCAGCCTCGAGCCCGTCAGTGCCGACCCCACGGCCCTCGCGAGCGTCGTCGGCAAGCCAGCGCATGTCCTGTGTAACGCGCTCGACGGCGGTCGCAGCGGGAGCGGCGGAGGCCGCGGTCTGTGCCCGCACGACGGGGGCGACGGCGAGCGCGGCGACGATCCAGCAGAGAAAGGTGCGACGGTACTGCATGGCGTTGGGCATATTCGGAGAGCCTGTTTCGGTATTGGGGCGGCCGGCCCGCATCGGGCGGGACCCTGGGCGACCTGGTGATTTCGTCTATACTTGTGCGACCCCAAACATAACAGGATGATCCTGTGATGGTCCGGCTCTCGGCACGTCTCCTGGCTCTCATCCCGCTCGCCGTGGGGATCAATCTCGCCATGGGGAAGTTCGCGTCCACGCTGTCGCTCCCGGTGTTCCTGGACACGGTGGGAACGGTCCTGGTGGCCGCACTCGCCGGCCCGGGTGCGGCGGTGCTCACCGGGGCCGTCTCGCAGACGGTCTTCACGGTCGTCGACGGGAAGCTCATGTGGCTGGCCTTCATGCCGATCCAGCTGGGCGTGGCGGTCTATGCCGGCCTGGCGGCTCGGGCCGGGGTGTTCCGCTCGGCATGGCGCGCGGGTGCCGGTGGCCTTGGGCTTGGCGTGTTGGCCGCCACCCTCTCGTGGCCCATCTCCTTGCTGTTGTTCGGCGGGGTCACCGCCAGCGGCGTCTCGTTGATCGCGACAATCCTCACGGCACTCCACATCCCAGTTGCCTGGGCGGTGTACGGTGCGAGTCTGGCAACGGATCTGCTGGACAAGACGATCAGCTTCATGCTGGTGTTCACGATCCTCCAGTCGCTCCCGTCCAGGACGGTTGCGCGGTTTCCGTTGGCCGCGCGTGCGCGAGGTCGTGCGTGATCATCGGCTACGTGGCTGGGGAGGGTCTGCTGCATCGCGCCCACCCGTTCACATCACTCACGATCGCTGCCGGTGTGACCCTTCTCGCGTTCGCCCTTCCGGGCACGCTGAGTCCGTGGGTGCTGGCGGGGATGCTCGTAGTGCTTGCGGTGGCGGCGGGTCTGACCGGCGCGGTGGTGACAACGCTCGTGTTCTCCGCGCCCCTGTGGGTGTTCCTTGGGATCATCTACGGCGTCTTTGGGACCGATTGGGCGGTTGCGGCCGTCTATGCGGGCAGGATCTCAGCGATCCTGCTGGCTTTTCTCCTTGCGCTCGCAGCGGTCCATCCAGGTCGCCTCGTGGATGCGCTGGTCGCACGCCGCGTGTCCTTTGCCATCGCATATCTCCTTGCGGCGACGCTCCAGGCCGTGCCGCGACTGCAGCATCGCGCGGCGACGATCCTGGAAGCCCAGCGGTGCCGCGGGCTCCGCACGGGCGGGTCGCCGTGGAGACGAATCCGAAGCATTGTGCCGCTCGCGATTCCACTGGTGCAGGGAGCGCTCGCCGAGGCTGATGACCGAGCGGTGGCACTCGAAGTCCGTGGGGCCGTGAGTGGGTGTGCGCGCACCCCGCTCAGTCCACCACGCGATCACCTGCTCGACCGCGTGGTGCGGTGGGGCACGGTGCTCGTCGTACTTGCTGCAGTGGTCCTGCGGGTGGTGACGTGAGCGTCCGGTTTGCGGGCGTGTCGTTTCGATACCCCGGTGCGGACGAAGACGCGTTGCGCAACGTGACCCTCGCGTTTCAGCCGGGTGAAGTGACGTTGCTGACCGGTACGTCGGGCGCGGGGTGCAGCACGCTCCTTCTCACGGCAGCGGGGCTGGCACCGCACGTAACCGGGGGCACGCGCACCGGCGAGGTCGACACACTCGGCGTCGATCCCATGACCGACAGCGGACGGCAGGCACTCGCGGGCCGCATTGGGGTGTTGCTGGCAACCCCGTGGACCCAGCTATCGGGAATGGCGTACACCGTGCACGACGAGGTTGCGTTCGGGCCGGCCAACCTGGGATGGGATCGCGAGGAGATACGGGCGCACGTGCATGAGTCCATGAAGGTGGCGGGCGTGAGCCATCTCGCGCAGCGTGATCCCCGAACACTCTCGGGCGGCGAGCTGCAGCGGGTGATGTTCGCGGGGGTGATGGCCATGGCGCCGGACCTGTACCTCCTGGACGAGCCTGCAGCGGAGCTCGATCCGGCCGCGGCCGGTGACTTGTACGCAATGCTCTCGACCCTCGCGCTCGACCGCGCGGTCGTTGTTGCCTCGACCGACGTGGACCGCCTGGCCGAGGTGGTGGACCGCGTGGTGGAGCTCGAGCACGGAGCCGTCGTGGCCGACGGTCCACCGGCTGTGGTGCTTGGAGCGGCCGCGGCGGTCGAGCGCGGGACGGCGCCGACGGTGGCGGTGATCGCCCACCGTGCCGGCGTCCCGCCGGACTACCCTACCAGTGTCGCGATGGCCGCTCGACGGTGGTCCGCATGACGGTGCTGGCGTTCGAGCACGTCTGGTTCGGATATGGATTGCACCCGGTCCTGCGCGACGTGTCGTTCAGTCTAGCGGCGGGTGAGACCGCGGCACTAGTCGGGCGGAACGGGGCCGGCAAGACGACGATCACGCGGCTGGTGATGGGCTTGGAACACCCTGACCAGGGCCAGGTAACGCTCAAGGGGGAAGCGACCGCGAGCCGGAAGCCCGAGGAGATCGCCAGGCACGCCGCCTACGTGTTCCAGCATCCTGACCAGCAACTCTTTGGGCGCACTGTGGGCACGGAGGTTGCTTTTGGCTCGCGGCAGTTGGGGCGGCCCCCGGAGGAGGTCGCGAGTCTCGTGCGCGAGAGTCTGAGGGCGCTCGGGCTCGAGCATCGCAGCGATACGCATCCGTACGATCTGCCCCCAGCCGAGCGGAAGCTGGTCACGCTGGCGGCGGCCCTCGCCCAGGATCCGGATCTCCTCGTCGTTGACGAACCGACGCAAGGGCTCGATCGGGTTCAGCGGGACCGCGTCATCGGCGTCATGCAGGCCGTCGCGAGCCGCGGCGTGGCCGTCTTGGCAGTCACGCACGACGTCGTCGTGGTGGCGGAGGCGCTGGATCGTGCGATTGCGATTGCCGATGGTGCCATCGCGTATGACGGTCCGTCTGCGACCTTACTCTGCGATGAGTCGCTGACGGAATCGCTTGGGCTGGAGCAACCGAGCACGGTGCGGCTGGCAATGGCTCTGGGCATGCGCCAAGCGCCAGTTCGCTTGCAGAATGCCGCAGTGGCGCTGGCACGACACCTTGAAGCGGAGGGGTAACCGCACGATGGTGAGGCAGGTCGCGATTGCTGGTGAGGGCTTCGCACCCTATCTTGGCTCGCACGATGGGTGACGAGGTCAAGTTGGTCGTGCTGTTCGGCCGATTGCTCGAGATTCTGCGATCCCGGCC
This sequence comes from Gemmatimonadota bacterium, assembly GCA_039586875.1. Lineage (GTDB taxonomy): Bacteria > Gemmatimonadota > Gemmatimonadetes > Gemmatimonadales > GWC2-71-9 > JAOTVV01. Next base: position 9,350 of record JBDHJO010000052.1, on the reverse strand, counting down.
TGGACAGACCGAAGACGAGAAGGCGGCGCTCGGGAATCTGGCGCAGCTGGCCGCCAAGCGGAGCTACACGCTTCGGGTGCACTCCGGGCATCTCTCCGTGGACGGCATTCCCATTCCTCCGGATACGCCGTTCGGCTCGTTGATCATCCAGCAATTCGCCGCACACGACGTGGGCACCATGATGATGGCGCAGGGCACGTCGGCGCTCGACCTCCTGCACACCCTTCGGTCCATTGCCCGTGACCCCTCGAACTATCCCGTGGGCTCCACCCCGGTGGAGCGGCTTCGCGATGCCAAGGTTTCGACCGTCATGGTCGTGACGCGGGAGAGCGATGAGGTGGCGCAGCAGCGGCGCAAAGCTCGACTCACGGAAGCGATCGAGGAAGCGGGCACCTTCGCGGTTGAAAGGGACGTCAAGAAGGCCGGTCCGGGGCGAATGTCCGGGATGCGGGACGGCACGGCCTACCAGGACATGCTGCAACAGCAGCAACAGCCACGAGAGTCGATGAGCGGAAGAGGCTCGTTGGCTGCGACGGTCGAACACATTCGCAACCGACCGGGCAGCACGGCGTTGATGGCCGAAGTCGACGGCGTCCTCCGAGGTATCGAGCACGCCTTGGATCAGAACCAGCTCAGTTCGGTCGTCGAGGCCCTCCTGGCACTGATCCGGGCTGAGGAAGACGCCGTCGATGAGGAAGCCCGCCGGGCGTTTTCGATTGCCATACGTCGCTCGCTCACCGGTGACATGCTCCGGCGCCTCGTGAAGTACCTCCTGGACGAGCTGTACGCGCAGGACACGCTGACGATCCTGCGACGTGCAGGTATCGAGGGAACCCGGGTCATGGTGCAGCATCTGATCGACGCGCCGTCGTTTGCCGAGCGCAAGGCGTACCTCGGCGCACTGCGCGAGGTCGAGAAGGGTACCGAGATCGTGACCGGGATGCTCAGGCACGGAGAGTGGTTCGTGGTGCGGAACGCGGCCGATCTCGTCGGCGATCTGCGGGTGGCCGAGGCCGTGCCGCTCCTTGGTGAAGTAACGAGCCACGAAGACCGCCGTGTCCGACTGTCCGTCGCCCTGGCACTCGCGAAGATCGGGACGCCGGAGACCGCGCGCTATCTCCGAGGGCCGCTGCGGGATTCCGACCCGGGCATTCGGCTGGCAGTAGCCCGGTCGATCTCGGGCAAGGGGCTGGCGGGGCTCGCCATGTTGCTCGTGACGGCAGCGGAGTCGGAGGAAGACGAAGATGTGATGGGAGAGTACTACCGCGCGCTCGGCAGAATCGGAACGCCCGAGGCCGTACAAGCGCTCATCGAGGTGGTGACTGCGAAGACGGGACTGCTCTCGGGGCGGAAGGCGTCACCGCGCCGGCGGGCAGCCGTCGACGGACTCGGGCACGCCGGGACGGGCGCGGCGCGGGCCGCACTCGAGGAGCTTGCCAAGGATCGGGATCGCGACGTGCGGGACGCAGCGCGCGCCGCGCTCGACACCCCTCAGACTTGACGGTTACCGCGGCGTAAAATCGGTCTTCGGCGTCACCCGACGGGTGAATGCCGCCAACAACCGCGCCGCTCGATCCAGATCCGCTAGATCCACCATCTCGTTGGGCGAGTGCATGTACCGGTTGGGAACCGACACCAACCCTGTCGGGATGCCACGCTGGGCCATGTGAATGGCATCGGCGTCCGTTCCGGTATCACCCGGCGCTGCCTGCAGTTGGTACGGGATCTTCGCCTTCTCAGCCACCTCCACGAGGAGGTCGAAGACGATCGGGTTCACGGCCGATCCACGCGAGAGCACGGGGCCGCCACCGATCTTCACGTCCCCGTGAATCTTCTTATCGACGTGAGGGTGGTCGGTGGCGTGGGTGACGTCGACGACGACGGCCACCGCTGGGTCGATCGTGGCCGCACTCGTTTTGGCCCCACCACCGGTCCACGCGATCTCCTCCTGTGTCGTGGCGACCGCATAGACCGTCGCCTTGGGCCGCCGGCGCCCGAGCAGGCGAAGTGCCTCCAGTACAACGAACGCCCCGATGCGATTGTCCACACTCCGGGAGACCAGGCGTCCGTCTGGCAACTCGAGCGCGGCTGTGGCCAGCACCGCCGGGTCCCCGACGCGCACACGCCGCAGCGCATCGCGCTTCTTCTTCGCACCGATGTCGATCCACAGATCGGCCACCTTACTCACCCGGTCGCGCTCATCCGCCTTGATGAGATGGATTGCGCGCTTCCCGATGACGCCGTCCACGATGCCGCTCCTCCCCATGATCTGTACCCGCTGCCCCACGAGTACTTGGGGATCCCAGCCGCCGATCGTGGAGAAGTACAGATAGCCGTCGTCGTCGACATGTACGACCATGAGTCCGATTTCGTCGATGTGGCCGGCCAACATGACGCGGGGTTCCGCACCGTCGCCCAATCGCGCGAGGGAGTTGCCCGACCGATCGGCCAAGACCTCGTCCCCGATCGACTCCGCCTCGCGGCGCCACGCGCCGGCCGGTGCGGTCTCGAAGCCCGACGGACCGGGCGTGTCGAGGAGCTGATGGAGGAAGGTCAGCGACGCCGGCTTCATGACGAGCTCGACAACCGGTCGAGCGTGGCGGTCAGCAGGTTGTAGAAGCGCCCGACCGAATCGATGTGCACGCGCTCGTCGGGCGAGTGCGGGAACTCGATCTGCGGGCCGAACGAGATCATGTCCATACCAGGTGCCTTTTCACCGATGATGCCGCACTCCAGCCCGGCGTGGATGGCTTTGATATCCGGCGCGTTGCCCATGTGCTCCGTCGTGAGATCCGTGAGCACCGCCAGGAGCTCAGAGTCGAGGTTGGGCTTCCAACCGGGGTAGCCGTTTCCCTCGGTGACCGCTGCTCCCGCGAGCTCGCCGATGGCGCGAATGCGCTCCCGCAGCGCGGTGAGAGCGGACGCCGTTGAGGAGCGACTGCTCATGCCGATCACCAGGGTAGCGTCCCGCAACACCACAGTGGCGAGGTTCGTGCTGGTCTCGACGAGTCCGGCGATGTCGTAGCTCATGCCCAACACGCCATGGGGCAGCGTGGTGAGCAGGCGGAGAACCGTCTGCGTGCACATCGCCGACCATACGGTATCCGGAGGCGTCGTCTCGGTCGACTCGAAGCCGATGTGCGGCTCGGCCGGCGCAAACTCGGTGCTGACAGCCTCGAACTGCACATCGAGGAGGTCGCGGACACGATCCTTCTCCTCCGAAGGCACGACGAGGGCGGCGGTGGCTTCTCGTGGTATGGCGTTGTGCTTGTTTCCGCCCTCGATCCGGTAGAGCTGCAACGGTACTTCCCGCGAGACGGTGTACAGCATGCGGGCGAGCAACTGCACGGCGTTCCCGCGCTGCAGGATGATATCGATTCCCGAATGGCCACCCTTGAGGCCGTGGAGCGTGACGTCGAGGGCCGCCACGGCATCAGAAACCGCTGTCGACTCCAGCGGCAGCGTGAGCGTGCTGTCGGCGCCACCGGCACAGCCGACGTAGAGCGCGCCCTCTTCCTCGGAGTCGAGGTTCAACAACCGCCGCCCCTGCAGCAGGTTGCCGTCGAGGTTCGAGGCACCCGTCAGGCCCGTCTCTTCGTCGACGGTGAAGAGGAGCTCCAAGGGGCCGTGCGGTACGTCATCCGCGTCCATGACCGCCAGCATGGCGGCGACGCCGATGCCATTGTCGGATCCGAGGGTGGTCCCATCGGCGGTGAGATACTCCCCGTCCCGCTTGGGCACGATGGGGTCCGCGCTGAAGTCGTGGGCGACGTCGGAGTTCTTCTCGTTGACCATGTCCAGGTGGCTTTGCAGCACGGTCACCGGGGCGGATTCGCGACCCGCCGTCCCCGGCTTCCGCACCACCACGTTGCCCGTCGCGTCGGTGTCAAAGCGCAGCCCGTTGCGTTCGGCAACCGCGATGACATGCTGGCGCATCCGCTCCTCCTCGCCGGAACCGCGAGGAATGGCCAGAATCTGATCGAAATGGCGCCACAGGGACTGTGGCTCGAGGGTATCGACAAACGTCATGGGTTCTCTCCTAGGGTCGCCACTATTCTACAGCCTTGCCGGCCCGAAACCAATTTGACAGGCGTTCGTCCGGGCTGGTAGAATGCGCGGACCCTCATTCAGACCCGTCAGGGGTACTCCATGGACAAGAAGCCGTTCGTCCCGTTCGTCTCCGCATCGACCCAGATGCCGGAACTCACGTTCAAAGCCGTATTCCTCGGCGCCCTGATGGCCGTGGCGCTCGGTGCGGCGAATGCCTATGTGGGCATGAGTGCCGGCTTGACCGTGGCGGCAACGTTCCCGGCTGCGGTGGTCGCGATGGCCGTGCTCCGCGGATTCCGGGGCACGATCCTCGAGGAGAATATCGCCCGTACGACGGCATCGGTGGGCGAGGCGCTCGTGGCGGGCGCCATCTTCACGATTCCGGCGTTCGTCATCAGCGGGGCGTGGGACGAGCTGAAGTACGCCCAAGCCACGGCGATCATGCTGATCGGCGGTGTGCTCGGCGTACTGTTCGTGATCGTGCTCCGCCGCACGCTCGTCGTGGAGGCCGATCTGCCGTTTCCGGAATCGGTGGCCGCTGCGGAGCTCGTCAAGGCGGGTCAAGGGGGGCAGACGGGTGCGAAGTACCTCTTCACCGCGCTCGGGATTGCCGCCCTCTGGGAGCTGCTCAAGAACCCGTACGGCATCCAGTTCGTGCAAGGGACGACCAGCAAGTTCATCGCGTTCAAGCAGTCGGCGGTCCAGCTGTTCGAGTCGCGCGTGGAGTACAGCGGCGGTTTGCTGTTGAACTCTCCCCAGGCGTCACCCATGCTGATGGGCGTCGGGTACATCGTTGGTACCAGGATTGCCGCGATCCTATTCAGCGGCGCCGTCATGGGATGGTTGCTCCTCGTGCCGCTGGCGCTCTTCCTGAACCCGTCCCTGCCCGAGATCGTGGGATCCGGTGAGAGCCTCACGAGCCTGGCCAACGAGATCTGGTTGCGGCAGGTCCGGCCGCTAGCCGTCGGCACGATGATCGTTGCAGCTTTCTATACGCTGTACAATCTGCGCGATTCGCTGGTCACCGGGATCGGGCAGGCGATCAAGAAGCTCAATCTGGCCAATGTCGGCGAGGCTGAAGACCGCACCGAGGTCGATCTCGACTTCAAGAAGGTGATGGTCGGTATCGGGGTCGTCGCCATTGCAACGTTCTTCCTCTATCAGCATTTCACTGAAGCGATCGGTGGCGCACTCGTGCTCACGGTCGCCATGGTGATCCTGGGCTTCCTCTTCGCCGCCGTCGCCGGATACCTCGTCGCACTCATCGGCAGCTCCAACAACCCCATCTCCGGCCTCACCCTGACGGCACTGTTGATCGCCGCGGTGCTCATGGTGCTTCTCGGCCTCACCGACGTGCATGGCGTCGCGGGTGTGCTCGGCGTGGCCGGCGTCGTCTGCTGTGCGGCGGGCATCGCCGGTGACATGATGCAGGACCTGAAGGTCGGTCACATCCTGGGTGGCACGCCCTGGCGGATGGAAGTCGGTGAGATCATCGGCGTCATCTTCGCGGCCTTCGTACTGGCCCTTCCGCTCATGGCGCTCGATCGTGTGTACGAGATCGGGTCCGCGCAGTTGCCGGCCCCGCAGGCGGGGCTCATGGCGCTCATGGCACAGGGCATCGTGGCGGGTGAGATGGCGTGGCCGTTGGTCATCGTCGGGATGTTCTTTGCCCTGGGCTTGATCCTCATCAAGGCGCCGGCGCCGATGCTCGTCGCGGTCGGCATGTACCTGCCGTTCCCTGCGACGGCGGCGATCTTCGTGGGCGGGCTTGCCAAGTGGGTGTTCGAGAAGCGCGCCACGATGCAGCATGCCACGGACGACGAAAAGCAACGGGCCGAGAACATCGGCGTGCTGATGTCATCCGGGTTCATTGCCGGCGAGTCGCTCATGGCGGTGGTCATCGCGCTCCTGGTGATCGGCGGCGATCGGTTCCCGTGGCTGCTCGGATTCCAGAATCTCGCGGGTGGTGCCGAGCCCAGCTTCCTGCTCGGATTGCTGGCCTACCCGGTCGTGTTCTTCCTGCTCGGGTGGTTTGCCGTGAGCAAGATGCGCGACAGTGATCTCATCGCGACCAAGGTCGACTAGGGCGACGGCCGTCGACCGCGAAGCCGCCTCCCGAGAGGGAGGCGGCTTTCGTTTGTCGGCCCGTGGCTACAGGCGGAGGAGGACATGACGCGCCCAAAGGGTGAATCGCTGGCCGAGGTGAATCTCTTGGATCTCACACCGGAGCGGGTGGCTGAGTGGGAGGACGTCGGCGAGCGTGTCGTCATTATCCGGCCACTTCCCAAGACCCGAGGCATCAAGCGCGCCATCGATCGCTTGCTGTTCGAGATGTCCACCCGACGGATTCGGCTCGACGAACTGGGCTCCGCCGCGTGGCACCTGATGGACGGACGGCGCACGGTTGCAGCTATCGCCGATGTGCTTCGCGAGCAGTTCGGCGAGGCCGTCGAGCCGGCCGAGGAACGTCTCGCGACCCTCATGCAGTACTTCCACCGGCAGTTGTTCGTGGAGTTCCCGGGTATCGACGACGCGTGACGCGCAGCGTCAGGCGCTGTGCTGCAGACCCTCCCGCTCTTCCTGCTTGTACCACTTGAAGAAGAAGACGGTCGCCGTGCCGAAGATGATGAGGCCGCCGACGATCTTCATCGCCAGTCCGGCGAGTTGCTGATCCTCCGTGGCGGTCAAGGAACCGACACGCACGGCCTGCTCATAGACGGCGTAGATCGGGTAGTCCGAGAAGGTCAGGAACGACGCGGGAACAGTGGGGATGAAAACGTTGAAGAGCAGGAAGACGATGCGGCCGGGATACCGCAGCGGTGAAAACTCCGCCAGCGGCGCCATTGCCTGCCACCAGAAGAGGAGCCCCGCCCCCAGCCATGCCACATCCATCGCGAACGATCCAAGCTGACTCACCTTCACCGTGTCGACGATCGGCGGAAGGTGTGTCGCGACCAGTACGAGATTGAAGATGACAAATGCGATGAGAGGCTTGGTCAGGAAGCGCGCGATCGGTAAAACACGCGGTCGGAGCAACACGGTACGCAGCATGGCCGGTGTCAAACCGTGCAACAGGAGTGGCGGCACGATCAGCGACAGGGTGATGTACTGCACCATGTGGACACTGAGCAAGTAACCGGCGCCGAGGGCGCCGATCGGCCAGTCGATCGCACCCCACAGAACCAGCAGCCCAAGAACGAAGAACCAGGGACGGCCGCGCTCCGCGTCGACGTCGCGCCGCCATCCCCAGGTATATGCCACTGCCAATGCCAGCATCAACACCCACACCCCGGGATACGCCTGCCACTCCCAGTTCCAGGCTCCGGTACCGGCAGAGCACCACCAGGTCACGGGCAGTCTTCCCCGGCGTCGTTCAGGTGTTCGACGACGTCCGTGTATGTCCGGACCGGGACCCGCATGTCGATCGTCCCGGCGACGGCCATGGTCACGCTGACCGGAATCGTATCTCCGGCAGCCAACGGGTTTGGGAGGCCGGTGAGCATCACGTGATAGCTGCCCGGCTGCAGGACCACGCAGGAGTCATGTGGCACGGGGAGCGACGGCACGGGCTCCATGATCGAGAGTCCATCTCGCCTGACCATCGTGTGGAGCTCAGCCTTCGCCACCGACCTGATTCCCACGACCGTATCGTCGACTGTGCCGCGGTTGATGACCGTGAAGTAGAGGGACGACATCTCCGGCGCGGCCGACGCCGTAGCGAAGGCATCGGCAATTGCGAGATCACCTGCAGCGGCAAGGGTCGTGCGGTCATAGCTGCATGCGGTCGCGACAGCGCTCACCAGACCGAGTGCCAAAAGCGGCCACCTCATGGTTCGCGCTTCCAATTCCCATTCACGAGTAACGGCAGATCGTGCGCCCAATCCGCTTGGCGTGCGCTCGTAGGGTAGATCGCGTGCGCGGAGTCATCGGGTGTGAACGCGATCACGTACGCGGCGTGCCCCATGAGATAGCTGGCTCCTTCGCCTTGCCGCACGGCCGGCGGCAGCATGAGATCCTGTTGTGCCTTCGTGATGGTTGCCGGGTCGCCGGTGAGACCGACGAAGCCGGTGTCGAAGTTGTCGAGCCACGCTCGCAACCGCTCCGGCGTATCCCGTTCCGGGTCCACCGTGACCATGACGACCTTGACCTGCCCTGCGACGTCCGGGGTCAGCTTGTGAAGGACGGACGCGATGTTCGCCATGTGCAACGGGCAGATATCGGGGCAATGCGTGTATCCGAAGAAGAGCAGGGTGACGAAGCCAGCCGTCTCCTGCCGGAAGTCGAACGCTCGACCGTCCGTCGTCTGAAGGGTGAAATCGCGCTTCGGCAGTGGCGCGGTGAGACGCACGCCACGCAGCGACCGCGCTCCGAGGGTCGGCCCACGCCCACAGGATGCAACGAGTGCCACCAGAACGGCGACGAGAGCCGTTCGGCAGAGGCTGGCGCACCGGAGGGTCGATGGAGTCGGGATGGCGATCCGCATTGGTCAGGGGAATCTAGTCCGTTCGCTCGGACCTTGGAGGTCGCGTCAGTAGCTTGCCCAGCGGTCCATCCATGCGCCAGGTACCAGTGCGAACCCGGAGAGCGAGCGAAACGCGTTGCGGATGGCGCACGAGTCATAGGTGATGTCGATGTGCGTGCCCGTGTCCCCCCAACCTACCAACACACCGCTGATGCGGGTCGTGGCCGCCTCGAACTGCACGTGTCCCCCGACGATCAGGACTCCTTGCCAGTCGAACGCCGTTCCCGTCAGGATGGCATCGCCACGGACGATGAGCAGGCCGGCTCCGGTGATGTCATGCAACGTGACGTCGCCGTCCAGGAGGTACGACGACCACGTATTCAGATTCGTCAGAGACCGGTAGTCCGGGTCGAACGCGCCGTTCTCGATGATTGCCCAGTCGATGCCGACGAAGTCGGGATCGTCGAAGGTGTTGCGGGCGGGCCCCTCGACCGCAGCCGGATCGGCTTCCGGCGGTCCAATAGCTTGGGTCCCTCCGGTCGGCACGCGCAGGGCCGGTACCGACGTCTCGACCAGACACTGGTCGTGGCCCGTGAACTGGAAGGTGCCACCGCAGTGCGGACCGGTACACCGGAACCCGTCGATCGCCGTGAAGGCACCGATTACCTGCATCGTGCCGTACTCCCACCGCGCGAACTGTGCGACGACGCGTACGGCCTGTGGCTCTGCCCCACGGGTGGGGTGGATCAGTCGGCCCCGGGACCGGAGGATGTAGTCAATGCCGCCGAGTAAGGTGTCGGTGGGTTGATGCACGACATTGGCTACGACGTCGGCATAG
>JBDHJO010000051.1:0-15519 GCA_039586875.1 Gemmatimonadota bacterium | reverse complement strand
CGTCTAAACGGCGCGACGATCGAGACCGTAGCGGAACTGGAGTCTTCAGCTGAGGGTCTGGCATTCGATGAAGACGGGTATCTGTACATTGCCAACGGCGCGTTGGGGCGGATCAGTCTGTACTCGCCGTCCTACGTGCTCGAAGACGATGCGTTCGCGACGACGAACCTTTCAGGCCCGATATTGTTGGGCTTCTATCGCGCACCAGATGGAGTGATGAGCTCCCGGCTGCTCGCGGCCAACTGGGGGTCGTACGACCTATCGCTGATGGGCACGATGGTCGAGATGAACCCTGCGGGCATGCGCGCACCCGGCGCGCCGGTTGGTGTCCAGCTTCTCCGCGTCGCCACGGTCTCTCTGAAGTCGGGGGTGATCGGAGCGGATTATGCAGACACCCTGCAACTGGAGGACGCCCCCGGCGCTGCGGTGACGTGGAGCGTGATTGAGGGGACGCTGCCGCCTGGCTTGAGTCTGGATGCGGCCACCGGAATCATCGCCGGCGTGCCGACCGCCGACGGCACGTACGACATCACCATGGGTGTTACGGCTGGCGGTCAACGAGGCTTCGCGACGTTCACCATCGTAGTGGGTGAGCCAACGATTGCGGCGAGTGACGCCATTGACGCCGCACTCGGCGTCGAAGGTGCGATCACGCCGGCGTCGGAGCGGTTCCTCGACATTCGTGGCAACAATAACGGGCGGTTTGACATCGGCGACGTACGCGCGCACCTCCAAGCGACGGGTGTCCTTGCCCCGGAGCGCAGTGTCGCGGCACGTGGAAAGGAGCGATAAGCCATGCTGCAACGACGACAGTGGTTGGTGGGGCTAGCGCTCGTAGCGGCCGCCGCCATCGGGATTGCATGCGGTGACAGTACTGATCCGCCCGTGCCGGGACAGTTGAGCGTCACGTTGACCACGCCGAACACGGATGACGGAGGTCTGTTGTTCACTGTCTCCGGACCCGTGTCCAGTGCCACGACCGCCAACGCGACACACGAACTCTACTGGCGCCTCGCGACCGGTGAGACACGTGTTCTCGTATTCGGCAATCTCACAAGTGGTCCGATCCTAACAGTGAACGTCCCGGACATTGGTGCCCTCGAACAGTACAGCGCTACAGTGCTCGAGGTGGCCGATCGCAGCAACGATGTTCGTAGCACGGTGTCGGGATACGCGCTTGCGTTCAGCCCAGTGGGCGGCTCACCGTAAGTGGGCTAGCGGGCCTTTCGTCGTGCGGCCGAGGGGGCGCCTCTCCGAGGCGCCCCCTCGGCTTACACATGCGTTAGTTGTCCGGGTCCGGTATCACGCGCAGGTACGGTTTCTTCGCGTCGTACCCCGGGAACGTCTGCTGCGCCTCCTCGTCGGATACACCCATCCCGATGATCACGTTTTGCCCTGGGCGCCAATCCGCCGGCGTGGCCACCGGGTGGCGGGCACCGAGCTGCAGCGAGTCGATCACCCGCATCAACTCGTCGAAGTTACGGCCGACGCTCGCCGGGTACGTGAAGGTGAGTCGCACCGTGTTGTCAGGGCCAATGATGAATACCGATCGCACTGTCTGGGTGTTGTCAGCGTTCGGGTGGATCATGTCGTACAGGTCTGCGACCTTGCGGTCGGCATCGGCGATCACGGGGAAGTTTACGGCATTGCCGGTGACGTCCTCGACGTCGGGCATCCACTTGCTGTGGGATTCGAGAGGGTCGACCGAGAGACCAATCACCTTCACCCCGCGCTTCTTGAACTCCTCGTGCAGACCGGAGGCCGCGCCCAACTCGGTGGTACATACGGGCGTGAAATCCGCCGGGTGTGAGAAGAGGACTGCCCAGCTGTCACCTTTCCATTTGTGGAACTCCACCGTTCCCTCCGTGGTGTCCGCAGTGAAGTCCGGGGCAACGTCTCCTAATCGTATCGCCATGGTGTGCCTCTCTTGTTGCTCGATCGCGTTCGGTGAAAGGGGAGGTTGTTCCACCTCGTTAGTGAGAGCCAACGACGAGGGGCGTGTAGGCCACCCCATCGGGTCGGTCCCCGGTCTCGAGATACCGCAAGATCTCCCGCGACGCAAAGTCGATGACCGCGACGCGGTTCTGCAAGCTGAATGAGTGATAGATGGTGGTGCCGTCAGGACTCAGCGTGATGCCCTGGGGTCCCGCACCGTCGAACGTCAGGACCTCCACCTCTTGCCGTGCGGCGCGATCAACGATCCGCAACGCGTTCGCCCGAAAGTCGGGGATTAGCACGTGCCGTAGGTCTGGCGTGAACAGGATGCGGTACGGGAAGGAGAATCCGGTGAGTGCCTCGTCGACGTCGCCGGTGCGCGTGTCGAGTACACTTACCTTACCTTCGCTGTTGCTTCCGACCCAGACCTCGAGGCCATCGGGGCTCACGGCGATCGCTTCGGGTTGGGGAGGTGTCGGAAACAGTCGCGTCTGCGAGCCAGTTGGCACGTCGAGTTGTGATACGGTGCCATCGCGGATGTTCCCCGTGTAGATCGTCTGACCATCACCCGTCACTGCCAGCATGTGTGACCCTCCCTGGCCGGTTGGGAGCGCAGCCACGACCGAACCGTCAGCCACACGGACCAGCACGACATGCTGCGACTGCTCCGACGTCACAGCGACTATGGAGTCACCAGGAAGGAACGCTATGCCGTGGGGTCGGTTGTACCGTCCGAGATCGATGGTGCGAGTCACGGTAAGCTTTGGGACGTCTATGACGGTGAGGGTGTTGTTGGCCGTGCGGTCGCCATAGTCCGCCACAACGGCGGTACGGCCATCTGCCGACAGGACGACTTCATGCGGGCCTCGCCCGGTAGGGAGCGTTGCCAGCGTGGCGCCGGAGCCCACGTCGATCACCGATGCGGTGCTTGCTGCCTTGTTCACGACTACCACCGTTCCGTCCTGAGCGTCGACCAGAGAAGGTGCTGCGAGGAGCATCAGGACGACCAGCCACGCGGGCTCGCCCGCGCGCAACGATCGGAGCATTTCCACCTCGTATGTGGATGAGGATCAAAGTCGGATGTGAAACACCCCGTAGCGGCTGAGGGTTCCCGATAAACAGAAGACGGGGCGCCAATCTGAGGTTGGCGCCCCGCTTTTCCGAGGCGGGGAGGCGATCAGTTGTCGCCGATCCGCACCCGGACGGATCCGTCACCGGTAGCAATCTTGATGTCCGGGCCACCCCCATGAATCTCGCCCTGCGCCGAGCGTCTCGACCGAGACTGCTGGACCATGAGGTCCTGTGGGAGATGTATGCTCTCGCCTCGGATGTCCAGATTCAGACCGAATGGACCCGCAGTTGCGATGGTAATATCTCCGTCACCGGTTCGGAGGTTCGTGGGCGCCGGTTTCGCCAGCAGGACCTCGATGTCTCCGTCGCTCGTGCGTGCACGCAACGGGCCGGAGACCGACCGCAGCCAGACGTCACCGTCACTCGTTTCGAGTTCGATCTGTTCTGCCATCACAGCCTGCGCCGTGATGTCGCCGTCCGCGGAATGAACGGAGAGAACGTCCCCCTGGAGTGCGCCGAGCGTCACGTCGCCGTCGCCCGTCCTGATCGAGACGGACCCGGTGATGTTGCCGAGCGCGATATCGCCGTCACCGGCGCGCATGTCCACCTGCCCGGCAAGATCGGTGAGAGACACGTCGCCGTCACCCGTGATTACACGAACATCGAACCGATCTGGTATGAGAATCTGGGCAGTGACGCCCACCCCTTTGTGCTGGCGCCATTCGTGGCCTGCGGCATGCGGATCGCGGGCGTGGATCGTCAGGACGTCGCCCTCGAGCTCGGCTTCGAACTCCATGCGATCGAAGACCTCGCGACCCCACACCATATCGTGGGCGTGCACTTCGACGTCGACCGTCGCGGCGTTCGACGTCCCGGTCTCCACGATCACGTCGGCATCCGCCACGTCCACGATGAGTGACCCGCCCGCCGCCACGGAAAACTCCTGATGCAGCACGATCTCGCGCTGACGCTCCTGCGCCGTAACTGCTTGCAGGAGAGGCATATCACCGCCGACACTCATCACCATCAAGGTGAGGCCGATCGCCGTCGACCCCGTAGCCAGGGCCAGCATCTTCACGTCACGCATAGTCATCTCCGGTTCCCGGTATCCCGTGAGATGCCCTGAAACCCTGGAACGTTGCAGCCGAACGGGGTCTCTAGGGCCGCTCCGGCTTCACGATCCGCGCGCGGACGATGTACGGGACCTCGAGTTCGTCCTCCGTGACGGCGTACATCACATCGCCATCGAAGACGGGAGGCGGAAAGCGGGCAATGGAGAAGGAGGTCCGGATGGTTCCCAGGAAGCGGCCGACGGGGTCAAAGATGTCGAATTCGCGCCCCTGTTGCTCCTGATCGGTTACTCGACGAACCCAGACGTTGCCGCCGTCGTCGAGGTAGAAGTCCTCCATCGCAGGCTTGCTGCTGGGAATCTTCGACCAGTCGACCTTTCCGCCATTGCGGATGAAGGACTCGAGCCGTTCCCGCGCCTGTTCCATGTCGGCGTCGGTCACGGGAAGCGGAGTATATTCGCGCACGATCGTGCGGACGGTGTCTCCGGTGGGGTTCAACTCGAAGAAGCGGTACTCGTCGGACAGCATTCCCCAGGTCCGGCCGGTGCTCGCGAGGCGCCAGTCGAACCTGCCGGTGTACGGAATCCCCGTGCGCCACAATGAGTTTTCGCTCCGCAGCTCGTAGTACTCGCGATCCACGGGGTCGGTCGGGACCTCGACAGTGTCGTACGGGACGAAACTGGTGTCGTACACGGCGAGACCCATGTGGAAGTCGTCGCCTTCACTTGGCAGCGGGACTGGACTGTAGTAGCTGCCCTGCATGTCGAACCCGCCCGGCCACGGCATGATCACGAACCCGCCAGGGACCTGTTTGCCTTCGAGATAGGTGCCGGCGGTGTCGAACACGGACATCCGGTTGTTCGCAGGATCCATCACCCACATGTTGCCGTCGGGACCAGTCTGTACCTGAAGTGCCCGGGCGAACTCACCTGGTCCACCACCCTCCCGCCCTACGGTTCGCACGAACGACCCGTCGGGCCCGAACACGCGAATCTCTTGGGCCTGCCCCTCGAGTACCCAGATCCGGCCGAATGCGTCCGGTTCGAGATGCCGAACCTGCCCGAAGAGGTCTGGGCCGTCCCCCTCCATCGTGCCGATCCGGAGCTCCTCCTCCACACGCCAAGCCGCCTCAGGCGTCCAGATGGGGGTGTCCGGGTTGTGGACCGTGATCTGTCCCGACGCCAGCGTATCGATCGTGCCGGCCCATCGGCTGCCCGGGTCCGTGTCCGACGATCCGCACGCAGTGACGAGTGGTAGGCAAGCAATCGCCGTGGCTGCGAGCAGGGAGTCTCTGGTCATATCGATAGGATGCATCGTTGGCTCAAAGCGTTGCACCGATGGTTGAGACTGCGATCAGGCCGTCGCGACGCCCCGCGTCTGTCCGATGAGGATCGTGATGTTGTCGTTGCCGCCGCGGTCGAGCGCTTCGTTCAGAAGCGTCCGGCACTTCACCTCCGCCGGCTCGGCACGACCGAGCACCTCCGCAATCTCCTCGTCGCTCACGTGGCCGGTCAGGCCGTCACTGCACAGGAGCATGACGTCGCCCCACTCAACGTCAAACACGCTCGTCACGGGATTGGCCTTGCTGTCTTCGGAGCCGCCCAGCGCGCTGGTCAGCACATGCTTCATCGGGGAGCGATCGGCTTCGGTCGTCGTGAGGGCGCCCGCTTCCCGCATGGCCTCCGCCACCGTCTGGTCGCGCGTGATCCGCTCGATCTGTCCGGTGCGGTACCGATAGCAGCGGCTGTCGCCCACCTGCACGACGTAGGCGCGCGGCCATACCATGATCACCAACGACATCGTCGTTGCCATCCGTCCTGGCGTCCCCTCCTCCGCTGCAGCGTCCGAGACGCGCTCATGCGCCAGCATGACCCCGCGGTGGAGGGTTGCCAAGAATCCTGTTTCGTGCTGCGGGTCGGCCGTGTAGTAACACCGGAGTGAGTGTGCCACATAATCGTACAGCGCCTCCGTAGCGACCCGGCTGGCCACTTCGCCGGCGCTCCCGCCACCGACCCCATCGGCGACCAGGCCGAGGTAGGCCAGCCGTTCGCCGCTCTGCGGAAGGCGCGCGGGTTGGGGGAGACTCGTACCGAGCAGTTCGATGTGTTTGCGCAGGGAACAGTAGAGGAAGTGGTCGTTGTTGTTCGACCGGACTTTTCCCTGGTGCGTAACGCCGAAGACGTCGATGTCTTCGTCGGTCGGCGTGCGAGTCGGTGCGGCATTGGGTCGTGACATTGTTCCTCCGACGATGCAGCGAGTGCTCCCAAATGGAATTCCGGGCACCGCGAACGGCAAGGGTGGCAACGATGTACCTTCCGTGCAAACAGAGTGCCGAGTAA
This sequence comes from Gemmatimonadota bacterium, assembly GCA_039586875.1. Classification (GTDB taxonomy): domain Bacteria; phylum Gemmatimonadota; class Gemmatimonadetes; order Gemmatimonadales; family GWC2-71-9; genus JAOTVV01. The sequence goes on along the minus strand of JBDHJO010000051.1, from coordinate 9,104 downwards.
CGGAGGAGATATGGGCGGTGTACACCGGAGCGTCGTGCTCGCGCTGATGGGCCTTGTGGTCGGTGGATGTGTGCGGTCGGGTGACACATCCCCCGGTGTGATGCTCATGCCGGCGCACCACGATCTCTCGGGGCAGGTGGCGATTCTGCGCACCGAGTACGGGGTACCGCACATCGTCGCCGAGAACATGGCGGCACTCGGGTTTGGTCTCGGGTATGCCCAGCTCGAGGATCACGGGAATCGGGTGGTCCACGGATTGGTGCGAAGTACCGGGCAGCTGGGTCGGTACTTCGGTGTTGACTCGATCGACTCTGACTTCGACGCTCGGCGCCGACTCTCGCTCGCTCGTCATACCTACCCGTTGTTGAGCCGAGACGCGCGCGCACTCATGGAGGGCTTCGCCGCCGGTGTGAATCGGTACATGGAGCGATACCCCGAGGAGTTCGTTCATTGGGGGTCGGTGCGATTCGACGGTATCGACGTGCATGCACGTTTCGTCCTCAGGGTAGACTCGAGCGATGCCCGGTCGTTCCTGCAACGGTCGACCGACGCCGGTCCAGCGGTGGTGCCGGCGCGCGAAGAGGGATCGAACGCCTGGGCGCTCGCCCCGAGCCGCACCGCGTCTGGTGCTGCCATGCTGCTCCGCAACCCACACCTTTCGTGGGATGCGGGTTACTACGAAGTGCATCTCGTGATCCCGGGAGAGCTCAACTGGTACGGGGACGTGCGGGTCGGGCAACCGCTCTTCTACATCGGCGGGTTCAACGAGCGCCTTGGGTGGTCGACAACCAACAACGGGCCTGACCTCGACGAGATCTACGCGTTCGTGGCAGACACGACTCGGGAGCACCACTATCTCCTCGATGGTGAGTCGGTGGCGCTCGAACGCGATGTCGTCACGGCGGAGTATCGCGCCGGCACCGAATTGCGTGAGGTCACCCGGGAGTACTGGTCCACGCCGCACGGTCCGGTGATCGCTCGGCGGGACGGTTTGGTATTCATCATGAAGGCGGGGCACGACGGCGCCTTCCGCATGGTCGATCAGTATCTGGCGATGATGCGAGCGCGGGATCTCGATGCGTGGATCGAGGCTATGCGGATTCGCGCGCACGAGTCGTCGCATTTCACCTATGCGGACGCCGACGGCAACGTTTTCTATCTGTGGAACGCCTCGCTCCCCGACCGCCCCCACCCACCCGCCGGCGATACGGCCGCCGTTCTCGTGAACCGATCGAACGAGATCTGGCAGGAGCTGGTGCCGTTCGACTCGCTCCCGCAGCTGCGCAACCCTGCGAGCGGTTACATCCACAACGAGAACGACCCGTTCCATTTCACGAACCTCGAAGAGCCGTTCGACACCACTGCGTACGGTCCGAACTTCCCGCGTCCCGACCTCCGCCTCCGCAGTCAGTTGGGTCTGGAGTTGCTGCTCGGACTGCCGAAGGCGGCGACGCTGGAGGACGTCGTCGCCGCGAAACACTCCCCACGCATGTTGCTTGCGGATCGACTCAAGGACGAGCTCGTCACTGCGGTCAGGGAATCCAACCCGTCGAGCGAGGTGCTGGATGCGATCGCCGTGATCGAGGCGTGGGACAACACGGCGGCGCGCGACAGCAGGGGCAGCGTGCTCTTCTACCGATGGTTCGAGGGGTATCTGGAAGGTGTCGGTACCGGGCGAACGCGCGATTGGCGAGAGGGGCTGCGTGTGGCGTTCCGCGAGCCGTGGCGCGCCGACGCGCCAACCGCGACGCCGCGGGGTATTGCCGATCTCGACGGGGCGGTGCGGGCGTTTGATTGGGCAGTGGCCACGACTCGCGACGCCTACGGGTCGGCAGCGGTGAGCTGGGGCGAAGTGCACCGGGCAAGACTCGGAGATCTGGACCTGCCCATCGGCGGATGCCCCGGAATGCTGGGGTGCTTCCGAACGATCTACTTCGACGATGCACCGGATGGCAGGAAGGTAGCGGCCAGCGGCGACGGTTGGGTGTTGGCCGTCGAGTTCGGGGACGTGCCGCGCGCGTATTCGATTCTCGGATACGGGCAGAGTAGTCGCGAGGGCTCACCGCACTCAACCGACCAACTCGCCATGTTCACCGAGCGGAAGATGAAGCGAGTGGCCTTCACGGAGCAGGACATCGAAGATCGGCTGGTGCGGCGTTATCGGCCTGGGCGGGAGGTGCGGTGACGTCCGCGCGCTCCAAGCGAACGGGATGACGGCCTCGGACGATCGGGTCACCCTCCATCGCGCCGGTTCTCAACGGATCATCCGGACCTTCGAAGTGACGTGCGGAAGCGTGCTCTGCATCGTCACCGGAATCACGGACGCCTGCGCTCCGGGCGTTCGGGGGTGAGTCCCATCTCGTCGAGGAAGCGGCTCCCCCCGCTGTTCGACCCCCCACGTTCGTCCACGCGCGTCAGGATCAGTCGATCCTCCGCCCGGGTCATGCCGACGTACAACAGCCGACGCGCCTCCTCGATCTCCCGGGTACGATTGTCGACGGTCGGATAGTAGCCGGGGATCTGATAGTCCTCGACGCCGACGACGTAGACACACGGGAACTCGAGTCCCTTGGTGGAATGCAGTGTGAGGAGGTTGACGCGGTGTTGATCGACATCGGCCCCCTCCGAGGTCGTGAGCGTCAGACGTTCGAGAAACGCGTCGATGGTTTCGTCGAGTTGACCTGCGCGGAGCGATTCGGCGATCTCCCGGAGTCGCGCGACGGCTTCCGGGTATCGTTGTTCGGCCGTACGCTCGGAGCGCAACCGCTCCATAAGTGCCCGACCGCCCAGGGCAACGATGAGATCGTCAACTGTTGGCAGGGTGTCGTCGTGCAGGGCCGCACGCTCGTTCGTATAACGCTCGAGCGCGTCCGAATAGCGGCCGAGCGCGAAGATCCGCGATGTCTTCTGCAGGAGTTCCCGCTCGGCGGCAAGTGGAGGGAGTGACGGGGCAGAGTCGAGGGCGAGGCCGATGGCGAGCCAATCCAGGAGGTTGGTGAGTGACGTCTTCCTCGCACGCGAAATGCGCAAGTCCGTGAGTGCACCGAAGACACCGGCGAGGGCCCGCGCATCGTCGAGCGCATGGTGCGCCCGGTCGATCGGCACACCGAAGCGATCCGCCAAGTCAGATAAACGATGGCTGGATCGCAGAAGCTCCCGGGCCAGAAGGTAGGAGTCGTAGAAGGCAAGACCGTCTGCGCGCGGGAGACCGTGGGACATACGCTCGAGCACGGGAACGTCGAACCGCACGCCGTTATGTGCGACAAGGACGTCGTCGCCCACGAAATCTCGGAACGAAGGCCAGACGTCCCGGAAGACGGGTGCATCGGCGAGGTCGTCCGCGCCGTATCCGTGCACCTCCCGAGCGGCCTCGCTGACGGGCCGATCCGGTCGTACGAGGGTGTGGAACTCCGCAATCGGCTTGCCCTCGCGCACGCGAACGGCACCGATCTCGACGATCTCGCACGCGTCGACATCGCTGTCCGTGGTCTCGAGATCGAAGCTCACGTAGTCCGTGAGTGGATCGCCGATTTCGCGGGCGTGCACCAACTGCAGTGCTTTGAACACCATCAGCGGCGGTGCGTCGACGACGAGTGTCTCGGGGTCCGCAGCGGCATCGCCGTAGTGGGCCGTGGTCACTCCTCCGGCGAGGAGGAGCGCTCGCGTGGCGATCCCGACGCCCCCGGCGACGGGAACCGCCACAATTCGCCGACCCGCCAATGCGCTCTCGATGTCGTCCGCGAGGCGTACGATCTCCGGTATGTCGACGGGATCGGCAAGCTCGTCGTGGTGCTCCTCGAGCACGTTGCCGTAGGGGCCGACACGTTTCGCGAGAAGCTCCGTGACGATGCCCATGAGATCGTCGTGCAAACGCGGAAGACCGGCGAGGTTCTGCACCTCATACACGAAGCGCCAGAGCTTGGCCCGATCCGGGTCCGAAGCGGGGCGTCGCCGAGCCATCTGCTGAACGGCTGCGAGGAAATCCCGGGACGTGTCCTTCATGGCGCGAAGGATGTCGTCAATCAGCGTGTCCGGCAGGAGAATGCGGCCGAGCTTCTCGGTCAACACGGGATCGTCGGGGCGCCGCATGAGTTGCAACGCAGCGACGGCATAGTCGATGACCGGGTCGTCCTTGAGCGAACGTCCTCTGGCCAGCCGACACGGGATACCAGCTCGGACCAGCCGGGTCTCCAGGTCGTTCCCCACCCGGTGGGTGCGGTAGAGGATGGCGTACTCGCCCCAGGCTCGTCCACCGGCGGCACGATCGGACGTGATGTCGTCAATGATCCACTGCGTCTCGCCCGCTTCGTCGGGGAACGCGAGCGCCCGCACGTCGTGAGTGGAGGCGCGGTCTGCCACGAGGTCCTTCTGGGCAAAGAGCGGTTCGTTCGCGGCAATCAGCCGGCGGGCGGTGGCGAAGATCTGCTGGGAGCACCGGCGGTTGCGCTCGAGCACGATCGGTGCGATTCCGAAGTCAATCCCGACGTCACGGAGAATCGTCGGGTCCGCCCCGGTCCACGAGAAGATCGACTGCTCGTCATCCCCTACCGCGAAGACGTTGCGATGCCGGTCGCCCAACGCACGGATGATCCTGTATTGTGCCGGATTGAGGTCCTGAAACTCGTCGACGAGCAGGTAATCCCACTGGCCGGCGATCTCGTCACGAACGACCTCCTGGGTGGCAAGGAGCTCCGCGGTTTGTGCGATCAGATCGTCGAAGTCGAGCATGTTGCGTGCACGGAGGTGCTCGACATACTGCCGGAACGCACGCTCGTCGCTGCGACTCAGCTGGAGACCTTCCAACCGCCGCCGGGCAAAGAGATTCAGAACGCTGTTCGTGCGTTTCTGCCAGATCCCGATGCGACGGAGTACGATCCGTTGATAGACCTCATCGGCGATACCGAATCCACGTTCGATGCCGATTGCATGGCCGTGCTCTCGCAGGAGATCGGTACACAACGCGTGCAGCGTTCCGCGTCGCACCGCCTCAGCGCGACGCCCCAATGTGTGCGCGAGCCGAGCGGCGATTTCATCTGCGGCTTTATTGGTGAACGTGACGGCACAGATCCGCGCCGGCTCGATGTCCAGTGCGTCGATGAGGTAGCCGACTCGCTCGATCAGACAGAACGTCTTGCCGGCACCCGGGCCGGCTACAACGAGCACGGGCCCGAGCGGTGCCTCGATGGCTGCGCGCTGTGCCTCGGTTGGGGTGGGCATCTCAGAATCTCGAATGCTGGGTGGCGGGATTGCCAATCTCTGGAGCGGAACGTCTCCCGCGGGCGCGTGCCGACCTGGCCAGGAAACTGGGGGTCCGATAAGTTCCGAGCAACCTCCCGCGGAGTCCTCCCACGCCCGACGTTCTTGCTGAGCTCCAGGCCGCCCTGACGCACCGTTATGCTCTCGAGCGGGAGCTGGGGAGCGGTGGCATGGCCACGGTCTATCTCGCTCGAGACTTACGGCACGACCGTCCTGTTGCGGTCAAGGTACTCCGTCCCGAGTTGGGTGCTACCCTCGGGTCGGAGCGTTTCCTGCGCGAGATTCAGATCGCCGCCCGTCTCAACCACCCGCACATCCTGGCACTTCTCGATTCGGGAGAAGCCGGCGGATACCTCTACTACGTGATGCCGCTGGTCGAGGGCGAGTCGCTGCGGGATCGCCTCGACCGGGAGAGGCATTTACCTCTCGAGGACGCGGTCCGTCTGGCAGCGGAGATTGCAGACGGGCTGTCGGAAGCGCACAGCCTCGGTATCGTGCACCGCGACATCAAGCCCGAGAACATTCTACTGTCAGGAAATCATGCGGTGATCGCCGACTTCGGCATCGCGCGTGCGATCTCGGAGGTTGGTGGAAGCAAGCTGACCGAAACCGGTATGGCCGTCGGCACCCCCTCATACATGGCACCGGAGCAGGCCAGTGGGATCGACCCGGTCGACGGGAGAACGGATCTGTATGCACTGGGCTGCGTGCTCTATGAGATGCTTGCCGGGGAGCCACCGTTCACGGGCCCGTCGGCCATGGCTGTCTTGGCGCGGCACTCGATGGAACAGGTTCCGTCCGTCCGCATCGTGCGCGGAACGGTACCAGAGTGGCTCGAAGCGATCATCGACAAGGCCCTCGCGAAGGTCCCGGCGGACCGCTTCTCGACGGCGATGCAATTCGCGGACGCACTGAGGGCACCGGTCGAGGGTTCGTTCACCTCGGGTCGGCGACTGGTCCCGCGTCCCCGGAGATGGCAGAGCCGAGGGCGGGGATTCGCTCTGGGAGGCGCCGTACTCGCAGCTGCAGTGGTTGCGTGGAGCGGGTACCTGTTCTGGCCGGAACGGGTTCCCGAGCCGCTCGACGCGAACCTCATCGCGGTCGCACCGTTCGCCGTGTCGGATACCAGCCTCGTGAGCTGGAGCCGTGGCGTGGAGGCCCGGTTGTCCAGAGCGCTGGACGGCTTCGGGCCGCTGCGGACGCTCGCACCGACGGCGTTGGGGACGTGGAGCACCGGCGACGTCGACTTTGGTACGGCACCCACCCTGGGGCGCGACATGGGTGCGGGTTTGGTCGTCGTCGGCACGTTCGATCCGATGGGGACCGACTCGGTCGATGGAACCCTCACGGTCGTCGATGTTCGGACGGAAGCGTCGCTCGGCGATGTCCGGGTCCGCGGTGGCCTAACGCACATGGGGGAGTTCGCAGACACCCTCACTGCGGCTGTCGCGCGCGTCGTGGGTTCGGCGCAGCGGTTGGGTGCATCCCGGTATACGGGTTTGGGCTCAACGCGCGTCACCGCACTCAAGGCGTTTCTTCGGGGTGAGCAGGCGTTCCGAAGAACGGCCTACGACTCCGCGCTGACTGCCTACGGTGCGGCTATCGCGCAGGACAGCCAATTCGCATTGGCGTACTACCGAGTTGGGCTGACGCACGCGCTCTTTGACAGGGATGCGGGCTGGCGCCAGTTATCGACCGCCGGGCTCGATTCGCTCTATCTGTATTTCCAGCGGGCAGGGCGGTCCAATCGAGGTCTCCCGTTGCACGACAGTCTGGTCGTCGAGATGGGCGCGTGCCTCGCGGAGATAGGTCTGGATCGCGAGGCGACGGATTCCACGCAAGCGTCGAGGGCGAATCGCTGCGAGGGACTTGCCCTGCGGAGCGCAACGCTCTTTCCCGACGATGCCGAGGCGTGGTTTTCCCTCGGCATCGTTCGGCGGCTGCTGAGATCCTGGATCGATATCTCGCCGGACCGTGGGACCATTTCGGATGCGTACAATACGGCTCTCGCACAGGATTCGGGCTACGGTCCGGTGTATCACGCCCTGATCGAGATCGGGCTCCGAAGCGGCGCCTTCGACGCCGTGCAACGGCTTGCGGCCACATACCTGACGCTTGACCCGCCGGACGCAGCACGCGCTCAACCGCGGGTGCTCGCACATCTCCTTGCCCCCGACTTCGACACGGTGGTCGCCGATCAAATCTTGGACTCAATGCCCAGTGAACTGTTGCTTGGCACCGGGTACTCGCTGCTGTGGCTGACCGATCCGCACGAAGCGACGGTCAGGATCGGGCGGAGTCTCTTTCGGCGGCGTGCCGATGCCCGCTATTGGCTGGCATCGGGTGAGAATGTGAGGCAGTTCCTGTCTGCTCACTTGATCTATCGCGGGCACTTGGAAGAGGCGTATAGGGTGAGTGGCACGCAGCCCAGCGGCTGGTTTCCAAGCGTGTTTCCGGAGCTGGCTGTCTCGGGAGCGGTACCTGAGACTGTCGCGGACTCGGTCTTCAGGGAGTGGCTCACCAGTGGCGAGTTCCACCCGGGGCTCAGCTACGCGAGACGATGGTGGGCGCAGCGAGGCGATACTGCTTCAATCGACGAGTACTTGGAGCGGGAGCCATCGGACACGAGCAGTTGGCGTGCGTATCGCGCCCTTGCCCGACGTGACACGTCGGAGGCGCTGGTACGGTTCGGGGTCGCCCGTGCTGAAGGCGAGGAGCACTTCTTCGACCCGCTGACGCTCACGGAGTTGCTGGTTGCACAGGGACGCGATTCGGCCGCGTATGACCAGTGGCGATTCGCCGGCGTTGGCGTTGGGTGGCCGACGATTACTCGCGTCCGTTCGCTATTGGAACTCGCTCGCATTGCAGAGAAGATTGGTGAACTCGAAGACGCGGGTGAGGCCTACCAATTGGTGCTGGATGCATGGGCGAACCCAGATGAGAGCCTACAAGGGTACGTGATGGAGGCCCGGCAGGACCTTGCCCGGTTGGCGTTGGCCTCCATCGAGCCCTAGCGCGGGCAATCCCCCGGTATGCTGGCAGCCATCCTGCAGTAACTTCCCGAGCCCGACGCGTTGATCCGGGGAGATCCGTACTCGCCTTCACTCGACAGCTGTCCCGGCGAGGTGCACGCCGCACAATCGGCAGTACTCGGCGTCCCCCTCGTGGCCGATGGCGCTGCAGTTCGGGCACACCTTCCCCGAGGACTGCCGCCGCGTCACGTTCCCGAGCTCCACCGTGACGATACCGGTCGGCACCGCGATGATCGCGTAGCCCATGATCATGATGACAGCGGCCAACGCCTGGCCGACGTTCGTTTGGGGCGCGATGTCCCCGTAGCCGACGGTCGTGAGTGTCACGATCGCCCAGTACACACTGAGCGGAATGCTCGTGAACCCGTGCTCCGCACCTTCGATGAGGTACATCAGGGATCCGAAGATCACGACGAGGGCGAGGACGGCGGCGATGAAGACCGTGATCTTGTCACGGCTCTGGATCAGTGCGCGCATCAGGATGCGCGACTCCTGCACGTGATGCGCGAGCTTCAAGACCCGGAAGACACGCAGCAGTCGCAGAGCACGGACGGAGATCAGTGCCTGACCACCGGGAAGTGCCAGGCTCAGGTAGGTCGGCAAGATCGCCACGAGGTCAACGATGCCGAAGAAGCTCCTGGCGTACCGGCTGGGGCGTGGTGAGCACCACAGTCGCACGCCATACTCCAGTGTGAAGAGCGCGGTGAAACCCCACTCGAGACCGCGCAAGAGCGTCCCATACTGTGCGCGGAACGACTCGACGCTCTCTACCATGACGATGATGACGCTCGTGACGATCGTGATGATGAGCGCGAC
>JBDHJO010000050.1:0-15528 GCA_039586875.1 Gemmatimonadota bacterium | reverse complement strand
CGAGCCTGAACGCGAACGTCAACTGGAACGGCAGCCAAACCGCTACGCAGATCGGCGAAGATGACTTCGGTCTGCCGATTCTTGGCGATTCGTCCGTGACGTTCGAGAGCAGCTCCGCGGGCCAGAGCGTTTCGAGTTCGGTCATTCTGTTCGACGGACTGCAGAATCTGAACAACTACAAGGCGGCTCGGGCCTCCGCCGACGCGGCGGACGCGAACGTCGCACAGCAGGGCGTGGCCGTCGAGGCTGAGGTGACACGGCGTTTCTTCAGCGCCCTGCAGGCGCGGCGGCTGATCGACGTCGAGGAACAACTGTTGGCGGTATCCCGCCAGCAGCTGGATGCGACGCAGCGCTTGTTCGGGGTGGCTGCCCGGAGCGAAGTGGACGTGCTCGGTGCGCAAAGTCAGCTCGCGCGGCAGGAGCAATCCCTCGCCCGGGCTGAGGGCAACGCCCAGACGGCCGACCTCCTGCTGCTGGAGCAGATCGGGATCGAAGAACCCATGGCGTTCGAGTTAGCGGGAACGCTTCCGGTGCCGTTCGATCCGGCGGTCCTGAGTGCCGATTCGCTCGTGCGTTTCGGATTCGAGATGAGTCCGGTGCTTGCACAGGCGCGGGCCAATGCAGCGCAGGCCGGATTCACTGCGGGCGCTGCCAAGGGCCGTTATTGGCCAACGATCTCGGCGAGCGCGAATCTCTCGCGCAGTGAGACGAGCCGCGGTTTCGACTCGTTCCTCGAGTTCAACCCGACGACGAATCGGGGCCTCGGCTTCGGCCTCAGTGTGCAGATCCCCATCTTCAACCGCTTTTCGACCCACAATCAGGTCGCGCAGGCGACGGCGCAGGCGCGCATCGCCGACGAGAACCTGCGAGAGACGGAGTTGCGCATCGAGCGTTCGATTCGGAGTGCGCACATCGATCTCGTGACCGCCTACCGCCAGGTGCTGCTCGCGCAGCAGGCGGTGGACATTGGGCGGCGGCGCCTCGCGATGGCGCAGGAGCAGTATCAGCTCGGAACCATCGACTTCACGAACTTCCAACAGATCGTGACGTCGACGTCCGAAGACGCCCGTCAACTCATCAACGCCGAGCTCGAGTTCGCCCGGGCGCTCGTAACGCTCGAGGAATCGGTGGGCGGAGGCGTGCGATGATCGGTTCGCGGCGCGGTTCCGCACCGTCCAAGCCGGAGAGCTGATCGCCATGTCGATCCCATCCCGGTCCGTCGCCAGGCCCGTCGCCGTGGCGATGCTGTTCCTGGCCATCGGACTGCTCGGCGTCATCTCGTTCCTGAGAATCCCGATCGACCTCCTGCCGGACGTCGCATACCCCAGGCTCGTCGTCTACACCAACTACTCCGACGTCGGACCGGCTGAAGTCGAACGGTTTGTCACCGAAGAGATCGAACGTGCGGTGAGTCGGGTCCCCGGGGTCGAGCGTGTCGAGAGCGTCTCGCGTGAGGGCATCTCGCTCGTGACCCTCAGGTTCTCCTGGGGGACGGACATGGACTTCGCCGCACTCAACGTGCGGGAACAGCTCGACAACGTGCGAGAGCAGCTGCCCGAGATGGCCGACCGGCCGATCGTGCTGCGCACCGATCCCAACTCCGAGCCCATCATGGCTGTCTCCGTGTCGGGGCAGACGGACCTCGGTTCCCTGAAGGAGATCGTCGAGACGGTGTTCAAACGCCGCCTCGAGCAGGTGGATGGGGTAGCCGAGGCCGCTCTGGCCGGCGGGCTGGAACGGGAGATCCACGTCGAGATCGATCCGCGGCTCCTGGAGACCTACGGACTCACCGTGCAGGACCTGATTTCGGCTCTGGAATCGGCGAATCAGTCGGCGCCGGGCGGAACGATCCTGCGGGGCCGTTACCGGTACGGCCTGCGGACGCTCGGCGAGTTTGAAGAGGTCGCGCAGATCGCGGCCGTGCCGCTGACCCGATCGGGTGCGGGACGCGATACGTCGGCAACCGGCGTCGTGACGATTGGCGACGTGGCGTCGGTCACCGACGGGTTCAAGGACCGCGAGTCGATGGCCCGCTACAACGGTGGCGAGTCGGTCGGATTGCTGCTGTTCAAGGAGTCCGGTGCCAACACGGTCCGCGTCTCCGAGGTGGTCGATGAGGTGCTCGATCAGCTCCGCCGGCAGTATCCCGATCTGCACATCGACGTTGCGACGAGCCAGGCCGGCTTCATCTCCGAAGCAATTTCGAACGTGGTGCAGGCGCTGGTCTTCGGTGGATTGCTGGCGTTTCTGGTGCTCTTCCTGTTCTTGCGCGATCCGCGGTACCCGGTCATCGTCGCGCTCGCGATTCCCATCTCGGTGGTGGCAACCTTCACGTTGCTCGACCTCGCCGGCGTCTCCCTCAACATCATGAGCCTGGGCGGCCTCGCCCTCGGCGTCGGCATGTTGGTGGACAATTCGATCGTGGTGCTGGAGAACATCTTCCGGCATCGGGAGGGGGGGGCGGACGCCACGACGTCGGCCCGACGTGGGGCGGAGGAAGTGCAGGGCGCGATCACCGCCTCGACCCTCACGACGATCTCCGTCTTCGGCCCCATCATCTACGTCGAAGGGGTGGCGGGCGAACTCTTTGGCGATCTCTCGTTCGCCGTCGCCTTTGCGCTTTTTGCGAGCCTCGTCGTTGCGCTCACCCTCCTCCCGGTCGCCGCGGCCCGCTGGGTGGGTGGTGCGGCCGCGACGCGGGGCACGTTGATCGGGGATGTGATCCGTTCAGCGCTCCGATCGGTGGGCGCGGTGATCGGGCGCGTGTCTGCGCCGTTCCTCTCAGCCTTTGATCGTGGCTTCGACCGGTTTGCCGCATGGTACCACACCGTCCTCGAGCGGGCACTCGAGCGGCGAGGGAGGGTCGTCGGGTATGCCGCCACACTCCTCGTGGCCGGCGTGGCACTTGCCGCCCTGTTGGACCGGGACGTGCTACCCGACGTCGACCAAGGTGCCTTCACGGTGCGTATCACGCTGCCTCGCGGCACGCCCATCGAAGAGACCGAGCGCGTCGCCGGCCGCATCGAGTCGGTGTTCCTGGGCGACGACGATGTCGATGCCGTGTTCACGAGGGTCGGCCGGCAGGAAGCGATCGCGGGAGTCGAGGATCAGGAGAGCGGTCTCCATACGGCGGTGCTGGAAGTGCGGCTGCACGAAGGTGCCCGCTCGCGGCGTGTGATCGACCGTGCCGCCGGAAGCCTGCGCGAACTCCCGCCGGAGACCATTGCCATCGAGACGGGCACCGCGACCGCCCTCGGCAAGCTCCTCGGTGGCAGCGACGCCGATCTTGCCGTGCGTGTGCGCGGCGAGAACATCGAGGAGATTTACGCGCATGCGGTGACGGTGGAACGTCGGCTGGCCGGCCTGCCGGCGCTGACGAACGTGCGGCTTGGTACGGCCGAGGGCCAACCCGAGATCCGCGTGGAGATCGATCGGGAGCGCGCGGCGGCGTACGGAATCGAGCCGCGCCAGATTGCGCAGACGGTCGAGCAGTACATGCGCGGGATGATCGCGACCGAGTTCGTGGACTTCGATGAGAAGGTCCCGGTGGTGGTACGGCTGCCGGAGCGGGAGCGGCGCTCGGTTGAAACGCTCCGGTTGTTGCGGGTGGACGGCATCCCGCTCCGTGAGCTGGTGAACACCCACGAGGAGCTGGGGCCGGCTGAAATCCGTCGCTTGGAACAGGCTCGGGTCGTGACCGTGTTCGCCGACGTCGCCCGTGGAGGCTTGGACGCCGCGGTGCGCGACATCGAAGGGGCGCTTGCGAGTACGCCTGCCCCCCGGGGGCTGCGCATCGAGATCGGTGGTGCCAACGAGGAGCGCAATCGGAGCTTTCGTGATCTGATGTTCGCATTCGGACTCGCCCTGGTGTTGGTGTACATGATCCTGGCCGCACAGTTCGAGTCGTTCGTGCACCCCCTCACCATTCTGTTGTCGGTGCCGCTGGCAACGGTCGGCGCCGCCCTCGCGCTGTTCCTGACGGGGGAAGGCCTCAACACCATGAGCCTGATCGGCATGGTGATCCTGGTCGGGATCGTCGTGAACGACGCCATCGTCAAGGTGGACTTCATCAACCAGATGCGCGCACAGGGGCACCCGCTCCGGCAGGCCATTCTCGAAGCGGGTCGGGTGCGGTTGCGGCCGATCCTGATGACGACCGTCACCACCGTCCTGGGCCTCACGCCGATGGCGTTCGGGCTGGGCCGGGGTGCCGACCTGCGCGCACCGCTGGCGATCGCCGTCATCGGTGGGCTCATCAGCGCCACGGCACTCACGCTCGTCGTGGTCCCGGTCGCCTACGACCTGCTGGAGGAAGTGCGTCAACGGCTACGAACCATGGTCGGGCTGCGGCAGATTGCGTCCGCGCCGGAGCGGAGCGAAACGTGACGCGACGACGGTGGTACCGGACCCTGAGCATCGCTGCCGGCGTCGCGCTGGCGGCGGCCATCCAAGGATGCGGCGAGGGAGGGGCGTCGTCAGCGATCTCGGCGACCCGCGACAGTTCGGGGATCGCGATCGTGGACAACACGCCGCCGATCAACCCACCGACCTACGCGGCGCTCAGTGTGGAGCCGAATCTGGAGATCGGCACACTGGACGGAGCGGAGCCGTATCAGCTCTTCCGCGTGAGCGACGTGACCCAACTCGGCGACGGCGCCATCGCAGTAGGGGACGGGGGGTCGCAGCAGATCCGAGTCTTCGACGCCGAGGGCCGGTTCCTGCGCTCGTTCGGCCGAGAAGGGGAGGGACCCGGTGAGTTCAAAGGTCTTGGTCCGTTCCGACTGGTTGCCGGTGCCCTGCACGTTTCCGACTGGTCCCTCGATCGTGTGTCCATTCTCGGTCTCGACGGCACCTTCGAGCGCTCGTATCCGGTCGCGCTCCCGGGTGGAGATCCCCCAATGATCGTAGACGGACTCGCGGACGGCAGTTGGGTGGTCACGAAGAGCTTCGTCTTCAGGCCCAGCAACATCAGTGCAGTCGTGCGTGACACCCTGCCGTACATGCTGGTTCGCGCGGAGGGCACCGCCGTCGACAGTCTCGGCCGGTTCCCGGGGATTGAGTTCTTCGTCTACGGCAACGAGCGGCAGACCAGTGCCAGCAGTCTCGTGTTCGGGCGCATGACCTTGGCCACCGCTGGCGCCGACCGCATTGCTATCGGGCCCAACGATCGCTACGAGGTCGAGCTTTACGGCACCGACGGGCAGCTCGAGCGGATTGTGCGTCGTGCGCATGTCCCCCGGCCGGTGACACCGACCGATATCGACGCGGGCAAGGCGAAGCGCCTGGAAGACGCGGCGACGGACAACTTCCGTCGGCAGATCGAGCAGTTGTATCTGGAGATGCCGATCCCGCCGACGATGCCGGCATTCGACGAGCTCCGGATTGATGCCCTCGGTTTCCTGTGGGTGCGGGATCCGCTCTCGCCCGTCGACGCCGTGGCAACGTGGCACGTCTACGGCGCCGATGGGCGATGGGTCGGCGTGGTCACCACACCGACCGATCTCGGCGTCAGAGAGATCGGGGTCGATTACGTGTTGGGTACGTGGAGCGATGAGCTCGGCGTGGAGCATGTGCGTCGGTATGCGCTCCAACGCGACCCGACCGGAGGTGTCGATTGATTCGGCTGTCCATTCGCCGCCCCGTGGCGGTGTCGATGGCCTACGCCGCCGTGGCGCTGTTGGGCGTCGCGGCATGGCGGAACATCCCGATCGAGTTGTTGCCCGACACGGAACTGCCGCAGCTCTACGTGCAGGCGTGGTGGGGCGGCGCCTCGCCGGAAGCGATGGAGGCGTTCGTCACGGCGCCGATGGAGTCCGCCGTGCAGCAGGTCCGTGGCGTCGAGCGTATCGTGTCCCTGTCCCAGGAGCGGTACGGGTACGCGACGGCCAACATCACTGTCGAGTTCCAACGCGGCACCGACATGGATTTCGCCCGCTTGGATCTGTCCGAGCGACTTGCCGCGCTCGACGAGGCGCTCCCTCCGGAAGTCGCGATCCCAACGATCCAGCCGTACACGCCGGATGAATTCCGGGAGCAGGAACGGTCCTTTCTGCAGTACACGCTGACCGGTCCGTACACCCTCGAAGCCCTGCGCGCGCACGTCGATGACAATGTCGTCCCGGAGCTGCTCCTGGTGGATGGGGTAGCGGCGGTCCAGGTGAGCGGCGGCCGCGACCGACAGATCGAGATTGCTCTCGACGAGCGACGCGTGCAGGCCCTCGGGCTGAGCCCGAACCGTGTGTGGACGAAGATCCGGGAACTGGAGTACGTCGCCGAGGCCGGGATAGTCGAAGATCGGGGCCTCATGCGAACGCTCGCACTGCGGCACCGTACCGAGTCCACGGACGATCTCAGACGTGCTCCGCTTCTCATCGACCAGGGGCGGGTCGTCCGGGTCGACGATGTGGCGACCATCCACGACACCTATGAGGACCCCCGCAGCTACTACCGCATCGATGGACAGCCGGCGGTGACATTCACGGTTTTCAAGGATGTCGGGGTCAACACGGTCAATCTTGCCGATCAGGTGAAGGAGAGGCTCGGAGCACTCGAGGACGTCCACCCGAGCAGTACCCGCCTGATCCTCGACGAAGACGAAAGCGAAGCGATCAAGGCACAGCTCACAGATCTCCGATTCCGTGCCCTGGTGGCCGCGGCGGTCATCTTCCTGGTGCTGCTCGTGTTTCTCGGGTTCTCGTTCCGGTCGGCGGGGATCGTGTTCGCCACGATTGCCTTTTCGATCCTGATCGCGCTCAACCTCATCTACTTCGGCGGCTTCACGCTCAACGTGCTGACCCTCATGGGGCTCGCAATGGGGTTCGGCCTGATCGTGGACAACGCGATCGTGGTGCTCGAGAACATCTACCGGAAGGTCCACGAAGGGCGCGGGACCAAGCAAACGCCCGCGGACGCCGCAGAGACCGGAGCCCGACAGGTGGTGCTGCCGATCCTCGCGGCAACCCTCACCACCATTATCGTCTTCATCCCGTTCGTGTACCTGCAGGGTGAGCTCCGGGTGTACTACGTGCCCCTCGCAATCGTCGTGGGCCTGAGCCTGATCGCCAGTCTCTTCGTGGCGTTCACGTTCATCCCAGCGCTCGCCGCCAAGCTTTTCGGGTCGGATGGCGGTGCCGGGCACGGAAGCCACGCTGATGGCCGCGACCCATGGTATGTCCGCATCTACTCCGCCGCACTCGGCGTCACGTTGCGGTTCCCATGGGTGACCGTCCTCCTCGCGCTGGTGGCCTTCACCGGCTCGTACAGGCTCTTCGACAAGTACGTCACCCGCGGCGTGTTGTGGCGGTCGTGGTTTGGCCAGGAGACCTACATCCAGATCGTCATCCGGCTGCCCCGCGGAGAGGAGCTCGACCGAACCGACGAGTTGGCTCGGTACTTCGAAACGAAGCTGCGGCAGACGCCCGAAGTCGAGCGGTTCGTCACCCGGGTGCAGCCGCAGTTCGCGACGATTCAGGCAACGTTCCCCGACTCGATCGAGAACACCTGGATTCCCGTTGCCATCAAGGAACAGATGTTTGCGTACTCGAATCTGTTCGGCGGCGCGCAGGTGCGCGTCTGGGGCTTCGGGCCGTCATTCTACGGCGGTGGAGGGGGGGCGCCGAACTACTCCATCAAGATCCTCGGGTACAACTACGAGAAGGTGCGGGAGATCGCTGCGGATCTCGGGCAGCGCCTCACGAGGTTCTCGCGGATCCAGGATGTCGACGTCAATTCGGCGGGTGGGTGGTACACACGAGACAAGGCGAGCGAGTTCGTCCTGCGCATGGATCGCCGGCGCCTCGCCCTGCATGAACTGACTGCCCGGGACGTCGTAGCGCAGGTGCGTGCGGCAGTCGGCGGGAGCCAGGGCCGGGGAAGCGAGATTCGGATTGGCGGCGAAGAGGTGCTGCTCGCCGTAAACGTGGAGGGCAACGAGGATGTGGATGTTCTGGAGCTCCAGGAGCTACTACTCCAGACCCCATCCGGACAGGGGGTACGCCTGGACGCCGTCGCGACGATCGAGGAGCGCGAGGTGCTCACGCGTATCGAACGCGAGAACCAGCAGTACCAGCGCTTCGTGAGTTACGAGTTTCGAGGTCCCACCAAACTCGGCGACCGGACGCGCGACGCCGTGATCGCCGCGACGGACTTGCCGGAAGGGTACGAGATCGAGGGGGAACAGCAGTGGAACTGGTCGTCCGAGGAGCAGGGACAGCTGGCCCTGGTCCTCATCGTGTCACTCGTTCTGGTGTTCATGGTGACCGCCGCGCTCTTCGAATCGATCCGCCAGCCGTTCTGCGTGTTGCTGACGGTGCCGATGGCTCTGGTCGGCGTCTTTCTGATGTTCTTCTTCGCGAAGGCGAGCTTCACCCGCGAAGCCTATATCGGTGTGATCATGATGGGGGGCATCGTCGTCAACAATGCGATCCTGCTGGTCGACCACATCAACCATCTGCGGCGGAATCTGGGGAAGGCCTTCCACGATGCGATCGTGCAGGGGACGCTCGAACGGGTACGCCCGATCCTGATGACGAGCACGACGACGATCCTGGGCCTGCTGCCGCTGGTGCTCTTCAGCGAGTACGCCGACGAGAACATCTGGAACGCACTGGCCTACGCGTTGATTGGGGGGTTGGCGAGCTCGACGCTCTTCGTGCTGACGGTTACGCCGGCGCTGTATCTCGTGATCGAACGGCGAGCGGAGCGGCGCCGCTTGGTGGCTACGTTGTAGCGACGCCGCTCCGGCACCACGGTCACGCCGTCAGGGCGAGCGCCACTTCTCGTTGCCCTGGCCATCCAGCACGCGGACGAAGCCGCCGCCGTCGGCAAGCGCCGCGTTCAACACGACCGTCCCCTCCTGGTTGTTCCGGACGCTGAGGAGCCCACCGTCCTTGTCGCTGTACGCAGCGACCACGGTCTGCCCGTCCGCATCGAGGACGGAGAACTCGCCGCCGTCGCTCTTTCCGCCAAGGATGATCCGCGCCTCGCCGGAGGGGTTCATGACGTTTACGAGCCCACCGCCGTCCCCTGCCATGCCCACCAGGGCACCGAGCGACTCGCCGGGTCCGCGCACGGTGATGAGCCCGCCGTCCGCATCCGCTCCGGCCGTCACGATCGGCTCTTCGTTTGCGCTCAGGATCAGGAGACCGCGCGACTCGTCGTCCGACGCCAGGATGCCGACACGCCGGCCGTCCGCGGCCCGCACGACGACCGCGCCACCATCACTGTCCACGTACAGGTCCAACACGGATGTCCCGGAGTGATCCTGAATCTGGAGGATGCCGCCGTCGGCGTCACTGGTGAGCACCATGGCCGGACTGTCCTTCATCCCGGTGATCTCGAGCCGCTGGGTACGCACGACCTGCTGGTCCTGCCCGCCGGCGCCCATGACCAGGACGGTGCCGATCAGCAGGACCGGGAGACCCCAGAGCATGGAACGTTGGCGGCGTACGGTGCGCTCGAGCGAAGAGAGTCGCTGTTCGGTCGTCATGCGGTTTCTCCCAGTAGATGAGGTGGTGAATTACTCGACTGTCCAGGTTCGGCCACCGCCCAGCAACTGCCCGACATTTGCGTCCCTGACGGGCACCGCACCCGCCGCGTCCGCTTGTTCCTGCACGCCGTCCTCGTAACTCGGCTGCGGATCGCGGTACAACACGCCCAACGCCACCGGATACTCCGGCGGCGCCATATGTGCGAGGAGCATGGCCAAGCCGCGATTGCGTTGATCATGCACCAGGATATCGTCTTCCGCCACGCCATCCGTCCCCACGGTCACGACCTCGAGTTCCAGCGCGTGCGGACGCAGCCGGAGGCCCTGATCGCGGTTGCGACCGAAGAGCAGGGGCTTGCCGTGCTCCAGATAGAGCTGCGCATCGGGGGCCACCTTCTTGTCGGTGAACCCGGCATGGGCGCCGTCGTTGAACACGACGCAGTTCTGGAACACTTCGACGAACGACGCGCCGCGGTTGGCGTGCGCTTCCTTCAGCACCGATACCAGGTGCGGCTGTTGTGTGTCGACGGTGCGAGCGATGAAGCGCGCGCCCGCACCCAAGGCCACCGCGGCCGGCAACACCGGACCCTCGATCGATCCCTGTGGGGTCGAGGGCGATCGCGTGCCGCGTTTCGACGTCGGCGAGTACTGGCCCTTGGTGAGACCGTAGATCTCATTGTTGAACAGGATGATCTGGAGATCCACATTGCGCCGGAGCACGTGCAGCATGTGATTCCCGCCGATGCTCAGTCCGTCTCCGTCCCCGGTGATGACCCAGACGTCGAGCCCGGGGTTGGCCAGCTTGACGCCGGTGGCGAAGGCAGGGGCGCGGCCGTGGATGGTGTGAAAGCCGTACGTCGAGACGTAGTACGGGAAGCGCGCCGCGCACCCGATGCCCGAGATGAAGACCGTCTCATGGGGCGGGGTCCCGATCTCCGCCAGCGCCTTCTGCACACCCTTGAGAATGGCGTAGTCGCCGCACCCCGGACACCACCGCACATCCTGGTCGGATGCGAAGTCCTTCGGGGCGAGCGCACGCTTCGTCGACGAGTCAGTCATGCGTCACTCTCCAGCTTGGCGTGCACGGCGGACAGGATGTCCGCAACCTTGAACGGCTTTCCGGTCACCTTGTTGACACCTTCGGCATCGACCAGGTAGGTGCTCCGAAGGAAGGCCACGAGTTGGCCGGCATTCATCTCCGGCACCAGGATGTGCTTGAAGCCGTGAAGGACGGTTCCGAGGTTGCGGGGGAACGGGTGCACATACCGTAAGTGGACGTGGGAGACTGCGTGGCCGTCCGCTCGCAATTGCCGTACTGCCTGATAGATCGGGCCGTAGGTGGAGCCCCATCCAACCACCAAGACGTCGCCAGTCGGAGCGCCGAGGTGGATCTCCTGCTCCGGGACGTCGTCCGCGATCCGTGCCACCTTGCGCATTCTGAGGTCCGTCATCCTCTGGTGGTTCTCGGGATCGTAGGAGATGTGCCCGGTCTCCGCGTCCCGCTCGAGGCCGCCGATCCGGTGGGCGAGATCCGGCGTGCCCGGCACGGCCCAGGGTCGCACGAGGGTCGTGGGGTCGCGCATGAACGGTCGAAATCCGTCCGGGTCCGTGTGGAAGGACACGGGGAAGGGCTCGACGTCGTCCGCGTTCGGGAGGAGCCACGGTTCCGCGGCATTCGCCAGGTACCCGTCGATGAGCATCATGACTGGTGTCATGTACGTCACGGCGAGCCGGACCGCTTCGATCGCCACCTCGTAACAGTCGGCAGGTGTCGCGGCGGCAATCACCGGGAGCGGAGAGTCGCCATTGCGACCGTAGACCGCTTGGAACAGATCCGCCTGCTCGGCCTTGGTCGGCATGCCCGTTGACGGCCCGGCGCGCTGGCTGTTCACCACGACGAGGGGAAGCTCTGTCGCAACTGCCAGCCCCAGCGCCTCCGCCTTGAGCGCAATCCCCGGTCCCGAGCTTGCCGTGACCCCCAGGGCGCCGGCGTACGATGCGCCGATCGCGGCGCAGATGGCAGCAATCTCGTCTTCCGCTTGGAAGGTGACGACACCGTACCCCTTGAGCGTGGCGAGCACGTGGAGCAGGGGGGTGGCAGGGGTGATGGGGTACGTGCCGAGGACCATCCGGGCGAGGCCCGCCGCGCGGGTGCCGGCGATGAGTCCCCATGCGGTTGCCTCCGTGCCCGTCACCGTCCGGTAGACGCCCGGTGCCACGTCGGACTTGGCGACCGTGTACCCGACTACATCCGACGGCATCTCGACGGTCTCGCCGAACGCATGGCCGGCATTCAGCGCCGCAACGTTCGCCTCGGCCGTCGTCGGCACCTTCGCGAACTTCTTCCCGATCCAGTCCGCCGTCGCTTGGCGATCCTGACCGAACATCCAGAGCATGAGACCGAGCGTCCACATGTTCCGACAACGAAGCGCCTCTTTCTGCGACAATCCGAACGGCTCAACGGCCTCCAGAGTTCGCGTCGAGATGTCCAGCTTCAGCAGCTGATACGGAGCCAAGGTGTCGTCCTCGAGCGGATTCCCGGTGAATCCCGCCTTGTCGAGGTTCCGCTTCGTGAAGGTCCCGGTATCGATGACCACCAACCCGCCGATCCGGATTTCCCGGCAGTTCACCTTGAGCGCGGCAGGGTTCAGCGCAACGAGAACGTCAGGCTCGTCGCCGGCCGTCGAGATGTCACCACCGAAGTGGATCTGGAACGCGGAGACGCCGTACGTCGTGCCGGCAGGGGCCCGGATCTCGGCCGGATAATCCGGGAGCGTCGCGATATCGCTGCCAGCGAGGGCGGCTTCGAGGGTGAACTGACTGCCGGTGAGTTGCATGCCGTCACCGGAATCACCGGCAAAGCGGACGACGACCGAGTCACGGACCTCTCGTGCGAGGACACCGCGGGCGTCGGGGGAGCTGGATCGGTTCGCAGGGGTCATGAGGCTAAAGCTCAGTGCACCGTGATTGAGTGGCGGCAGCGCGTGCTGCCATTCCCGATCATCTTAATAGTACTGGACGCCCCGGGACGAGCGGACGCCCCAAAACCTGCACCCCGGGACCGCGTCCGGTCAGTGGGCGAGGCGACCTGTCTCGCCGGGCCCGACGGGATATCTTACACGCTCGATGTACACCTGAATCCGCATACGGAGCTGCACATGCCTGCCAAGAACATCGTCAAAGCTATCAACGATCAGATCAGCATGGAGTTTGGAGCGGCGCACGTCTACCTCTCGATGTCCGCGTACCTCGACAGCGAGAACCTTCCGGGGTTCGCCGCATGGATGCGGTCCCAGTACCAGGAAGAACTGACGCACGCGTTGCGCCTGTTCGACTTCGTCCTCGAGGTCGGTGAGAAGGTCGAGTTGCAGGAAGTCGGGAAACCGCCGGCGACCTACAAAGGGCCTCTCGACGTGATGAAGAAGGCCTTGGCGCACGAGCGGAAGGTCACGGCCTCCATCACGAAGCTCTACGAGATCGCGCAGAAGGAGAAGCACTACACCGCGCTGTTGATGCTGCAGTGGTTCATCTCCGAGCAGCTCGAAGAAGAGAAGACCGTGGGAGACCTCATTGCACAGTTGGAGCTCATCGGCGACAATGGGCCGGCGCTCCTCATGATGGATCGGGAGCTCGGATCTCGCGGATCGGGTGGCGAGGAGGCATAGCTGTCGTTTCGGGTTCTCCATGGCCCGTCCGGGGATGTCCTCGGGCGGGCCGTGCCGCGTTTAACAACCGCGTGCCGTCGACGTCTGACAGACTGAGAGCTGGAAGGACGCCGTTCAGCATACGCGAGGAGCGAACGATGAGGACTCGACGATACATCCTGAGCATTGTCGCCCTGGCCGCTGTGGCCGGCGCAGGTGCAGCGAGCGCGCAGGACGACGCACCACAGCAGGCACCGAGAGCGCGAATGCGGGTTCACGAGCCGGGAACCGGACTACAAGAGGGTGTGGATCCGGTCCGCCGGCGCGCCGGGCGCAGCGGTTGGGAGGGGAGACGCGGCGGCACCGGTCCCCAAGGGCTGCTCCGGCAGCGCGAGTTGTTGGGTCTTACGGTGGACCAGGTCGCCCGGCTCGAGGCACTCGACGCGGACCTTACGGCGGCGCGTGAGGCGCGGCTTGAGACCATGCAGGCGCAGCGGGAGGAGTTCCGAGCCCTCATGGCCGAGGGCGATCCAGACCCCGCGGCCATCCGCGCTGCCACGGAAGCGCGCCTCGACCTCCAGCGGCAGGCCGTGCTTGGACAGCTGGATGGTGCGATGGCAGCACGCGCCGTGCTGACGGACGACCAGCAGACCAAGCTTCGCGGGTACAGGGACGGGTTCATGCGGGGTGTGCGAAGCGGGCGCTCGATGCAGGCGCGGCGCGGAGCACGGGGGGTCGACCGGGCGGGTGGACGAGGAGCCGGTCGGACGCATACCGACATGCGGCGAGGCCCGCGCCAGCGTTGGTACTGACGCTCCGCCTGGTGGAGTGAACCGCGCCCCGTGTGCCCTCCGGCACGCGGGGCGTCCCGCACGGAGGGACGGGCGGGGGATCGGCCGCCCGGCTAGATTCCCCGTCCGTGCCCGTTGGTCCCTCAGGACTGTCGTCCTCCCCGATGAATCGGCGATGAGAACGCGGCACGGCTACCGCCAGGGTGCCCAGCTCCGGCTCGGGCCGATGAACGCGCAGGTGAGTGTGCCCGATCGTTTGACCGTGACCTATCAAGTAGCGCCCGTTTCGGGGTCGTCGCCCGAGCGTTTTGCGCGCACGGTTGCCCTCGAGCAGACAGTCGAGCTTCCGGAGGGCACCTACCCAGAGTCGGTAGAGCGGGAGGTGGTGGCGCGCGTCGAGCAGGCGGTGGTGGCGGACGACGGCCGTTGGCAGTTCGCCCTCAGCTACCCTGCCGATCTTGCCGGCACCGAAGTGCCCCAGTTCTTGAACGTCCTGTTCGGCAATGTCTCGCTCTTTCCGGGCGTGACCGTAACAGCTGCGGAGCTTCCCGACGCGACGGTGAAGGCGTTCGGCGGGCCACGCCGCGGCCTGCACGGGTTCCGAGAGGCAACCGGTGTGCACGGCCGCCCCTTGGTTTGCTCGGCGGCCAAACCCGTGGGACTCTCGCCCGGAGACCTCGCAGCGCGATGTCGCGCTTTGGCACTTGGCGGCATTGATATCATCAAGGACGACCACGGGGTCATGAACCAGCGGTACGCCCGCTTCGACGACCGTCTGACGAGGCTCCAGGACGCAGTACACGATGCGAATACGGTGACGGGTGGGCGCACGCTGTACTTCCCGAACATCACGGGACCGATCGATCAGCTCCACGACCGGGCGGTTCGGGCACGGGAACTTGGCTGTTCCGGCGTGCTCCTGAACCCCTTCCTCGCGGGTTTGGACACGATCCGGTGGGTTGCGGACGACACGGGGTTGCTCGTGCTCTCCCATCCCACGTTTGCCGGGGTCGCCTCAGGTCAGGGATCGGGGCTCGCCCCGGAGCTCCTCTACGGACAGCTGCTGCGCGTGTTCGGTGCCGACGGCGTCGTCTTCATCGCATCAGGCGGTCGCTTTCCGGTGCCTGACGAGGTTGTGGATGCGATCGTGGCGGGCCAGCGAAGCCCGAGCCTCCCCGCGCGCCCGGCGTTGCCCGTGCTGGGTGGCGGGATCGACGTGACCAGCGTGACAGCATGGACGGACCGGCTCGGGTCGGACCTGATGTTCCTGATCGGCTCGAGCCTGTACCAAAGCGGCGACCTTACTGGTGCGGCGCGGCGCCTCATGGACGAGGTCGCCCGCCTCGGCGACAGCGCGTGACGATCATCCGCGACGAGGGGTTTCAGTGGCAGGGCGTGCCGGTCACGTCGTACAAGAGCGACACGGGTTCCCACCGTGGTGTCACGCGGAGCGTGCTGCTCGGCGCTGCACCGGGCCAGGAGGACCTCTCGTTCGAGACCCGGTATTTCGAGGTTGAGCCGGGGGGGTGGACGAGTCTCGAGCGCCACCGGCATCCTCACGCCGTGCTCGTGCTGCGCGGTGAGGGCACGGTCGTATTGGGTGGGA
>JBDHJO010000233.1:0-3736 GCA_039586875.1 Gemmatimonadota bacterium | reverse complement strand
CGGCGGCGGCCCCCGTGAGGATGGTCAGCGCCCGCCACGGAATCCGACGCGGGGCTGCCGCCACGGGCGGCGAATCGGTCGGGGTCATCCCGCCGCTCGCCGTGGTCAACGCCTCGGCAAACGCCGTCCCCGTCCCGAACCGATCCGCCGGGGTCTTCGCCAGCGCTCGACCCACCGCTGCCTCCACATAGTCCGGAACGGTCGAGCGCAACGTCTTCACTGAGGGCGGAGGTTCGATCGCGTGCCGGGCGAGGATCGCCTGACTGCTCGACCCGCTGAACGGCGGATCGCCCGTGAGCATCTCAAACAACACACAGGCCAACGAATACAGATCGCTGGAGCCCGTTACCGCCTTCGTCCCACTTGCCTGCTCGGGACTCATGTAGAGCGGGGTGCCGACCGCGATGCCCGTTTCCGTCAGCCGTGTTCCACCCTCGGCGGCAGCGCGGGCAATCCCGAAGTCCGCCACCATCGCTTCCCCGTGGTGGAGGAGGATGTTCTCGGGTTTGATGTCGCGGTGGACGATGTCGAGGGAGTGGGCGTAGCTCAGGGCTGCGGCGACCTCTCGGGCGATGCGGAGGGATTCCTCAATGGACAGCGCGCCATCCCGCTTCATGCGCGCTCGCAGGGACTCTCCATCCACATACGGCATCACATAGTACAGGAAGCCTTGCGCCTCCCCGGAGTCGTAGACCCCGAGGATGTGCGGATGGCTCAGCTTGGCCGCGATCTGGATTTCGCGGACGAAGCGGTCGGTGCCGATGGACTTCGCCAACTCCGGCCGCATGACTTTGACCGCCACGTCGCGGTCGTGCTTGAGATCGCGGGCGAGGAACACGACCGCCATTCCGCCCTGGCCCAACTCCCGCTCGATGCGGTAGCGGTCGGCGAGTACCGCCGTCAGGCGATCCTGGAAGCCCTCCCCGAACGCAATATTGAGATCGGTGGGCGTCGCCGCGCCGCACGCCGGGCAGAACGCAGCGTCTACCGGGAGCGGCGTGTCGCAGGAGGTGCAGGGACGCGCACTGCTAGCCATGTCGCCAAGTTGGTGTTTGGCTCGGGAAGCCGCAAGATTCAGTCCCTAATGCGACTCCCTGATGCGACTCCGGCGCGTCCGCGACGGCGAGCACGAGCGACAGCGCGAGCATCGCGAGTGGTGTCGCTCAACCCCATTGGGCTCAGGACCTATGCGAATACCGGCGTGATGTCGGACTTTCGCGGGCTTTCGAGCGTAAGCACGGCATACTCCGGCATCTCATGCCGGACTTTGCCGGAAGAAACGGCCGAAACGGCGACGCGGGACGCCAGCGCACCACAGATGTAGGCCGCACAATGGCAACGTTCCGCTGGAGAGCCTCCCCCTCAGAATTCGCAACACCTCGCAGCGGACTTGAAAGGACCTCGGCGGGTTTCCGTCGGGGTCCTTGTGCTTCCGTCTCAGTCTCTCTCAGTCGGGGAATCGAAAGGTCAGTGTCCGGCCGCGTCCGGTTGAATCGGTCCGGACCCGCTGTGTCTGCCCACAATATTGCCCGCAACCCCGTCTGCCCGCACCGGTACGGAGGAGCTCACCCCAAGCTGGACGCGTGAAACCACAAGTGACATGTTAGCCCGAAGCGCAAGCACTCGGCTTATCGCCGCTGCCGTGATTGCAGTCCCCTCCCAAGTCCCTGGCTCAGCGGCGTTTGGTAGCCGGGTGCGAGAGCATGTGTCGCTCAAACACTGCCCGAAGAGGGTCGGATAATGAGTTACACACTTCAGCCCATTATGAGTTAGACGGCAACGTGAAGGAGTCGCTATGAGATTGTGGTTGTTCCTGGGCGCATGTGTTGTCTTGATGAGTGCCTGCGGCACGGGAGATAGAAACGAGGCTGGTCAGAAAGAGCCGGCGTCGTCGGACGCCATATCGCCCGAATGGTGCGACGAATTGCCCCGCCATCAATATGCATCTCTCGAACGGATAGATGTCGACTCAGATTGGTTTGAAGTCTGGGATGTTGATCACGGAGTGTTTGCGCTCTACGAGTCGAAACAGTGGCAAGAGAAGGTATCCTATCTGGTGTTGGGCAATGAGAAGGCCCTCCTGTTCGACACCGGTATGGGGATGGCGTCGATCTCTGCCGTGGCGGAGCAACTGACAGATCTGCCGATTACGGTGCTGAACTCCGACACGCACCCTGATCACACAGGCGGTAACGCGGAATTCGCCTCAATACTGGGAATGAACACCGATTTTACCCGCGAGCGCGCCGGAGGGTACGCGAACGAAACCGTCCGCGGAGAACTCGCACCGGAAGCGCTCTGTGGCTCAGCGCCGGCGGGGGTCTCGCAGGAAGATTACCACATCCGCGGTTGGTCCGCTTCTGAGGTGGTAGAGGACGGGTACATTATCGATCTGGGCGGGCGTACCTTGGAGATCATCGCGATACCGGGCCACACCCCGGACGCCATCGCATTACTTGACCGAGCGGCGGGTTACTTGTGGACTGGCGATTCGTTCTATGAAGGGGCGATTTGGCTCTTCTTCCCCGAAACCGATCTTGCCAGGTACGCAACCTCGGTCGAGCGTCTGGCGGCGCTGGTACCCGAGATTACTCGTGTCCTTCCGGCGCACAACGCCCCGACCGCTAGTCCAACTCGCCTCACCGAGCTTCGTGACGCGTTCAACGCCATCCGGAACGGCACTCTCACGGGTACCCGCACGGACGCGGGGACGATACGATACCCCGCAGGCGAGTTTTCATTGCTGTTGGCCGAGCACGCTGTACCGGACTCTTGAAGAGCCCGGACAGCATCCACTGAAGGAGGCGCATGGGAGGTTGGACTCGGCCGTGACGATGCGTGGTACCGCACGGTCGTGCACGCGGAAGTGGCGCCATTGTTACACGAGTATTGGTTCGATGATGAGGACAAGGCCAATCAACTCGTGGAGCAGCTTCTCGGATGAAGATACCAGTACAAAACATCTACTACCTGCATAGCTACGCGTGGGACAAGGAGGACGCGCTCCGGTCACTGGTCATCACCACCAATGGGGAGTCCCCAATCATCGCTGCCCACCAGCTTCTGATGCTCGAGAAGTACGTGCCTGACGGAAACTCAACTGGCGGCCGGGAGACCTAAGCGCAGCGTGAGGACTCTCCCGGGGCACCGACCCCAATCACAAACCTGATGTGTCACCAAGTGGGCCCCTCAAGAAGTTCGCACACTATTCGCACACCAACGCGAAAAACGAGGGAATCCCCAGGGACCCCCTCGTCATTCAAGTACTTGTGTTACTTCAGCTTACGTGAGTCGGGACGGCGGGATTTGATCCGAAGGAGACCGAGCACGGCCGAAGGCCGAGCGGAGGTCAACCCGCGACCCCCTGATGCGACTCCGGCGCGTCCGCGCCGGCGAGCACGAGCGACAGCGCGAGCCAGCGAGCGGTGTCGCTCAACCCCATCCGACCTAAGTGCGATAGCAAGACCAACATGATGCCGGGATTCCTGGAGTGTTCGAGCGTCAACTCCGACATGTTTGGGTTACAGTAACGGACGTTGCCACCCGATACTGTAACCCAAACTGGAACTCTGCGATGAGTTCTGTCGGTTAGCGCCAGGGGTCTTCGGGTGGAGGCGGGGGGGCGAGGTTGAACGGATGGCCCCTAATACGCGTGAACTCTGTTTCGACCGCCATGAGATCTTGCCGCACCCATTCCATCCACTGTGCCTGCTCCTGATACCACTTCAAGAAGAAA
>JBDHJO010000232.1:0-3738 GCA_039586875.1 Gemmatimonadota bacterium | reverse complement strand
CGGGCTTCCTTGAGAACGTGTACACGATCCGGCATTATCCCTTATCCGGGTCATAAAGGGAACCAGAATGGTGACGCGAAGCAACGCACGGTGGTCGTGGCGAGGAGCAGCGGTGGCACTCACCGTGGCGGTCGTGGTCAGCGGGTGCGAGACGGCCGGCCCCCCCACGCGCGTCATCCTGTTCGTCGGGGACGGTACCGGTGTCGGCCACTGGTCGGTCGCCAGGATCGCACGGGACAGCCTCGCCGTGGACGGCTTCGCCGTCAGCGGTCTCGTGGACACGCGCGGGAGCGACCATCTGGTCACGGGAAGCGCGCCGGCTGCCACGGCGCTAGCTACCGGCGTCCGCTCGCGCATGGGGGCGATCGGCGTCGGCCCCGACTCGGCTCGGCGCACGACGGTCCTGGAGTACGCCAGGGAGCGTGGCCTGTCGACCGGCCTCGTGAGCACCACGCGCCTGACGGATGCTACGCCAGCGGCCTTCGCGACACACTGGCCAAGTCGTGATCACTACGAGGTCGCAGGACAGCTTGCGACCCAAGACATCACGGTCCTCCTTGGCGGCGGACGTGAGATGTTCACGAGCGTCTCCGACGACGAGACGCCGAGTCCGCTCGATCGGATGCATGACCGCTACGTCTACGTAGAATCCGCGGACGAGCTCGAGCGTCTCGACCCGGACACCGTCACCGCCTTGCTCGGCCTGCTTGCCGAGGGGGACATGCCGCTCGCCCCGGAGCGCCGGCCATCCCTGGCCGACCTCACGCGCACGGCGATCAGCATACTGGACCGCAACCCCCGCGGCTTCTTCCTGATGGTCGAGAACGAAGAGACGGACACCCAAGCCCATCACAATGAGCCGTACCCGGTGCTCGAGGCGGAGATGCTGGCACTCGACGACGCCATTCGGGTTGCCGTCGACTATCGGGCGCGACAGCCGAACACCCTCATTGTCGTGGTTGGGGACCACGAAACCGGTGGTATGGCGCTCGTGCAGGACGACGAGGGGGCACCAGAACTGCGCTATATCACGCCCGGGCACACTGCAGCGCTCATTCCGATCTTCGCCCATGGACCGTCGGCGCAGCGCTTTGGAGGGCTCATCACGAACGGGGACGTGGGTCGCCACCTCATCGCCATCGTTCAGCGGGGTGGTGGAACCTGACGACCCCGAACCGACTATACTTGTGGAACATGCCGCACTTCACGTCCCGGAGGCACGCCCGTCGGGCGGCGATCTTCGCCGTCGCCGCGTACGCGTTCGGAGTGGGAATCCTCCCCGCTCTGCATGCTGCCGGGGAGGTCGCGCGGTCGCAAAGCTCCATCGAAGCCTCCCACAGCGACACGTGTCCCACACTGCACGCCGGCGCCATCTGTGCAGCGATGGCGGTACTCGGAGCGGGCCATACAGGGTCGAAGCCGGTCACGCACGTCGGGGCCGGACTCGTGCGTGACGATGGACGTCCATGTGTCGCACACCTCGATTCCACATCACCCAGCAAGGCCCACTCCGCTCGCGCTCCACCCCACGGTTGAACGATTGCACCGGCCACCGGGCGGCAGCAGCTACCCGGTGGCCGTCCGGATGACGTCAATTGTAGGAGGAGACCCTGCGTACGCTCACACTACTCATCGTGCTCGGCGTGGCGGCCACGGCAGGCGCACAGGCACAGGAACCCACCCGCGCCGATTCACTGCGCGCCGAGGTGCAGCAACTGACGGCTCGGCTGGACTCGCTCGAACGTCTCGTCAAACAGTTGGCGGGCACCGGCGCCGATACAGCCGACGCACAGGACGAGATCGAAGCCTTGCGAACTGCCGCTCGTCGTGCGGCAGCCGAAGCGGAGAATCCAGACAGCGCTGGCCCTCAGGAGAGCCGGACCCGGTCACTGTCGGCCCTCAACCCTGAGATCTCCGTCACCGGTGACGTCGTCGGGAGCATGTTGGCTCCCGCAGGCGAGGACACGGAGTTTCGAGCTACACCCCGGGAGTTCGAATTCTCGTTTCAATCGGCCCTGGACCCCTACACGCGAACCAAGGTCTTCGCCACCTACGAAGAGGAGTTGGAGATCGCCGGCCTCGAGTTGGAGGAGGAAGAGGAGGGGGAGGAGGGCCACCATGGTGGGTTTCACATCGAAGAGGCCTACCTGTACTGGGTGGGCCTGCCAGGCAACGTCGGGCTCAAGGCCGGGAAGTTCCGGCAGGAGATTGGCCTGTACAATCGGTGGCACACCCACGCCCTGCGGGAGATCGATCGACCGTTGGCCGCGGTGGCATTCCTCGGTGATGACGGTCTCATCCAGACCGGGCTTTCGCTCACCTCCCCTGCGCTCACCATTGGTCCGGCGACCCAGACGGTCATCCTGGAGGGTACGCAGGCAACCAACGAGGCCCTCTTCGCGCACGAGGGTACCGACCTGAGCGGGCTCGGACGGTTGCAGAGCTTCTGGGACGTTGGCCGGGCGGCCTACTTCCAAGTTGGGGCGACCGGCGTGATCGGCCGCAATGGCTCAGAGGATCTCGACGCGCGGCTCCTGGGGCTCGATTTCCAATTCCGTTGGGCCCCATCCGGGGCCAACATGTACCGGAGCGTGGAGCTGAAGTCCGAGTGGTACTTCGCCGAGCAGGAAGTGGCTGGGACGCGCGTGACCGGTCACGGTGGGTACGGGCAGGTGAACGCCCAGCTCAACAGGCGTTGGGTTCTGGGCACCCGAGTCGACTACCTCGACGGCTATGGAGCGGACCCGGAGATCGTGCAGATCGTCCCCTCGATCTCGTGGTGGCAGAGTGAATGGGTCCGATTGCGCCTTCAGTACAATTTCGTCAAACCGGCAACAGTGGACCCCAGCCATACCGTGTTGCTTCAAGTCGTCTGGGCCATGGGCCCTCACAAGCACGAGTCGTACTGATATGAGCAAGAGACACTTCTCAGGCGGTGGCGTCGCCCTGCTGATGGCAGCCCTGTTCATCCCGACCGCGGCGCAGGCCCAGGACAAGCTCCGCGTCGTGACCACCCTGCCGACGTACGCGGCCATTGCACGTGAGGTGGCTGGGCCGTTTGCGGACGTGCAACCGATCGCCCGCGGCGACGAAGATCCGCACTTCGTCAGCCCGCGCCCCTCGTTTGCCGCCATGATCCAGCGGGCCGACCTGTTTGTGGTGACGGGATTGGACCTGGAGCTCTGGGTCCCCGCCTTGCTCGATCGTGCGAACAACCCGGCGGTGGTCGAAGGGGCACCTGGGCACGTGGTGGCCTACGCCGGCATCAAGCTGCTGGATGTCCCGGATGTCGTGTCGCGAGCGGGCGGCGACATTCACGTCTTCGGCAACCCGCATATCCACACGGACCCAGTGAACGGCGTCCTGATCGCGCGCAACATCGCAGCCGGCCTCACGCGCATCGATCCACGGCACGCCGACGCGTACGACGCCAACCTCGCGAGCTTCGAGGACCGCATCCTGCGACGGCTCTATGGCGACCGGCTCGTCGACATCATCGGCGCGCAGGACATTGTCGCGCTGGCGCGGGACAATCGCTTCTGGGACTTTGCCGCATCCCAAGTGTTGCAGGGCCGCCCACTCACCGACTACATCGGCGGGTGGCTCGCCCAGGCTGCGCCATTCCGCGACCGGCGAATGGTGTGTTACCACCGCAACTGGGCATATCTCAGTGCGCGGTTCCGCGTGGAGTGCGCGATGTTCGTTGAGCGCAAGCCGGGGATTCCCCCGTCTCCCGGA
>JBDHJO010000049.1:0-15729 GCA_039586875.1 Gemmatimonadota bacterium | reverse complement strand
CACGAAGATGACGATCGATTTGATCACGCCGATAGCGATGGAGGAGGGGCTGCGGTTCGCGATTCGCGAGGGCGGCCGCACCGTCGGCGCCGGCGTCGTCACCAAGATCCTGCAATAGTACGGCGGCAGCATGCCACGAGATAAAGTGATCCTGGAGTGTACCGACTGTAAGAGTCGGAACTACTTCACGACGAAAAACAAGCGGAAGCACCCCGAGCGGATGGAGACGCGCAAGTTCTGTCCGCGGTGCGGGTCGCACCGATCGCACCGGGAGACGAAGTAGTGCAGTCGGTGATGGCGCTGGCCCGGCGGTCGAATGCCTTCCTCCGTGAGGTACAAGCGGAAATCAAGAAGGTGTCGTGGCCGACCACCGAGGACCTGCGGAATTCCACGGTGACGATCACGATCATCGTGATCCTGCTCGGGCTGCTGATCGGTTTGATGGACTGGATGTTTTCGAAGATCCTCATCGACCTGTTCGGCCGGATCTTCGGGTGATCGGCGCGGCCATGGAACACCGCTGGTATGCGATTCAGACGACCGCCGGGCACGAGAACAAGGTGCGGTCGCTGATCGAGCGGAAGATCAGCGCGGACGTGCGTCCGGAGGAGGAACGCCTCATCCGGCAAGCGCTCGTGCCGATCCAGCAGGTCGTGGAGATCAAGAACGGCAAGAAGGTGACGGTCGACCGGAAGGTGTTCCCGGGATACGTGCTCGTCGAGATGGTGATGAATCAGGAGACGATGCACGTCATCAACGGGATTCAGGGGGTCATCAAGTTCGTCGGCCAGGGGTGGACGCCCCAGGCGCTGCGGCAGGAGGAGGTCAATCGCCTCCTGGGCGTCGAGGAGGAAGTCGGCGAAGAGGAGCCTCAGGAAGAGATTCCGTTCCTGGTCGGCCAGGTGGTGGAGGTCATGGAAGGCCCGTTCTCGGATTTCAGCGGAACGGTGGAGGAAGTCGTACCGGAGAAGGGGAAGGTCCGGGTGAGCGTCAGCCTGTTCGGACGCCCGACGACGGTCGAATTGGATTACCTGCAACTGCGGGCGCAGTAAGTCCCGCAGGCGCCCGAACGGCCGGTGCACGGCCGGGGGTGACAGAGGATTCATGATGGTTGGGCATGAAGGAAGCCCACGCACACCACGGCGACACGTGGGAGCCATGGGGTGAACCCGCGGCGACAGAGGAAAAAATGGCAAAACCGACCAAGAAGGTAGCTGCGTTCGTCAAGCTGCAGGTGCCCGCCGGACAGGCGACGCCTGCACCCCCCGTTGGCACCGCGCTCGGACCGCACGGTGTCAACATCATGGACTTCTGCAAGCAGTTCAACGCGCAGACACAGTCCCAGCCGGGCATGATCATTCCGGTCGAGCTCACGGTCTATGCCGACCGGAGCTTCTCGTTCATTACCAAGACCCCACCGGCCGCCGTGCTGCTCAAGAAGGAAGCGGGCTTGGAGAAGGCGTCCGGCGTGCCCAATCGAGAGAAGGTCGGCACGGTCACGAGTGAGCAGGTGCGGAAGATCGCCGAAACCAAGATGCCGGACCTGAACGCGAACGACGTCGAGGCGGCGATGCGCATCATCGCAGGAACCGCCCGTTCCATGGGGATCGAGGTGAAGGACTGATGCCGGCGACAGGGAAGAAGTTCCGGGAAGCCGCGACGAAGGTCGATCGCACCCGACTGCACGAGCCGCTCGAGGCGTTGCAGACGGTGAAGACGGCTGCGTTCGCGAAGTTCGACGAGTCGGTCGACATCGCCGTGCACCTCGGTGTCGATCCGCGTCATGCGGATCAGATCGTCCGGGGCACCGTGGTGCTGCCGCACGGGACCGGGAAGAAGATCACCGTCCTGGTGATCGCGCAGGGCGACAAGGCCAAAGAGGCCGAGGCCGCCGGCGCCGACTTCGTGGGACCGGAGTTCGTCGACAAGATCAAGGGCGGCTGGCTCGAGTGTGACGTCGTGATCGCCACGCCGGACATGATGGGGCAGGTGGGGCAGCTGGGCCGCATTCTCGGTCCACGCGGCCTGATGCCGAACCCCAAGTCGGGCACCGTGACGATGGATGTCGAGCGGGCGGTGCACGAGGTCAAGGCAGGGAAGATCGAGTTCCGGGTCGACAAGACCGGCAACCTGCACGCGCCGGTCGGCAAAGTGTCGTTCACGGCGGAGAACCTGCGGGACAACGTGAACACGTTCATGGACGCGGTCGTCCGGGCGAAGCCCTCGGCGGCCAAGGGGACCTACATCCGCTCGATCACTCTGGCGAGCTCGATGGGTCCCGGCGTTCCGGTAGATCCGGCGGTGTACCGATGAAACGATCAAAGAAGCTCGAGCTCGTCACGCAGTTGACCGAGCAACTCCGGCAGTCGCCGACGGTGTACCTCACCGACTTCACGGGGCTGTCCGTGAAGCCGATGACCGACCTCCGGCGCAAGCTGCGCGCGGCCGGGGTCGAGTACGTCGTCGTGAAGAACACCCTGGCGCTACGCGCAATGGAGTCGGCGTCGGTGACGGGGCTCGAGGCGGACATCACCGGACCCGTCGGGATGGTCTTCGCCGGTGAAGAGCCGGTCGAGGCGGCGAAAGTGCTCGCCGCCTTCCAGAAGGACAATGAAACGCTGCAACTGAAGGCCGCCCTGGTGGAGGGCCGGCGGTTGGGACCGGATGAGATCAAGCGGTTGGCAACGCTGCCGTCACGGGAGGAGCTGCTTTCGCAGCTCGCCGGGGCGATGCAGGGGCCGCTGCAGGGCTTCGCCGGTGCGGTCAGCTCGCTGTTATACCAGTTCGTTGGTGCCGTTGACGCGCTCCGCGCGCAACGCGCCGATGCGTGATTCCCAAGTATCAGAAGAGAGATAGAGCATGGCTACCAAGACCCTGAGCAAGGACGACATCCTCGAAGCCATCGGCAACATGTCGGTGACGGATCTCGCCGATCTCGTCGAGGCGTTCAAGGAGAAGTTCAATGTCACGATTGCGGCGGCCCCGGTCGCCGCTGCAGGTGCCGGCGGTGCCGACGCCGGTGGTGCCGACGCGGCTGAAGAGAAGACCGAGTTCACGGTCATGCTCAACGACGCCGGCGCGAAGAAGATCCAGGTCATCAAGGTCGTTCGCGAGCTCACGTCGCTCGGCCTGAAGGAAGCCAAGGACCTGGTGGACAACGCCCCGAAGGCGGTGAAGGAAAGCGTGTCCAAGGAAGAGGCCGACGCCGCCAAAGCCAAGCTCGAGGAGCAGGGCGCGACCGTCGAACTGAAGTAGTGCGCCTTCACGCCCGCGATCGCCGCGGGTCGGGAAGCCGCCACTTCTTCAGTCGAGACGGTATGTACGAACGCTGCGCCAACAACACTGCTCGTAAACGAGCCCCGACTTCGCCGCCGGGCCCCCCGGGCCCGGTGCGCGCGGGGCCGTTTGCGCTGCCCGAGGTAATGTGATGAGTCAGTCGCTGCCAACGATCTCGTTCGCCAAGTTGCAGGTGGGCATGCCGATGCCCCACCTGCTCGACATCCAGACCCGGTCGTTCGACGCGTTCCTGCAGTCCGCGGAAGATTCCGTGCACGCAGACACGTCGCTTGAACGGGTCTTCCAGGAAGTCTTCCCGATCGCCGACGTGAACGGGAACTACTCCCTGGAGTTCGTGAAGTACTCGCTCGGCGACCCGAAGTACTCGGTCGAAGAGTGTATCGAACGGGACATGACCTACTCGGCATCCCTGAAGGCTACGCTCCGGCTGATCATCAACGAGACGCTCGAGAGCGGCACCCAGCGGGTCAAGAACATCATCGAGAAAGAGGTCTATCTCGGTGAACTGCCGATTCTGACCCCGCTCGGCACCTTCGTGATCAACGGCGCCGAGCGCGTCGTGGTCTCGCAGCTACACCGGTCGCCCGGCGTGGTGTTCGAGGAGACGGTCCACCCGAACGGCCAGCGGCTGAACAGTGCTCGCATCATCCCGTTCCGGGGATCGTGGGTCGAGTTCACGGTGGACATTCACGACATCGTGTACGTCCACATCGACAAGCGGAAGAAGTTCCCGGCGACGGCCCTGCTGCGCGCCCTCGGGTTCGGCACGAACTCCGAGGTGCTGCGGCTGTTCTACGCCACCAAGGAGCTCGACCTGACCACCAAGCGGGACGAGCGTCAGTTCCGGCGGGAGGTGCTCGGCACGCTGCTCGCGGAAGAGGTGGCGAATCCCGAAGACGCCGAAGGCGAACCGCTCGGCCGGGAGGGCGACGACATCTCGCCTGAGCGGTACAACACGCTCCGCAAGGCCGGGATCAAGAAGGTTACGGTCTTTGCGCGGTACTCGGCCGTCGACCTCCGTGACGAGGACCGGCCGACGACCGTGCGCGAGCGGCCCGACAAGCCCGTGCTGGCGTTCGATGTCCCGGATCCGGATACCGGTGAGGTGCTGGCCGAGGCGGGGAAGACCATCTCGGAGACGCTGCGCAAGAAGCTGATCAAGGCGGGCGCGCACAAGGTCGACGTGATCATGACCAGCGTGCGCGGCGAGTCGCCGATGATCAAGAACACGCTGGCCAAGGACCCCACGAGCTCGGAAGCCGACGCCCTCGGGCAGATCTACTCGTTGCTCCGGCCGGGCGAGGCGCCGAACATCGAGACAGCCCGTGCGGCGCTCGAGCGCCTGTTCTTCAACCCGAAGCGCTACGACCTGGGCCGGGTGGGACGCTACAAGATCAACCAGCGACTCAAGGTCAATATGCCGCCCGACCACACGGTGCTCACGAAGGAGGACTTC
Source organism: Gemmatimonadota bacterium (assembly GCA_039586875.1). GTDB lineage: Bacteria > Gemmatimonadota > Gemmatimonadetes > Gemmatimonadales > GWC2-71-9 > JAOTVV01. Next base: position 10,976 of record JBDHJO010000049.1, on the reverse strand, counting down.
GTGGCCATCGTGCGGTACCTGCTCGAGCTGTCCGAAGGCCGCGGGTACACCGACGACATCGACCACCTTGGGAATCGCCGTGTGCGCACGGTGGGTGAGTTGATCGCCAACCAGTTCTCCGTCGGCCTGTCGCGGATGGCTCGGCTCATCAAGGAACGGATGAGCATCAACAACGATCCGGATAAGATCACGCTGGACGATCTCGTGAACGCCCGGACCGTCAGTGCGGTCATCCAGGCCTTCTTCGGCAGCTCGCAGCTGTCGCAGTTCATGGATCAGACCAACCCGCTCGCGGAGTTGACCCACAAGCGGCGCCTGAGCGCACTGGGGCCGGGCGGCCTCACGCGGGAGCGTGCCGGCTTCGAGGTCCGCGACGTGCATTATTCGCAGTACGGACGGATGTGCCCGATCGAGACGCCCGAAGGCCCGAACATCGGGCTCATCACGAGCCTCTCGACGTTTGCGCAGGTGAACCCGCTTGGGTTCATCGAGACGCCGTACCGGTCGGTCAAGGACAGCGTCGTCACCTCCGATATTCGGTGGCTGTCGGCCTCCGAAGAGGAGGAGTACTCGGTGGCGCAGGCGAATGCGCCGCTCGACGAGAAGGGCAAGTTCGTCAACGAGAGCGCCCTGTGCCGGAAGCGGGACGACTACCCTGTGCTGGCGCCGAACAGGATCGACTTCATGGACGTGGCGCCGGAACAGTTGGTGTCCATCGCCGCGGCGTTGATTCCGTTCCTCGAGCACGACGATGCGAACCGCGCGCTCATGGGCAGCAACATGCAGCGCCAGGCGGTGCCGTTGCTCTTCCCGCAGGCGCCGCTGGTGGGCACCGGGCTCGAGCCGAAGGTGGCATCCGACTCGGGGGCGGTGGTCGTGGCGCGCCGCGACGGCACGGTGAGCAAGGTCACGGCCGACGAGATCATCGTCGACACCGGCCGGGTGAGCCGCAAGGCGCCGGCCGACACCCCGCTCGCGCGCCTGCTGCAGCACGATCGGTACCGCCTGAAGAAGTTCTGGCGGACCAACCAGGACACCGCGATCAACCAGCGACCGCTGGTGCACGTCGGCGACGAGGTGAAGGCCGGGCAGGTCATCGCCGACGGCCCGGCGACCGACGGCGGCACGCTGTCGCTCGGGGCCAACGTCACGGTGGCGTTCATGCCGTGGTACGGACACAACTTCGAGGACGCCATCGTGCTCTCCGAGCGCCTGGTGAAGGACGACACCTATTCGTCGATCCACATCCAGGAGCTCGAGTTGCACGTGCGTGACACCAAGCGCGGGCAGGAAGAGATCACGCGGGAGATCCCGAACGTCTCGGAGGAGGCGCTCGTGGATCTCGACGAGCGCGGGATCGTCCGCATCGGTGCGCACGTCACGCCGGGTGACATCCTCGTCGGGAAGATCACGCCGAAGGGTGAGACGGAGCTCTCGCCGGAAGAGAAGCTCCTTACGGCGATCTTCGGTGAGAAGGCGAAGGACGTGAAGGACTCGTCGCTCAAGGTGTCGCCCGGCATGGAGGGCGTGGTCATCGACGTCAAGATCTTCTCGCGGGTCGAGGATCAGGTGGTCGAGAAGGACCGCGGGGAGCGGATCGGTGATGTCCGCCGCCTCGAGAACGAGGAGAAGGCGCGGATCACGACGGCGCTGTACGACGAACTGCAGGATCTGCTGCAGGGCCAGACCGTCGCGGTCATGCTGAAGGAAGGCACGGTCGAGCAGTACAAGGAGGAGGGCTCCAAGCTCACCCCGTCGGTGCTCGCCGAGGTGGACTTCCACGACGTCGATCTCAAGACCTTGCGGGTGCAGACGAAAGCCGCCAACGAGCGGATTCGGGCTGCGATCGATGCTGCGAACAGTGAGCGGGCACGCATCGAGGAGAAGGCGGAGGATCAGATCGACAAGATCCTGCAGCCGGACGAGCTCCCGCCGGGCGTGATCCAGCTGGTCAAGGTGTATCTCGCCGAGAAGCGGAAGATCGCGGTCGGCGACAAGATGGCCGGACGACACGGCAACAAGGGCATCATCGCGCGGATCGTGCCGGAGGAGGACATGCCGTTCCTCCCGGACGGCACGGGGGTCGACATCGTGCTCAATCCGCTCGGCGTCCCGAGCCGGATGAACGTCGGGCAGATCCTCGAGACGCACCTCGGGTGGTGCGCCAACATCCTGGGCTTCCGGGCGGAGACGCCGGTCTTCCAGGGCGCGAATGAAGCCGAGATCGGCTTCCTGATGCGGATCGCCGGTCTCAAGTGGGCGGCGCAGGCGCTGGGTGTGCGGGCGACGTTCCCCGACCTCGACGTGGTGGCGATCCGGCGGCTGATCGTCGATCTCCGACGGCTGCCGAGTGACAACGGGCATGCCCCGGATCTCACGACGGCGCGCGTCGACGCGCTGGCCAGCCGGGCCATCTCACAGGAGTCGCGTGATCTGTTCCACACACTGCGCGACTTCATCGAGCAGGCTTCGAAGGAACTCGCCGAGCGAGCCAAACAGGAGGTCGACTGGCAGGCCGAGCTGCACGAGGCCATGCAGGCCGATGAAGGCGACGAATACACCGACGCCGACAAGGCGGCGGCGAAGACCGCGCTCAAGGGGATCCGCAAGCTGCAGAGCATGGATCTGCCGGAGCTGCTCGAGGCGCAGGGCCACACCGCACTCGCCAAGGCGCTGGGTCCCAAGAGCGATATGGACGTCGAGGGCGCCCTCGAAGAGTTGATCGCGATGGCGGGGTTGCTGCCCGCCGGGAAGGTGTGGCTGCGGGATGGCCGGACCGGTGAGCGGTTTGCCTCGGAGGTAACCGTCGGCTCCATCTACATGCTGAAGTTGTCGCACTTGGTGGATGACAAGATTCACGCGCGGTCGATCGGACCGTACAGTCTCGTGACGCAGCAGCCGCTGGCCGGGAAGGCGCAGTTCGGTGGGCAGCGGTTCGGGGAGATGGAGGTGTGGGCACTCGAAGCGTACGGTGCCGCGCACACGCTGCAGGAGATGCTGACGGTCAAGTCCGACGACGTGAACGGTCGGAGTCGGGTCTACGAAGCCATCGTGAAGGGACAGAATCTGCCGGAACCGGGGACGCCCGAGTCGTTCAACGTGCTGGTGAAGGAACTGCAGGCTCTTGGGCTCAAGGTCACCCTGGGTGTCACCGAAGAAGGTGAGGAGTAGGCGATGATCGATTTCCGAAGCACCCGCGAGACGCGAGGCACGAGCTTCGACTTCATCCAGATCCGTATCGCGAGCCCCGAGGAGATTCGGGGACCGCGGGATCAGAAGGAGCGCGAGCGACTCGCGCTGCAGGGCCAGCGCGACTGGTGGTCCTGGGGCGAGGTCACGAAGCCCGAGACGATCAACTACCGCTCCTTCAAGCCCGAGAAGGATGGGCTGTTCTGCGAGCGCACCTTCGGTCCGGTGAAGGACTGGGAGTGCCACTGCGGCAAGTACAAGCGAATCCGGTACCGCGGCGTCGTCTGTGACCGGTGCGGCGTCGAGGTCACGTTGTCGAAGGTGCGGCGCGAGCGCATGGGTCACATCGAGCTCGCCGTGCCCGTCGCGCACATCTGGTTCTTCAAAACGCTGCCGAGCCCGATGGGGAACCTGCTCGATCTGACGCTCAGGGATCTCGAGCGGGTGATCTACTACACGAATTACATCGTGATCGACCCGGGCGACCAGGAAGTGAAGCCCAGGGAGCTCCTGGACGAGGAGAAATACCTCGAGCTCAGGCGCAAGTCGAAGGAAGACGGCGACAAGGCCTTCCGGGCCGAGATCGGCGCGCCGGCGGTGCGTGAGCTTCTGAACGAGCTCGACGTGGACAAGGTGTCCGAAGAACTGCGGGCGGCGATCGAGCCCGAGACCAGCCAGCATCGCAAGAAGCAGATGCTCAAGCGGCTCAAGATCGTGGACGCGTTCCGGAACTCCGCGAGCGGCGGGGAGGAGCGCAACGATCCTGCGTGGATGATCCTGGACGTGGTCCCGGTCATCCCGCCCGACCTGCGGCCGCTGGTGCCGCTGGACGGCGGGCGGTTCGCGACGAGCGATCTGAACGATCTGTATCGCCGCGTGATCAACCGCAACAACCGGCTGCAGAAGCTGATCCAGCACCGTGCGCCGGAAGTCATCCTGCGCAACGAGAAGCGCATGCTGCAGGAGGCGGTGGACGCGCTGTTCGACAACGGGCGCCGCAGCAAGGCGATCCGCGGGCGCGGCAAGCGGCCGCTCAAGTCGCTGTCCGACATGCTCAAGGGCAAGCAGGGCCGGTTCCGCCAGAACCTGCTCGGCAAGCGCGTGGACTACTCGGGCAGGTCGGTGATCGTGGTCGGTCCCGAGCTCAGGCTGCACCAGTGCGGTCTGCCGAAGACGATGGCGGTCGAACTGTTCAAGCCGTTCATCATCCACAAGCTCGTCGAGAAGGGTATTGCGGAGACGGTCAAGCGGGCCAAGAAGATCGTCGAGCGCGAGAGCCCCGAGGTGTACGAGATCCTCGAAGAGATCATTCAGGACCATCCGGTGCTGCTGAACCGCGCGCCGACGCTGCACCGCCTGGGCATCCAGGCGTTCGAGCCGGTCCTCGTCGAGGGCAAGGCCATCCGGATTCACCCGCTCGTGTGCGCGGCGTTCAACGCCGACTTCGACGGTGACCAGATGGCGGTGCACGTGCCGCTGTCGTTCGAATCGCAGCTCGAGGCGCGCGTGCTGATGATCGCGAGCAACAACGTGCTCAAGCCGTCCGACGGCCGGCCGGTGGCCGAGCCGAGTCAGGACATGGTGCTGGGCTGCTACTTCCTCACCAAGCCGCCCGCAGACTTCGACGAGGCGGCCGCAACGGCGCCGCATGTGGGGTCGCTCTGGGAGGTCGAGTCCGGGGTCGGCACGGGTCGGCTGACGTACCACTCGCCGATCAAGTTCCTGCTGCCGCCCGAGTTGATTGATGCGACACCCGAGCGCGAAGGTCGCGAGGGCCAGTGGATCACGACCACGGCGGGCCGGGTGGTTTTCAACAGCATCCTGCCGCCGTCGTTGGTCGCGGAGGTCGGCTTCCAGAACCAGGTCATGCGCAAGAAGGCGCTGTCCGAGCTGGTGTTCGAGGCCTACCGACGTGCCGGCTTGTCGGACACGGTTGTGTTCCTCGACCGGTTGAAGGAGTTCGGGTTCCGTCACGCCACGGTCGGTGGTGTGTCCATCGGCGTCGAGGACCTGGAGATCCCCGCGGCGAAGGATGAGATCCTGCAGAGCGCAACCGAGCGGGTCGAGCGGTTTCAGCGCGCGTACCAGGCAGGCCAGATCACGTTCGGTGAGCGGTACAACAAGGTCATCGACGCGTGGACGCACGCCAACAGCGACGTGGCCGAGGCGATGGTACGCAACCTCGGGCAGACGCGCGGCGGGTTCAATCCGGTCTTCATGATGTTCGACTCGGGTTCGCGCGGCAGCCGCGATCAGATCCGGCAGCTGGCCGGGATGCGTGGCCTCATGGCGAAGCCACAGAAGAAGCTGACCGGTGGCATCGGCGAGGTCATCGAGAGCCCGATCAAGTCGAACTTCCGTGAAGGACTCACGGTGCTCGAGTACTTCATCTCGACGCACGGCGCCCGGAAGGGGTTGGCGGACACCGCGCTGAAGACGGCGGACGCCGGCTACCTGACGCGGCGGTTGGTCGACGTCGCGCAGGACGTGACGGTGACCGAGGAGGACTGCGGGACGATCCTCGGGCTCGAGATCTCGGCGCTGAAGGAAGGCGAGGACATCATCGAGCCGCTGCGCGAGCGCATCGTCGGCAACGTGGTGGCCGAGGACGTGTTCGATCCGCACGAGCGGGACGAGCACGGCGACCCGCTGCTGCTGGCGTCCGCCGGCGAGTTGCTCGAAGAGGACGTGGCGACGTCGATCGAGGACTCGGGTATCGACAAGGTGAAGATCCGGTCGGTGCTCACGTGCGAGGCACGGCGCGGCATCTGCCGGATGTGCTACGGCCGGAATATGGCCACGAACCAGATGGTCGATCTGGGTGAAGCCGTCGGCATCCTCGCTGCGCAGTCGATCGGCGAGCCGGGCACGCAGCTCACGCTGCGGACGTTCCACATCGGCGGCACCGCTGCACGTATCGCCGAGGAGACCACGCGGAAGACGAAGCTCGAGGGCACGATCGCGTTCGGGGAACGGCTGTCGGTCGTGGAGACCCCGTCGGGCGATCGCATCGTCACCGGGTACGAGGGCGAGCTGATCCTGAAGGACGAAGAGGGTCAGGTGCGGTCACTGTTCCACGTGCCGCTCGGTGCCAGGCTGTCGGTCGAGGACGGGCAGCCGGTCAAGCGGGACGACCTGCTGTTCGCCTGGGACCCGTATGCCAACCCGATCATGACGGACGTGGCGGGCAAGGTACGGTTCGTGGATATCGTCGAGGACGAGACGGTCCGTGAGTCGTTGGACGAGATCACGGGACTTCGGCAGCGCGTGATCGTCGAAGATCGCGAGAAGAAGCTCCACCCGCACATCGAGATCGTGCAGAAGATCAAGGGCGGGAAAGAGCGCCGGGTCCGGAACTACGTGGTACCGGAAGGTGCGCAGCTCGCGATCGAAGACGGCCAGGAGGTCACGGCGGGTACCGTGCTGGTGAAGATCTCGCGGGAGGCGTACCGGACCCGCGACATCACGGGCGGTCTGCCGCGCGTGGCCGAACTGTTCGAGGCGCGACGCCCGAAGGATCCGGCGACCGTCTCCGAGATCGACGGCCAGGTGCATTTCGGCGACATCAAGCGCGGCAAGCGCGAGATTCTCGTGACGCCCGACACTGGCGAGCAGCAGGCGTACGACGTCCCTGCCGGTAAGCACTTGCGCGTGCACGAGGGCGACCGCGTGTACGCGGGTGACCGCCTGACCGAGGGTCCGGTGAACCCGCACGACATTCTGCGGATCAAGGGCCCGCGCGCCGTGCAGGAGTACCTCCTGAATGAAGTCCAGGAGGTGTACCGGCTGCAGGGCGTGAAGATCAACGACAAGCACATCGGCGTGATCGTCCGCCAGATGCTGCAGAAGGTGCGGGTCCTCGATCCGGGCGACACCGACTGCCTCGAGGGCGAGCACATCGACAAGGTGGTGTTCCGGGAGAAGAACGAGCGGGTGCTCGTGAAGGACGGCCGCCCCGCCACCAGCGAGCCGCTGTTGCTCGGCATTACGAAGGCCTCGCTCACGACGCAGTCGTTCATCTCGGCGGCCTCCTTCCAGGAGACCACGCGGGTCCTCACCGACGCCGCGATCCGGGGTGCGAAGGACGATCTGCTCGGCCTGAAGGAGAACATCATCATCGGGCACCTGATCCCGGCGGGCACCGGTGTGTACCGGTATTCCGAGCTGGACATCGAGCCGCCCGAGGGCTTCGAGCCCCCGCCCCCGCCCCCGGTGGAGGGTGAGGAAGGGGAGGCAGCGGGTGCACCGAGTCCGTTCCTGGCGGAGAGCCAAGCGGCCGCGCCGGAGCCCAAGGCGGAGGCCGAGGCGCCCTCGCAGTAACACGATGGGGTGGGGGGTGGCCAGGCGGTCGCCCCCCGCTCTCCGTAAGTCCGCAGATGCGCTTGACCTAGCGCCTTCTCCCGTCTAACTTTTTACTTCTGTCACCGATCCGGGGCATTTGGGGCCTCGGAGGTGCGAAGCAACTGGACTGTGTAGGGTAATGCCGACGATCAATCAGCTGGTCCGTCAGGGGCGGTCGAGGTTACCGAAGAAGGAAAAGGCGCCTGCGCTCAAGGGCAATCCGCAGAAGCGGGGTGTCTGCACGCGGGTGTACACCACGACGCCCAAAAAGCCGAACTCCGCGCTCCGCAAGGTGGCGCGTGTGCGACTCACCAACGGGTTCGAGGTGTCGAGTTACATCCCGGGTGAGGGGCACAACCTCCAGGAGCACAGCATCGTGCTGATCCGCGGAGGCCGGGTGAAGGACCTGCCGGGTGTCCGGTACCACATCATCCGCGGGACGCTCGACGCGGCCGGGGTGAGCGATCGGAAGCAGGGGCGCTCCAAATACGGCGCCAAGAGGCCGAAATGAGTCGACGGAAGCGCGCGGTCAAGCGGCCGGTCCCGGCCGATCCGCGGTACGACAGCCAGACCGTGACGAAGTTCGTGACGCGGTTGATGCGCGACGGGAAAAAGTCGACCGCGGAGCGCGTGTTTTACGATTCGATGGATCTGATCGAGCAGCGCACCGGGCAGCCGGGTGTGCAGGTGTTCAAGCAGGCCTTGAACAACGTGAAGCCGGCCGTCGAGGTGAAGAGCCGTCGGGTTGGCGGTGCCACCTATCAGGTGCCGGTCGAGGTTCGACCGGATCGGCGCACGGCGCTCGCGATGCGGTGGTTGGTGGAATACGCCCGGGGCCGCAACGAGCGGTCGATGGCTGAGCGGCTGGCCGGGGAGTTCATTTCCGCCAGCAAGGGCGAGGGCAGCTCGGTCAAGAAGCGTGAGGATACGCACCGGATGGCGGAGGCGAACCGCGCCTTCGCGCATTACCGGTGGTAGCGATAGCAGGCTAGCAGGGCGGCGCCGCACGCGCGGCGTCGAATGTACAACAACCGGGCCCCGCTTTCGGGGACAACCCGGCGGCTCAGGGAAGCAATTCCCGGCCGACTGCGGAGCGAGACCTGTCCGCCTGGCGGATGACGGTCGCCCCGCTTTTTCGCTGCCTCGAGGGTAGCGGGGGCGGGGCGGGACGCCGACAGGCGAACTGCCATAGAGAACAGGGATTATGGGGCGAGCGAGACCACTCGAGAAGGTTCGGAACATCGGCATCATGGCGCACATCGATGCCGGGAAGACGACCACGACCGAACGGATCCTGTACTACACCGGGCGCACGTACAAGCTCGGTGAGGTCCATGAGGGTACGGCCACCATGGATTGGATGGAACAGGAGCAGGAGCGCGGCATTACGATTACGTCCGCCGCGACGTTCGCCGAGTGGAGCCGTTTCGACGAGATCCACCAGATCAACATCATCGACACGCCGGGCCACGTCGACTTCACGGTCGAGGTGGAGCGCTCGCTGCGGGTGCTCGACGGCGCGGTGACCGTGCTGGATGCGGTGGCGGGTGTCGAGCCGCAGACCGAAACCGTCTGGCGACAGGCCGATCGGTACCGCGTACCGCGCATCGCGTTCGTGAACAAGATGGACCGGGTCGGCGCCGACTTCGACCGGTGCGTGCAGATGATGCGCGACCGGCTTGGCGTGAAGGCCGTGCCGGTCCAGTACGCGCTCGGCAGCGGCGAGTTGTTCACGGGCCTCATCGACGTCATCCGTCAGATCGAAGTCGTCTACGACGAAGACTCGAAGGGTGTGAACTGGGTCGAGGGTCCGGTGCCCGACGTCTTCAAGGACAGGATCGCCGAGCTCCGGCACGAGCTGATCGAGGCGGCCGTCGAGCACGACGAGGACCTGCTCGGCAAGTACCTCGAGGGTGAGGAGCTGAACGAGGACGAGATCCGCAGGGCGGTGCGGAAGGCGACGTTGGCCAACGCGATCGTTCCGGTATTCTGCGGTGCCGCGTTCAAGAACAAAGGGGTGCAGCGGCTCCTCGATGGCGTCATCGACTTCCTGCCGAGCCCGCTCGATGTACCGGCGGTGCAGGGGCACCTGCCGCACCACGACGAGACGTTCGTCGATCGAAAGGCGAGTGACGACGAGCCGTTCGCGGCGCTGGCCTTCAAGGTTGCGACCGACCCGTACGTCGGGAAGCTGACGTTCTTCCGCGTCTATTCGGGCGTCATGAAGTCCGGGTCCTACGTCTACAACTCCTCGAAAGACAAGCGCGAGCGCGTGGGTCGCCTCCTGCAAATGCACGCGAACAAGCGCGAAGAGGTGGAGGAGGTCCGCGCCGGTGACATCGCCGGGGCTATCGGCCTCAAGGATACGCGGACCGGCGATACGCTCTGTGATCCGGACGATCCGGTCATCCTCGAGGCGATGCGGTTCCCCGAGCCGGTTATCTCGGTGGCGATCGAGCCGAAGACGAAGGCCGACCAGGACAAGCTGAGCACAGCGCTCCTGAAGCTCTCCGAGGAAGATCCGACCTTCCAGGTCCGCACCGACGCGGAGACCGGGCAGACGATCATCTCGGGCATGGGCGAGCTTCATCTGGAAATCCTCGTCGACCGCATGAAGCGCGAGTTCAAGGTCGAGGCGAATGTCGGTCGGCCGCAGGTCGCGTACCGCGAGACGATCCGCCAGCGCGTCGAGTACGTCGAGGCCAAGTTCGTCCGGCAGACGGGTGGCCGCGGTCAGTACGGGCACGTCGTCATCCACCTCGAGCCCACCGAGCCCGGGCACGGATTCGTGTTCGAGGATCGGATCGTCGGTGGCGCCATTCCGCGTGAGTTCATCGGCCCGGTCGAGCAGGGCATCAAGGAGGCGCTCGAGAACGGCATCCTTGCCGGGTATCCGGTGGTCGACGTGAAAGTCGAGCTCGTAGACGGCAGCTCACACGACGTCGACTCGAGCGAGATCGCGTTCAAGGTCGCGGGCTCGATGGCGTTCAAGGAGGCGGCGAAGCGCGCCAAGCCGGTGCTGCTCGAGCCGATCATGGACGTGGAGGTCGTGACGCCGTCCGACTACATGGGCGACGTCATCGGCGATCTCAACAGCCGCCGCGGCAAGGTCGGCGGCATGCTGCAGCGGGGCGAGGCCCAGGTCATCGGCGCCAGCGTTCCCCTGGGCGAGATGTTCGGGTACTCCACCAAGTTGCGCTCCGTGAGTCAGGGGCGCGCCGTGTACTCGATGCAGTTCTCGCACTATGAAGAAGCACCCAAGAGCATGGTAGAGGAGATCACGAGTCGCTGACGCGACTCCACCGCAACGCACATCGTACGGGAAACAGAGTCATGGCGAAGGCAAAGTTTGAGCGGACGAAGCCGCATGTGAACGTGGGCACGATTGGGCACGTGGATCACGGGAAGACGACGTTGACGGCGGCGATCACGGAAGTGCAGGCGAA
>JBDHJO010000231.1:0-3787 GCA_039586875.1 Gemmatimonadota bacterium | reverse complement strand
CGGCGTCATCCGCAGGTCCGTCGCTGCCGCGGTCGTGTATACGACCGCGCGCCGTCCAGCCATCCCGGCATCGGCGCTTTCCGCGTTCTGGTCGGCGTCGCCGGCGAGTGCCGGCTCGCAGCCCATCAGCGCGAGCGAGGCCACGAATGCGGTCGAGGCCTTGAGGACAGTGGTGCGATGCATGCGCGTCATCGTGAACTCCCAGATCCGAGGATGGACGGATCGGTTCGGGCTTCGTCGGTGCCACGGTGTCGTATCCGCGGAGCGCGGCACAGGTGGGAGGGGCCGCACCACGCGACGGGCCGCACATGTACGCGCGGCCCCACTCCGCGTAGCTGCTATCGTACGTCGGAACCGGGCCGCGTCAAGCAGACGCCCGGGCGGACGTTCATATTAGGCAACGGGGGGGGAGACGAAGTGGCCGCGTCGACCGTGGATGGACATGCACAGGCACTGAGCACAACGAGGGACGATCCCATGGAACACCAGCGCATCGAACCGTTGATCATCGGCCGGGGTGGCGCGGGCCAGGCGCTCCGCCATGCGCTTGCCATGTTCCCGGAGCACGTCGCGCCGGCAGCATGGCACGACCGGGAGGCACCCCTGCCCTCAGCGAGCGCGCCCGACCGCAGCTTGATCGTCGTCGCAAATCCGCATGCGCTCCACACACCCCGCCTGCTCGAAGCCGCCGAGCGCGGGTACCGGTTCGCCATCAGCGAAAAGCCGGCTGCCGTCGACCTCGACCAGGCTGCTGCGCTCGACGGTCTCCCGATGGAAACGTGGGTCTGCCACGGGTACCGAATGCTCTGGGGGCCGCAGGAGCTGGCGCGCGCGCATGCGGACGGGCGATTCGGCACACTCGTTTCGATCGAGGGCAGGTATTGGCAATCGAGTGCCGCGCGGCCACCCAAGCCGGGGTCCTGGAAGGATGCACCCGAGATAGGCGGCCGGTTCGATGTCCTGTTGGACTTGGCGACGCATTGGGCCGACCTGGTCACCTTCGTCCTCGGCGCGTTGCCGGACCGCACCGACGTCCGCCGGTGGTACGTCAACGCCGCTGCCCCACACCGAGACACGCACGTGCACCTCACCATGTCCTTCGGCAACCTCACGAGCTTTGGGTCGATCTCGAAGACGGTGCACGGGATGGGCAACTGCCTGGAACTCACGATCGTCGGCGAGCGCGCATCGGCCAGCTGGTCGTTCGAGCGCCCCGATGAGATCGTCTGGGGTGCAGGTGCAGCACGCTCGACGCAAGTGCGTGACGCTGCGGACCTGCCGGTCCGTCCGGCACCGTTTCACGGCCTGGGCTGGATGGAAGGATACGGGCGCATTGCCGGTGAGGTCGTTGCCCACATGCGCGGCGCACGCACGGCCCAAGCCCCCACGCTCGCCGAGCACCTCGCGGTATTGCGCGTCCTGCTCGAAGCCGCCGGGCACGAGGCTGGTAGCGAAGCGTGAGGCGCATCCCGGAAGCATCCGTATTGCGCGTCGTCGCTTCGCTGCTCGGGATGGTGCTGCTGACGGCGGGGTGCTCTCCTTCCTTCGACGGATACACGACGCACGGGCGCGACATCATCGACCGCGCCACCGGCGAGCCGGTGCATCTCATTGGTTTCGGGCTCGGGGGCTGGCTGCTTCCCGAGGGCTACATGTGGGGCATCCGCACCCTCGACCGGCCGTGGCAGTTCGAGGAGGCCATCGAGGAGCTGATCGGGCCCGACGATGCCGCCGAGTTCTGGCGGCGGTACCACGACAACTACGTCACCGAGGACGACTTCCGGGCGATGGCCGCGATGGGCGCCAATTCGGTGCGTCCCGCGTTGCTCGCCTCCAAGCTCATGCCGAGGGACCAACCGTCATCGCCACCGTTCACGTTCTCGGACGAGGGTTTCCGGTTTCTCGACTCCGTCGTCACCTGGGGCACGCGGCACGGGCTCGGCATCATTTGGGACATGCACGGCGCGCCCGGTGCCCAGAACGCCGAGAACATTGCGGATAGCGACGGCGAGGCCAGGTTGTGGACTGAGCCGGACGTGTACTGGCCGCGCCTCGAGGCACTGTGGATGCGCATCGCCGAACGCTACGCCGGCAATCCTTACATCGTCGGCTACGACCTGCTGAACGAACCGCTCCTGCGCCGGTACGACGGGATCGCCGAAGCGGACCTGCGCCGACTGTACGTCCGTCTCACGGAAACGATCCGCGCGGTCGATGAGCGCGGGATCATCTTCGTCGAGGGGGACGACTGGGCGCAGAACTTCCGGATGCTCGAGCCCATCGACTGGGATCCGCATCTCGTGCTCGCGTTCCACTCCTATCCGCCGACGGCATCCGCCGATGGACTCGCCCGCTGGGACAGCCTCCGGGAGCGTTACGACGCACCGCTGTGGCACGGTGAGACCGGCGAGGTCGGCGCACCGTTCGATCGCAACCGCGAGTCGACCACCTTTTTGCGCGCAGCGAACGTGGGGTGGAGCTGGTGGACGCACAAGAAGATCGCCCGGGAAACGCAGCCTTGGCACTGTCCGCCCACGGAAGGCTTTCAGCGCATCCTGGACTATTGGCAGGGGCGCGCGCCGCGACCCTCGACCGACGAGGCACGGGCGTGGCTGTTCGATCAGGCCGCCAAGACCAACTCGCGGTACTGCGACTTCCTGCCCGACATGGTTGCCTCCCTCGACGGGTTGGACCCCGACGGGTGGTTGACCGCCCGCGAGCCGGAGCCGGCAGCGATCTACCTCCAGCCCGTCGATGCGGTCGTAGAAGTCGGCGGCGTCGCCGTGTTGCAGGTGCGAGCGACCGGCTACCCCATCACATACACGTGGCTGCGGGACGGGGAGGTCATCGAGGCCGACGGGGCGCAGGTGGCGGTCGCTCCCACGGCGGTGTCCGATGGTGGCACCTGGCAGGTTGTTGCGTCGAATGCGCTTGGCGAGGACTCGAGTCGCGCGGCGCGCGTCACCGTACGACCGTTCACGGGGCTGGAGATACCCCGGGCGTCGAGGTTCGCCGATTTCGTCCGGCTGGAACGACTCGTGGCCGGGCCGGGCATGCCCGATCCTGGCGACCTGTCCGCGCGCTGGGCGTTGCGATGGGACGAGCACGGATTGCACGGCCGCGTGGAAGTCACCGACGCGGTGCTCCGGAACCGCGACGGGAGACCGTATCACAACGACGGCATCGAGCTCTACCTGGACCTCGACAATGCAAAGTCGCTGCGATACGAAGCCGATGACGTGCAGATCAGGATAGTCCGGGACGGCACCGTTCGCGCGGACCGCGGCACGTTGCCCGTCGGATTCACTGCTGCCCAACAGGAGACCACTGGCGGCTATGTCGTGACCTTCACGGTGCCGCCCGGCACTTGGACCTCACCTGGCTCGTTCCTGGGTATCGACCTGCACGTGGTCGATAACGACAGAGACCGCCGCGAGCACAAGATCGCGTGGGCAACGACGCGGGACGATGCGTACCGATCACCCGCGGCGATGGGGACGGTCCGCCTCGCCCCGTAGGGACCTGCGGCAGCCGGCGAATCGTGGACACGAGGCCAGTCAACCGCGCGCGGAGGTCGGGTGGTGATGCATCGGACAGGCAACGTCGCACGAGCTCGCCATCCAGTATGACGTGCGCGAGCATGCGGCTCGGTGTCCTGCTGACCACTGTGCATCTCCTTGCCGCCTCGGTCGCAGCGCAAGACCTCGCGCGACCCGCCCTCACCGCCGTGCGGTTGGCGGACACGACCGTCGTTCGCGTAGATGGTCACCTCACCGAACCGTTCTGG
>JBDHJO010000230.1:0-3795 GCA_039586875.1 Gemmatimonadota bacterium | reverse complement strand
GGGACGCTGATGTGGGAGATCGACGAGTTCTTGGATCGCTCGCTCGCGCTGGCCGAGGTGGAACTGCCGGCAACCGATACGGAGGTCGTGGTGCCGGGATGGCTGGCGGACGTACTCGAGCGGGAAGTGACGGGTGATCCCGACTACATCAATGTGAACCTCGCCCAGTGAGGCACACCGTCACTCCGTGCCGATCACCCCTGATGTTTCGGCGGTGGTCTGGGCGTAGCGCTCCAGCATCGTGATTTGCGCCCGGCTCTGGGCGCCCACGTTTTCCACGTCGCGCAACACGTAACTGCCGTTCTGCCGCAGGTCCCACGCGGCAGCGTCGTGGAGCTCTGCATCGAAGATCTCGTCGAGACGTGCGCGCGCATCGGGATCGGTCACGGGCGTGACGACCTCGACTCGCCGGCGCATGTTCCGGGGCCGCCAGTCAGCCGATCCGATGTAGTACTCGGGGTCGCCGTCGTTCTCGAAGCGATAGATGCGCGCATGCTCGAGGAAGCGCCCCACGGCGGCCACGACGTGGATGTTCTCCGACAAGCCGATCTGTTCGGGCCGGGCGACGCATGCACCGCGCACGATGAGGTCGATGCGCACCCCGGCCTGCGAAGCCTTGTAGAGTGCCTCGACGATCTCGCCGTCGGCCAAGCCATTCATCTTCGCCATGATACCCGAGGCCTTACCGGCCTTGGCGTTCTCCGCCTCCCGCTCGATCAGGTTGAGGAACCGCCGCAGCATGTTCGTCGGTCCGACCATCACGGGGCCGAACTCCGCAGCCGGCGGACGTGACGAGCCCGTGAGTTCGTTGAACAGGACGCTGATGTCGTTGCAGGTGGTCTCGTCCGCGGTCAGCAGTCCCAAATCGGTGTATTCCCTGGCGGTCTTCTCGTTGTAGTTCCCGGTGCCGATATGGGCGTAGCGCTGGACGTGCTCGCCTTCCTTCCGCACGACGAGTGCGACCTTCGCGTTGGTCTTGTACTTCACCAATCCGGTTACGACGTGAATGCCGCCGCGTTCGAGCTGTTTGGCCCAGAGGATGTTCAGTTCCTCGTCGAACCGCGCCTTCACCTCCACGAAGACGGACACCTGCTTGCCCGCGTTGACCGCCCGGACCAGCGCATCCCCGAGTTTCGATGGCCCGCCCGGCCGATAGAGTGTGAGCTTGATCCCGATGACGTCGGGATCGTCGGCGGCCTCGATGAGGAACCGCTCCGTCGTCGTCTCGAACGAATCGTACGGGTGGTGAACGAGGATGTCTTGCTTCTTGATCAGCTCGAAGATCGACTGGTCGGTCGGGATCGGGTTCCCGGGTGTGAACGGCGGGAAGTCGAGGTCAGGACCGGCGGCCGTCGCCACCTCGTCGATCGATCCCAGGTCGACGAGCCCGTCGATCTCGTGAATGTCCGACGGCTGCAGGGGAACGCCCTTGTCCTCCTCCTCGCGCCGCAACTCGTTGAGGAGCATGTCCCGAATCGGGAACGGCATGGACCGCTGGACCTCGATCCGTGCAATGGCGCCACGCGGCTTGCGACGAAGCTCGTCCTCCATTGCCTCCAAGAAGTTCGACGCCTTTTTGTCGATCTTGATCTCGACGCTCCGAGTGATCCGGAACGGGTGGACCGTGACGACCTGCCGTCCGGGGTACAGGGTCTCGATGTTGGCTTCGATTACATCCTCGATCGGCACGAAGTCCAGGGCATTCTCGAGACGGACGAACCGCGGCAAGGCATCGCTGATCTCGAGGTGCACGAAGTGGTCACGCTCGGTTCGCGGGTCACGCAACACGACCGCGATCGAGAGCAGCAAGTCCTCGATGAACGGGAACGGGTGCCCCCCGGACAGCGTCATGGCCTTGGGGGTCAGCAGTGGCATGATCCGCTCGTCGAAGAAATCGCGGAGATACTCGCGTTCGGACTCGTCGAGGTCGTCGAGCCGCCGCAGCCGAATGCCGACCGGCTCGAGCGTGTGGTCGAGCAGGTCCTGCAAACATCGGTGCTGACGCCGCACGAGGGCCTTCAGCTTGATGTGGACGGCTTGCAGGAGCTCGACCGGGGACTGGCCGTCGATCGACGGCTTGGTGACCCCTTCCGCCACGGCCTGCTTCAGACCGCCAATGCGGACCATGAAGAACTCGTCGATGGCCTTGCTGAACATCGACAGGAAGCGAATACGGGCGACGGGGGGCACGAGTGGATCCTCGGCCAGTGCCAGTACGCGCGAGTCGAACTCCAACTGGCTCATTTCCGGGTTGAGCACCGGCGAGAGGCTGACTCCCTCGTGCTCGTCGGACATCTTGCCGACGCCGGACGTCCCGAGCACCGAGGACGCATCGAACATCTTGGAGCCGCGCTTCCGGCTCGGCGTCTTGATCACGCCGTAGGTTGCCGTCGTTGCCTTGGCGCCCGGCGCGGCTGCGGGTGCGGCACTCGTGCCGGGTGCTTCTCGCGGCCCGTAGAGGTTGCCGAATTCGAAACCCCACATGAAAAGGATCGTGAAGTTGAACACGGCCGACACGATGATCCCGACGCTCAGTGCCTGAATGCCCGCGGCCAATCCGATGCCGATCGCGAGAAACACGTATACCGCGTCCTTCGTGTCCTGCAGCGTGTTTCGGAAGCGTACCGCCGCGACGATGCCGGCGAGTGCAAAGGCGAGGGGGACGGAGGACTGCACGATGATCACGATGCCCGTCACTGCAACCGGCAACATGATGAGTGTGTGCACGAGGGCCTGATCGTAGCGCGTCTCTCGGCGCGTCACCATGTAGACGTAGGCAATCGGCAACACCAGGGCGAGTGAGCCGACCAGGGCGAGGAACGTCCGCAGCTCGACGTGCGCGACGTCCAGGAAGCCCTCGACGTCCTCCGGATTCGACAAGAAGCTCATGTCGCCGCTTTCCAGCGGCTGCATGGCGGCACCGATCACGGGGAAGAGCTTCCCCAAGATGACGACGAACGCCGTCAGCCCCAGGTAGTACAGCGCCAGGCGGACCAGTGGGATGTCGAGGAGGCGTCTGATCATGGGATCGAGAGGTGGTTCACGCTCTCAACCTACGAGGCTCCAGCCCGTGCCGCCAGACCTGCAGCCAACCCGCGCTCAGACACAACGGGCGCATCGATTGGCATCGATGCGCCCGGAGTGCGCCGCGTGACGCGGTGCTTACCGCTTACGGCGTGGCGGTGAGGACCGACTGCTCGATGGCCGCGACGGCGCCGGTCGGCTGACACGCGCGGGTGCGCGGCTGACCGATGGCCGCGGTGCGCTGACCCGTGGCTGCGTGACCGACGGCCGCGGCGCGCTACTGCGACTCGGTGTCACGGACCGTCGGGACAGGGACGGCGTCGCACGACGCGCGGGCGCGGTAGAGCGCGTCACGGATCGCGACGGAGTCGTTGCGCGCGTGGCCGTCTGACGCCGCACCGTCGAGGCACGGTCTGGTGAAACCCGACTCACCTGCGAACGGATCGATTCCACCCGGGAGGCCTCGGTTCGCCGCGCGAGGGCACTCGAGCGTGACCGATCCGCGGTCGCCGGTGCCGTCCGTGTGGCACTCCCGTCCGAGGGCCGTCGCACGGTCCGATCGCTCGCGGGCTCCGGACGCTCGGGTGTGATCGCCGTGCGTCGATCCTGCACCACATCGCGCGCCGCCGGCTCGGCCGCGGGTTGCGACTGCCGCTCGGTCGGCCGGACTACCCGCCGACCGTCGGTGATGCCCCAGCCGGACGCTCGGACCTGCCGTCCGTCGTCGGTCGGCTGCGTCACCGTCCGCCGCTCCAGCGACGTGCTCCTGGC
>JBDHJO010000229.1:0-3812 GCA_039586875.1 Gemmatimonadota bacterium | reverse complement strand
TCAATTGTCGGCGATCGGGACGGTCGAAGCTGCCGGGTCGGCGGCCGCCCACTGGCGGCTCCTGCGGCGGCTGGACGGTCAGTTCGCCGCCGGGGCGTATCGGGCGGTGCTGCTCGTGGATTATCCCGGCTTCCATCTGCGTGTGGCGCGCCGTGCTGCGGCTTGGGGCATACCGGTCGTGTACTACGTCGCCCCGCAGCTCTGGGCGTGGGGGGCCTGGCGTGCGGCGGCACTGCGACAACACGTGCGCCGGCTGGCAGTCGTCCTCCCGTTCGAGGAGTCATATTTCCGCTCACTGGGTATACCGAGCACCTTCGTGGGTCATCCTCTGCTCGATCGACCGCACGCCGTGTCGCGGGCGGAAGCACGCCGCGGTCTCGGCATCGACGACGGGGAACCGACACTGACGGTGTTCCCGGGGCTGCGCCGGGTCGAACGAGAGCGCCTGTGGCCGGTGTTTCGCGAGGCTGCCCTTTTGTTGCGACGGAGCGTACCGGGACTGCGTATCGTGGTCGCGGCGTCGGAACAGCTGCCCCCCGGACTCGATGGTGCCGCGCTGGCGCCTGATCCGTCAGTCGCGCTCTCGGCGGCGGACGCGGCGCTCTGCAAGTCGGGTACGTCGACGCTCGAGGCTGCGCTCTCGGGCACGCCGATGGTCATCGCCTATCGAGCCAGCCCTATCAGCTTCTGGCTTGCCCGCCGGCTCGTGCGCGTCCCACACATCGGGTTGGTCAATCTGGTGGCCGAGCGCCGCGTCGCGCCCGAATTCCTCCAGACCGCAGCACAGCCTGACCGGCTTCACGATGCACTGGCGCCGCTATTCGACGCGTCCGACGCCGCTGCCCGACGGCAAGTCGAGGCGTTCGATGAGGTTCGGGCACGGCTGGGCAGTCCAGGTGCCGCGCGGCGCGTCGCTGAGCTCGTGCTCGCTGAGGCCGCGTGATCGCGTCGAGTCGCACCGGCCTGCTCGTGGGAGCGATGGGGCTCCTCGCACGTTCTTGGCGCCTCGACGTGCGCGGGGAGGAACACGTCCAAGGTGTTCGTGACACCCACCGGCCGGTGATCTTCGCCGTGTGGCATGCATTGCTGTTGGCGCCGCTATGGCATCGCCGGGGTGAGTCCATCACGCTGTTGGTGAGCGGACATCGAGACGGGCGACAACTCGCGGCTGCAGCGAGGACGTGGGGGTATGAGTCGGTCTTCGGGTCGAGCACCCGTGGGGGGATCCGGGGGTTGCGCGCGCTCATTCGGTGCCTCCGCTGCGGCCGTGACGGAGCGGTGACGCCGGATGGACCGCGCGGTCCGGCGCGACGGGTGAAGGACGGCGTGATCGTTGCCGCGCGAAGTGGTGGTGCGCTCGTGATTCCCGTTGGGGTCGGAGCTTCGGGAGCGTGGGCCGCGCGATCGTGGGATCGGTTCACCATCCCGGCCCCGGGATCGCGCGTGCGGGTGGTCTATGGGCCTCCATTGGGCTTCGATCGGGTACCGAGAGATCTGTCGCGCCGCAGGTTGGAGGATGCGCTGAACCAGGTGGAAAGGGTCGCGACTTGCAGGAGCTGATCCGCTGGCTCTGGGCAGGGCGCTCGCTCTCGTCGCGTCTCGCGCGGGCAGCGCTCGTGCCAGCCGCCGTATTCTACCGGGCGGCATCCGCCGTTCGTGTTGGAGCGTATCGCCGTCGCTGGATCGAGCAACGTATCCCATCGGTACCCACTGTCGCCGTCGGCAACCTGACCGTCGGTGGATCGGGCAAAACCCCAATTGCCTCCTGGATCGCTTCCTATTTCGCGCGGCGGGGGGTGCGGCCAGGTATCGTCCTGCGTGGATACGGAGGTGACGAAGGAGACGTCCATCGGCAGCGCACGCCCGAGGCCATCGTGGTGGAGGATCCGGATCGCCTGACCGCTGCCGAACACGCCGTCGCTCGCGGAGCCGCAGTCGTCGTTCTCGACGACGCATACCAGCGTCTGGACGTGGGCCGCGATCTGAACATCGCGGTGGTGAGTGCCGAGTCCCTGACTGCGGCGCGATGGACTCTGCCGGCGGGTCCGTGGCGAGAACCCCTTCGATCGCTCGATCGGGCCGATCTCATCGTCGTGACGCGCAAGCGCGCATCGTTGGACGCGGCCAGATTCGGTGCGATGGCACTGCAGGCGCGGGCCCCCGGTGCCGGTATCGCACTCGCCCATCTTGCGGTGGGAGGGTTTCACAGCCTTCTGTCGCAGCGGCCGGTGCCGGCGCGCGACCTGGACGGTGCTACGGTGCTCGCCGGTGCCGGCATTGCCGATCCGTATGCGTTCGGCCACCAATGCGCACAGCTGGGAGCCGTTGTACACCTCCGGCCGTTTCGCGACCATCAGGCATTCGATGAGGGGCAGGTCGCCAGCCTCCTGCACGCCGCACGCCGGGTTGATTACGTTGTAGTCACTCAGAAGGATGCTGTGAAGCTGAAATCTCGGTGGCCGGCCGATGCGCCCGAGCCCCTCGTGGCCGATCTCACCGTCCAGTGGGAGTACGGTCGCGAGCGAGTGGAGGCAGCCCTCGACGCCGCCGTGGCAGAGGCCACCGGCTTCCTGTCATCAGACCATCACGCTTGAACGCCGGCGGCACCGACGACGATGAACGGGAACGTGGAAGAGGATCGCGCGAGATCTGCGCAGGACATCCTGGGCCCCGACAAAGATCCGCACCTCGACGAGGACAATCCGTTCGAAGCGATGATGGCCCGCTTCGATCATGCTGCCGACTTGCTGTCGCTGGATCCAGGGATCTATCGCATGCTCCGCATGCCGGAGAGGCAGTTGATTGTGTCCGTCCCCATTCAGCGGGACAGCGGCGAGATCGACGTCTTCACCGGGTACCGTGTCATCCACAATACTGCCAGAGGTCCGGGAAAAGGCGGGATCCGGTTCGACCAGCGCGTGAACCTCGACGAGGTGAAGGCCTTGGCAGCGTGGATGACGTGGAAATGTGCGGTGGTGAACATCCCGTTCGGTGGCGCCAAGGGTGGGGTCGTCTGCGATCCGACCAACCTGTCGATCGGTGAGCTCGAGCGCATCACGCGTCGCTTCACGGCCGCACTGATCGCCGAGTTGGGGCCGGAGTCCGATATCCCGGCACCGGACGTGAACACCAACGAGCGTGTCATGGCGTGGATCATGGACACGTACTCCATGCACCAGCGGCATCCGGTCACCGCGGTCGTGACTGGGAAACCGATCGAGATGGGTGGCTCCCTCGGTCGGAGAGAGGCGACTGGTCGAGGGTGCATGATCGCGACGCGCGAGGCGCTCAAATACCTTGGACTGCCCTTGCGGGGCACGAAGGTCGCCGTGCAGGGTTTTGGGAACGTGGGATCGGTCGCCGCGCAGCTCCTCGAGCGGGAAGGGCTCACGGTCGTGGCGGTCAGTGATGTTTCCGGTGCGATCTACAATCCCAACGGCATCTTCGTCGAGGGTGCGCTGGAGTGGGTACGAGAGCACCGTTACCTCGAGGGGTATCCCGGTGCTGAAGCGATTGCCCCCGATGAACTCCTGACACTCGACGTCGACGTACTCTTACCGGCGGCGGTGGAAAACGCGATCACGCGTCGAAATGCGTCCAACGTCCGCGCGAAGGTCATCTGCGAAGGGGCGAATGGCCCAACGACGGCCGGGGCCGATCGCATTCTCGAGGAGCAGGGCGTATTCGTGATCCCCGATATCCTGGCGAACTCGGGCGGCGTCACGGTGAGCTACTTCGAGTGGGTACAGGACCGCATGGGCTACTTCTGGGACGAGCCGATGGTCAACGAACGGCTCGAAGGCGTGATGACG
>JBDHJO010000048.1:0-15882 GCA_039586875.1 Gemmatimonadota bacterium | reverse complement strand
GACGGACCGTAGTACGCGTGACCGGAGTGCGAGAGGATGCCGTCGAAGGTGAGCGTTGCGGCCTGGTAGAGGTCCGTGGCCAGTTCGAGGGCGAGCGGCGACGCCGGGTCGACCCCGGCCCTGTGGTATCCGCAGTCCACTTTGAGCCACACGTGCAGCGGTTGACCCATCGCCTTCAACGCCGCGAGTGCCTCGCCGCTGTCGATCACCACTCGCAGCGTTATTCGATCGCTCAGCTCGCGCACGTCATCGAGGCGACTCAGGCTCACCGGGAACGCCCAGGTGAGGTCGCCGAATCCATGGTCGGCGAACGCGCGTGCTTCCTCGATCGTCGATACCGTGAGACCGTGCGCGCCGAGACCACGCTGAAGCTGTGCGATCTCGAGGCACTTATGGGTCTTGATGTGCGGCCGGAGAGCGACGCCCAGGTCACGCGCCCGATCGGCCATGCGTTCGAGGTTTCGCTCGAGCACGTCGCGATCCAGGATCAGTGCGGGCGTCGGTAGATCCTGCAGTGTGGTCATGGGTCATCTCGCGTCACGGGAATGCCCTGAAACGCACGCGGGGCTCCCACCTGCGGCGGGAGCCCCGGTGCAACTCGAGGGGAAGGCGGTCAGTTCCCCGTCAGTTCGGCGACCAAACGGTCGGCGCCATAGACGTGCTCCAACGCCTCGAGAATCCCGACTGACAACACCGAGACCGAGCGGGCATTGGTGGTGGTATAGATGAAGTCGCCTGACAGGCTCTCGATGTTGCCGTCGAAGAGCAGCCCGACGATCTCCAACTCAGGTGTGACGACGGGGCTCCCCGAGTTGCCGCCGACGGTGTCGTTGGTGTGCACCATGTTGACCGGTGTGCTCAGGTCGAACTCGGCCGGTGGGTTCACCCACCGATCTGGGAGCAGCCACTCCTCGCGCCCCTTATGCGCTGCCGCGCGGTCGTACATCCCGTAGAAGGTCGTCCACGCGGGAGCCTTCGTGCCGTTGTATTCATAGCTGGCGACGACACCGTCCTGGAGGCGGAGCGTGAACGTGGCATCGGGCGGGATCACATCTCCGTACACTCGGAAGAGCGCCAGGGCGACCTGCCGATTCAGGGATTCCTCCTGCTGAGTCAGCTGTTGGAACCGCCCACCTGCCTGCTGCTGGCGCATCATTGCCTGGCGGGCCAGCGCGAATGCCGGGTCGGCCGCGGACATGATGGATGCAGGGTCAGCCATGGCTGCAGCGCGCAGCTCGGGGTCGACGATCGTCTGCGATTCGGCAACGATCGCCCGTGCCGCCTCTTCCGCAGGCCGTCCAGCCAGCGCCTCTTGCACCCAGGCATCCTCCTCGCCGAGCAGGCTCACGACGTCGCCGATCTGTGCTGCCAGCATGTGGGCGTCGAGGTCCGTGTTGATCTCGGCTCCTTCGATATTCTCCACGAGGCCGGCCAACGCGCTGTCCGGTACCCCGGCCTGTTTGGCTTGCGCATACTGGAGCATGCCCTGCGCCGTCGAGAGCGTCGTCGAGCGAACGCTGCCGCCCTGGGCCATCGCCATCAGGGTCGGGTATACCTCCCGCATCTGCATGCGCAGGTCGGCAATGTCGTCCCAGACCGTGCCGAATTCCGCCCGGAGTGCCGCGTTTGCCTGAACCCGTGCCCGAAACTCCTGCTCGAAGCCGAGCTTCCGACCCATGATCTCCGGGTCGTTCAACGCCCTGACCCGACCGTCGTAGAGTTTCAAGCTGTTCATCAACCCGAACCACTGGTTGATGTACGTCGACCGCTCCTCGGGATGGTGATCCATGTACATCGCCAGAATGTCCGTCCGCGTGCGCAGGAGGCGAGCGATGAACGGATCCTGGATGTCGCGCTTGAACTCGAGTTGTGCAAAGGTGCTGAGACGCTCGGTCGAGCCGGGGTTTCCGATGACGAAGGTCGGAGACCCCTCTTCCGGAGCGTGTCTTGCCCACCGAAAGTGGTGCATCGGCTTGACTGGCTCCCCGCTCTCGTCGTAGACGCGGAAGAACGACACGTCCAGATTGTAGCGGGGATAGGTGAAGTTGTCGGGATCTCCGCCGAAGTAACCGATCTGCAATTCGGGTGCAAAGACCACGCGCACGTCGCTGAACCGCTTATAGCAGTAGAGCGAGTACTTCCCCCCCTGGTAGAGCGATGTCACCGAGCATTGCAGTCCGTTAACGTCACTCGCGCTATCTCCGACAGTCTCGATGCGCGCCTCGATCGTCGCGAGCTGCGCGTCGTCCGTGGCCATGGGGTCCACCGCCCGCACGATGAGGTCTGTCACGTCCGTCGCATTGTAGAGCTGGTCGACCCAGATGTCCCCGGCTCGCCGCTCATCTTCGAGGGACGCGGCATAGAAGCCGTCGTCGAGGAGGTTCTCACCGTCCTGCGTCACGGCCGAGACCGCTCCGCGGGCGCAGTGATGATTCGTGGCAACCAGGCCGTCGGCCGACACGAACGAGGCCGTACAGTTCGGGAGCCGGAGTGTGGCCATCCGAACCTGCTCGAGCCACTCGGCATTCGCGTCGAAACCGTATTCCTCAGCGAAGTAGTCCCGGGGAGCGTTCTCAAATGTCCACATCTTGCCCATGTCGAACCGACCGGGCTCGATCGGCTGGACACCGCCGGCGTCCACGACCACGACGGTATCGACCTGCGGTGGAGGTGGCTCCGGAGCCATTGCGGTGGGCTGCGGAGCGCTCGCACAGGCAGCGAGGAACCACACGGTCGCTGCCAGCATCGATGGTGTTGCTATTCGCCTCATATCATCCTCTCAGGCACGGTCCCGCCAGCGGGGTCCGTCCGATTCAAGACTGCCATGGAGCCGGTATCGGCTCGATAACGAGGGGGAAAGATACGAAGACGCCCGCCGCGGCGCGAAGGCCGCGGCGGGCGAGGTGCGAGCCAGACTGGAGTCGGGTTACGGCGTCTTGAACACCGGTGACAACGTGACCTTTCCAGAGCCAGTCACGTGGAGGTTCGAGAAGGTGAGCGCCGGATCAAACGCCAGCGAGACGGCGGCCGGGGTGCCATTCCCGTCATCCGCGACGGTGAAACTCAGATCGGTCTTGATGCCGGACGTCGATCCTGACGGCACGGTGACTGGATGCTCGATGTCCGGGTCGAGCGTCGCCGGGCCCTGCGCGATCGTCTCGTTGAACCAGACCGAAGCGTCGCTCACCTGCAGGCGGATCTTGCCGTAGTCACCGACCGGTAGCTCGCCAGTCACGAAGAGGGAATCCTCTTCGGTCGGGAGCGACATGAGATCGATCTGGATCGGCTCGTCCAACGTGAGGAAGATCCACTCGGCCTCCTCTTCCTCGCCCTCACCTTCGCCCTCCGCCTCTACCGGGAGGAACGAAACGCTCGTCACCAGCACGAAGAGTGAATCCACCTGGTTGGGTGTCACGCCCTCCATGGCGCTACCGCTGCTGAGGGCGCCCCCAAACGCGGCGGCTGACAGTGCCGAGCCATCCATCCGCAGCGATACCTCGACTGGAGCCGTGCCGTCGACGCCGGTCGAGTCCGAGCAGGCAACAGTCGCGACGAGCGCACCCATGAGTACAATGCCGAACATTCTCTTCATTTGCGACTCCTTACAGCGTCGGGCATCGTGTCGGATGCCCGCCTCCGTTGCGACGTCGAGACAGCAAGCCCCGTTGGGCGTGCCGCCGTGGCAACGTCGGAAGCTGTTGTAGTTGTTTCGTTTACACCGTCACCTGACGATGTGAAACGCCTCCTGCCGGGTGAGGATCCAGTCGATGGCTCCGTCCCCGTCCAGGGCCGCATCCTCTTCGAGCATGATCCGTACCACCTGTCCGTCCCACTCGGGGATGGCAGTGGCGGCCTGGAGCTCGATGGAATACCACGTCGAACTGCGGATCTTGACGTCGCCTCGCCCCGGGACGCCGTCCTGCCGATCCCAGAGGCCGATCAGGGGGCCCGCCCCGTGCCCGTGCTCACCGATCGGATGGGAGTAGACCGTGCCGTCGATGCCCGCGTCTCGCATGGCCGCCAACGATGCGTGCAGGGCTTCGTTGCCCGTTCGTCCCGGCTGCATCTCCGCCATGGTGATGTCCTGCAGCCGATTGGCGTTATGCAGGGCAGTCACAAGCCCTGCTGGTGGGGCGGTCTCACCCACCCGCAGGACGTATCCCATGTGTTGGGTGTCCGTGTTGAGCCGCAGGGCCGTGATGCCGATGTCACAATGCAGGACGTCCCCGCGCTGGATCACGGGAGCCGTGGAGTCCGACATGCTGACGCCTTGTCGCTGGACGTCGACCGACGGATGGAACCACGTGCCCAGTCCGAGATCGTTGAAGCGCTGCCGGAACCACCACTGCACGTCGGCTGTCGTTGTCACGCCGGGCGTGATCACGTCCGACGAGAAGGCCGTGGCGATGAGCTCGTGCACCAACTCCATCATCGAGCGGTACACGGGCGCCATGCCGGGGACTCTGATCGCCAGGTAATCGAGTGCCATGTGCTCGGACCGCACCACACGCTCGAGGAGGTCCGTCCCCAGTGCCTCCTGGAACTGCTCCCACTCGCCCGCGGAAAACCCGTCGGCGAAGTTGTGCTCGTGGGAAATGTTGACGGCGATTGAGGCCGGGTCGCGTTCGCGGATGACGTCGGTCACCATGGCCCACTGGTCCGGACCCCAGAACTCGCGGGGACGACCGTCCGGAGCGCTCTCCGTGGCGCGCAACACCTCATACACCCCGCCCTGCGAGTTCCCCCCGATCGCGACGCGGTCAAACCCGGCGTCACCGCGGTCGTGGAAGATGTAGACGGTTCGGCGCCTGGCGGCGAACGTGGTCGGTGCGGACAGCGCCTTGAACAGGGGGTCCTCGTTGTACTCCCGCATGGGGATCACCCACATCTCGACGCCGTACTCGCGCATGAGGGCCGGTAGCACGGTTTCGAGCCGTTCCCGCAACCAATCCTGCTGCAGCTCGGCCTGCTCGCGGAGTGTTCCGAAGGGACGTTCCGGCGCGGTGTTCTGCGCCATGGCGACGCCGGGCATGCACACCAGTGCGCCGGCAACGAGGAGTGCCCTGAGCCTGGCCATCTTGTCTCCGATTCCAAGTGAACGTGAATCCCGCCACATCTGCGGGCCGTGGAAGATAGACGGGCGTCCATCGGGTGGCCACGCCCCCACCGCACGCAGCGATGCCGGTCGATTTGACAGTGCGTCTGCAACTCTGACAACCCGGCAAACGCGCAACTGGCGTGGACGCTGCAAGATCGGCAGAAAAACATGGCATCCCGGTTGCCTCCTCCTCAGGGCGATGCGCTCACGGAAGGTCCGTGGGCACCTGTTTCGAGGAGGAAGCAGGAAGAGTGAAACGGAATCACGGAGGAATGCAGCCATGTTGTACCCAACCATCTGGAACCGGCAGACCCCCAACGTGTGGGAGGACATCTTCAACATCCGCAACGAGTTCGACCGGGTGCTCGGTCGGTCAGAAGGCCCGGTGAGCTCTGGGTGGTACCCGGTTGTGGACGTACGCGAGACCAAGGACGCGCTCGAGTTGAAGGCCGAGCTGCCCGGCGTCTCGATCGATGACGTGGACGTCAGCGTCGAGAACGGCGTGCTGACGGTCGCCGGTGAGAAGAAGCAGGAGTGGCAAGGGGGCGGTGAGGGGAGCGGTTTCCATGTGCTCGAGCGCCGGTTTGGCCGCTTCGAGCGTCGGTTTACGCTCCCGCGGTCCGTCGACAGCGATAAGGTGTCGGCGCACTTCGACCACGGCGTGTTGACGGTCGCGTTGCCGAAGGTCGAGAAGGCCAAGCCGCGCCGGATCGAGGTGAAGGTCGGCGTGGAGACGTAACGGCCGCTGTTGTAGTCGCACGGACAGGAGCCCGGCGGACTCGCCGGGCTCGTTGTTCGCACGGGTATGCGGCGGCCGATTCGGTCCGCGTGCGCCGATCCGATTACAATTCGGTCATCCGGTCGGGTAGGAGAGTCATGTCGTCCTCTGTTCTCATTGCACTCAGTGAACCGTTCGTGCGGATCGGCGTGCAGGTCACGCTGGACGCCGAGGATGACTTCACCGTCGTCGGTCATGTCGCCGCCGTCGAGGCGATCGCACCGGCCGTGGCGGACGGTCACCCAGATATCCTCATCCTCGACACGCACTTCCAGCGCGAAGATCCCCAGTTGATGCAGGCGGTTCTCACGGCACATCCGGAGTGCCAGATGCTCGTGCTGGTCGATCACACTGACACCGAATGCACCGTCCGCCGTGTGCTCAGCGGCCCACGCGATCATTGGCCGGATCGAGCAGCGATCGACAACCTGCGGGAGTGCTGTCTCCTTGCATTTCGCGAGTCCGCCCGCGGGTGCCTGCCGAAGGCCTCGGAGCCTGACCGGTTGGTCAGCGCCTTGCGCGCGATCGCACATGGTGAGGTGTGGGCCGGACCTGGCCTGTCGCAGTATCTCGTGGACATCGTGCGTCCGGAGGAGCACGAGCAGAAGCAGCGCCTCACCAAGCGAGAACTCGACGTGGTTGGGTTGCTGGTCGAGGGGCTCAGCAACAAGGAGATCGCCGCGCGCCTCAGCCTCAGCGAGCAGACCATCAAGAATCACATCGCTCGGATTATGGTGAAGGTGGAGGTGCGCAACCGCGTCGAACTCGTTCTCTACGCCGTGCGCGAGCGTCTCGCCTGAGTGCAGGCCCGCGTTGCGGGGGAACTACGCTCCTCCGAGCGGCCGCAGCGTCGGCTGACGGCCCTCCTGTCGGGCGTGCTTCCGTGTCAGAGTGGTGAGGTACGGCTCTCCGGCGCGAGCCAGGAGAGCCGTGTCACCGAGGTCAGGTCGATGCCTGGGGGGTTGGGGCTCGGTCGTGTTCGACCGTATCGTCGAGCGCCACGCCACCGCGCTCGTCGCGCACCATCCGCGAATACAGCGTGAGCGTTGGGTCGAACAGGAACTTGAAGAGCAAGCGGGTCCACGAGTTGTGATACACCAACCCGTCGTAGAGCTCCGGAGCAGTTCGCTTCACCTCCGGCAGCCTGTTCCACGGTACCGACGGGAAGTCATGATGCTCATTATGGTAGCCCACGTTCAACGCGAGTTTGTTGAGCGGGCCGTAGTAACTGTAGGTCTCCTGCTCCCCCTCCTCCACGAGGAAGTGACGCTGCACCCAGCGGGCACCGAGCGGATGCAGGCCGATGCCGAAGAACAGGGACAATACGAGGTACAGGAGTGCCTTCGGCCCGAACAGCACGAATACGGCAATGTCGAAGCTGAACTGCACGATGATGTTCGTGACTGACCACCGGTCCCAGAACGGTACTTCCTTCAGCCGCATGGGGCGCACGCCCTCGATGAGCGGGAAGAGCGCCAGCCACAACGCCTTCCGCCACCAGGAGGTCCCGACGAGTCGGGCTTCCCAGTGATACGGCAGGTCGGCATCCAGTTCGTACACGCCCTGGAAGGCGTGATGCTTGATGTGGTACTTGGCGAACGATACCGATGCAGGCACGGCGAGCGGCAGGTTAGCCAGCATGCCGGCCAGGATGTTGGGGGCGGCGCGGCGGAAGATCAGCTTGTGCGCGGCCTCGTGGATCACGACGAACAGCGCGTGGTTTGCGAAGGCGCCGACGAAGTACGCCACGAGGACGATGAGCCACCACGGTTGATCGCGAAGCACGAATGCGAGTCCCGTTTGCAGGGACACGATGCCAAGCGCGTACCAGAACGTCATCGGATTCTTGCCGATGAGCTTGCGGATCTCCGGATGCGATTTCAGGATCGTCTTGGTGCGGTCGCGGTGAGGCTCCGGCCCCGTCGCGTGCTGAAAATCAAGAGGCTTCGTCGTCACGTTCACTCCTGGTCCTGCGTGCGGGAAGAGGAGGATTTGCCGTACTCGTCGCTTATAATCTCGCCCACCTTGCCCGATGGTCGCTAGAGATGCGACGCGGCCGCAAGCATCGCCGCAGGTCGCCAAGTGCAAACCGAGCGTGTCGATCGGCAATGCGTGCGAGAGGGGGGCAAATCTACCCGGCGATGCGGAACCGCTTCGAGGCGGTGAGCTCCGGGGGTGGGACTCGAACCCACAACCCTTCGGTTAACAGCCGAATGCTCTGCCATTGAGCTACCCCGGATCGGCCGCAGGCACTTGAAGGCTGGCGGCGCAGGGCAGTCTAATCAGCCCCGACGGGCCACGCAAGCGAAATAACGGTGGCGGGCGGCGAGGCAGGACGCCGTCGCCTGTGGGCTCACGCCGACGAGCGGCCGGCGTCGGGTCGGGTGGCGGATCCAAGCATGTTCCGGAGGAACGCGGCCGTGTGGGTGTCAGCCGTGGCGACGTCCTCCGGTGTGCCCGCCGCGACCACCTCGCCCCCGCCCGCTCCTCCCTCGGGTCCAAGGTCGAGCACCCAGTCGGCGCGCTTGATCACGTCGAGATGGTGCTCGATCACAACCACGGTGTGTCCGGCGTCGACCAGCCGGTCGAGGACGGCGATCAAGGTGCGAACGTCGTCCAGGTGCAGGCCGGTGGAGGGCTCATCCAGAATGTAGAGACGGCGCTCCTTCTTCTTTCGTGCACTCGCCAACTGCCGCGCGATCTTCAGCCGTTGAGCCTCACCCCCCGACAGGGTCGTCGCCGGCTGGCCCAACCGCAGGTATCCGAGGCCCACCTGCTGCAGGTACCAGAGGGCCTTGCCCAGTCGCTCCTGATGCCGGAACCGGGACATCGCCTGTTCCACGGTCAGGTTGAGCACATCGTGGATGTTCATGCCCTTGATCCGAACGTCGAGCACCTCCGGCTCGAACCGGGTACCCTCGCACGCGTCACACGGGATGAAGACGTCGGCAAGAAAGACCATCTCGATCTGCTCGTGGCCGGCGCCTTCGCAGCGGCGGCAGCGGCCGCCGCCCGGTGCATTGAAGCTGAACGTCGTAGCGGTGTACCCGCGGGCACGAGCCAGCGGTTGTGCGGCGAAGAGCTCTCGAATCTCGTCGAAGGCGCGGACGTACGTCACGGGGTTCGATCGTGGCGTCCGGCCAATGGGCGATTGATCGATCATGACTACGTCGGAGAGGCGCTCCCATCCGGTGAGGTCGTCCACGTGCCCGACGGGTTCTCCGAGGTGTTCCTTGGCGCCATGACTGCCCTTGAGGCGGGCTGCGAGTTGACGGTACAACACGTCATGGACCAGTGACGACTTGCCGGATCCCGAGACGCCCGTGACCACCGTGAGGGTACCGAGCGGAATGGCGGCGTCGATTCCCGCGAGGTTGTGGCAGCGAGCGCCGCGGAGTGTGAGCCATTGAGGTCCCGCGCGCCGGCGCGCCGACGGCACGGGAATGCTCCGTTCGCCGCTCAGGTACTGACCGGTCAATGTCGAGCCCATCCCGGCGTCGGTGACTGGCCCGCTGTAGAGAACCTCCCCACCGTGCTCTCCACTTCCGGGGCCGAGCTCGACCATGTGATCGGCGGCGGTGATCGTGGCCGGGTCGTGCTCGACGATGACCACGGTGTTTCCCGCATCGCGCAAGCGCGTGAGGAGTGCGACGAGGCGGCTGACGTCCCGCGCATGCAGACCGATCGACGGCTCGTCGAGGACATAGAGGGTATCTACGAGGCGGGCGCCCAGCGCGTTGGCCAGGGAGATGCGCTGGGCCTCGCCCCCGGACAGCGTTCGGGTCTGGCGGTCCATGGCGAGGTAGCCGAGACCCACGTCGCAGAGGAACGTCACACGGTCCCGGAGCTCACGGAGGATCGTCTCTGCCACGCCCTGCTGAAACGGCGACAGCTCGAGCGATGCGATCCAGTCGACGAGCTCCGCCGCCGTGAGGCGGCCTATCTGTCCCAACGATCGATCACCGACCAGCACGGCCAGGGCCTCGGGACGAAGCCGAGCGCCGTCGCAGGCCGGGCACGGCTGAGCGAGTTGGTACTGCCGGAGGAAGACGCGGATGTACTGCTTGTAGCGCTTCCGCTCCAGGGCTCGGAGGAACGGGAAGGCCCCCTTGAAGCGTCCCTTGGTGTTGTGCAGCAGGAACCGACGCTGCGGCTTAGTCAGCGAGCTCCACGGGGCGGTCCACGGGATACCCTGATCCTCCGCGGCCGTGCGCAACGTGCGCCGGCGGCTCGTGTACCGTGGCTTGGTCCACGGATCGATGGCCCCGGCTTCAAGGGAGCGCGTCGCATCGGGCACGATGAGTGACTCGTCGTACTCCAACACCGCTCCGAATCCGTTGCAGCCGGGACAGGCACCGCGGGGATTGTTGAACGAGAAGAGTGCTGGGGAAAGGGGGATGGTCGCAGTGCCGCACGCGACGCACCGAGGATGTTGGGAGAACCGGAGCGCACCGGTCTCGAGGTCGACGTCGGCGATCCCGTCGCCCTCGGTGAACGCCGTCCCGATCGATTCCGCAAGGCGTGTTCGCTCGGCTTCCCGGACCGTGACCCGATCGACGATGACATGGACCGGTTCACGATCGAGCCGCACGTCGGAGGGCAGGGCATCGAGCCTGTGCATTGTCTCGCCGACCCGTACCCGCACGAACCCCATCGCGTTGAGCGTTTCCACGATACGCTCGTGTTCTGGGGAGCCGTCCGTCGGCAGGGGGAAGCTCACGACCGCGGTGCGATCCAGCGCCTCCTCCAGCAACCGTGCAGCCGCAGTCGTGGGGGAGTCCACCGTGACCGGCTCGCCGCACGCGTGGCACATCGGCCGTCCGATCCGTGCCCAGAGGAGTCGGAGGTAGTCATGGATTTCCGTTGCCGTCCCCACCGTCGATCGGGATGAGGTCGTCGGGTTCTTCTGCTCAATGGCGACCGAGGGTGCCAGACCTTCGATGCGATCCACCGCCGGCTTCGGCATGCGATCGAGAAACTGCTTCGCGTATGTGGAGAGGGACTCGATATAGCGGCGTTGGCCCTCGGCGTAGAGAGTGTCGAACGCCAGCGTGCTCTTGCCGGATCCCGAGGGCCCCGTCACGACGGTGAGGGTTCGATGGGGGATTGCCACGCGAATGCCCTTGAGGTTGTGCTGGCGAGCTCCCTCGACGAGGATCTGGTGGGTCGTCATGGCCTCAAGGTAAGTCGGACCGGCGGGTTGCCGACAGCGCCCGAATCGTTGACGGATGTGGATGCGCGGGGGTACGTTGGCTCCCGCATGGCCAGCGTTCTCGCCCCCCAGCTTCTTCGTCGCGGCGTGGAGATCTTCGCCGCGATTTCCGCGGTGGTGTTTGCGGGTATTCTCTTCTACGGCAACAACCTCGAGCAGTTTCTCTCCGCGATGGTCACGCTCCAGTGGGGATGGGTGCTCCTCGGCGTGGCCGTGGCGTCATTGGATTGGTCCGGTGGTGGCCTCCGGCTCTACGTGCTGGCGCGCCACGTCTATCCGCGAACACGGCTCACGGGTGCATTCCTGTCGGCGGGGCTCAACGCCTGGGCAACGCTGATCACGCCGTCCCAGGCGGGGGGCGGTCCGGTCGGGATCTACACACTCAAGCGCTACGGCACGCCCATTCCCGAGGGGATGGTGGCGACCTTCATGAGCTTCGTCGCGACGATCCTGTTCTTCTCGGTGGCCGGGCCACTGGCGGTGTTCTTGGGTGCCGGGAAATCCCTCGAAGAACACGGTGTCTTGGGGGTTGCGACGCTGAACGACCTGTTCCGCCTGGCCCTGGGCGGGTTCATCGGAGTCGGTCTTCTCCTGTTGTTCCTCATGGTCTTTCCCGGGCTTGCGCGCCTGCTGGCGCTGAAGGTCGTGGGGTGGTTGGAACGGCGTGGCAGCGACAGTCTCGCCAACCGCCTCGAATCGATTAACGAGGGTATTGATCGAGCGCATGGCGCGATGGTCGCGTTCTTCCGGGGCCGCGGGCTCCTGTCGGTGTTTGCGAGCGTCGTGCTGACCGGCCCGACGTTGGCGAACAAGCTACTTGCCGGGTACATCGTCCTGCGGGCGCTCAACATCGAGGCGCCCTTTGTGGATGTCCTATTGTTGCAGACGTTGATCATCTTCCTGCTCTACTTTGCCCCCACACCCGGCGGATCGGGCCTTGCCGAAGTGCTGTCCGCGGCCGTGATGTCGATTTACGTGCCGCGAGAGCTCACGCCATCCTATGTGTTGCTGTGGCGTCTGTTCGTCGGGTACCTGACATTGGGGGTAGGGTCGTTCGTTTTCTGGCGCTGGCTGAAGCTGTGGGAAGAACATGCTGCAGCGGACGGGGTCCCCACGTCCGAGGCGGCCGATCAGTCAGTTGCACCGCCTCCAGATGCCGACTAGGTTTTCCTAGTTCTGCCCCAGCTCCCAGGAAGCATATTCATGGCGTATTTGGAAGTCGGCGGTCGGCGTGTTCCCTTGCCTGTCGGTGAGATCGTGATTGGCGGCGATCCATCGGCGCAGATCGTGGTGCAGGGGGCAGCAGTGCTGCCTCGGCATGCGATCGTGCAGGGATCATCCGACGGCCAGGCGTCCATTCGGCTGGGTACCGACCAGGCGGACGTCGCCGTGAACGGCGTGCGGCTCAGCCCACAGCCGACCCCATTGTTGCACGGGGACAAGATCGAGGTCGCCGGGACCGAGATCCTGTTCGCCGACGAGCGCCGCAGCGGCAGCACGCAGTACGTGCAGGCCGTCGATCCGAACATGCTGGCCGCGGCGGGCAAGCCGAAGGGTGCACGGGCGCCGACCACGGGCACGGGCGGGCGGTTGGTCTCGCTCTCCGACGGACGTGAATACGAGGTTGGGGGAGCTGTGGTGATTGGTCGCGAGGCGGGATGCGATGTCGTGTTGACGGGCCGGAGCGTGTCTCGCAGGCATGCCGAGGTTCTCGCGTCCCCCAAAGGCTACATCGTTGTAGACACCAGCACCAACGGCACATTCGTCAACGGTGATCGGGTCGAAGGCCAACATCTGTTGGCTCGTGGGGACGTGATCCAGTGCGGGGAGTACGAGTTGCGGTTCTACGCGGACGTGGCGAAGCAACCGCCGGTTGCAGAGGCGCCCGCGCCGCCGCCGCCCGGCGCCCAGCCGCCGAGCGCCCCGCCACCTGCGGCACCGCCGCAGCCACCGACAACGGAGGCGCCGCCTCAGCCTGCTGCTCCGGGTGCCGGGTATCGGCTGCAGCAGACGATGCATGGCCTGCCGGGCGCTCCGTCCGACCGGCCGCCAGCCGCCCCGCCCCCGGCGGCCGCGCCGCAGGCGCCACCGCCGCAAGCTCCGCCGCCACAGGCGCCACCGCCGCAGGCTTCGCCGCCGCAGGCGCCACCGCCGCAAGCTCCACCGCCACAGGCGCCACCGCCGCAGGCTTCGCCGCCACAGGCGCCACCGCCACAGGCGCCACCGCCACAGGCTGCACCGCCGCAGGCGCCGCCGCCGGCCGCCGCGCCACCTGCTGCGCCCCCCGCAGCGACGCCGTCACCCCCCCCGGCTGCGCCGCCTCAGGCGGCAACTCCGCGGGCTCCGGCGCCAGCCCCGACGCCGTCCGCACCCCCCGGAGGGGTCCTGGCGAATCTCATCGTGCGCTCGGGTTCGCTAAAAGGACAGCGATTCCCGATCAAGGTGCCGATCGTGAATGTCGGGCGCGCAGATTACAATGACATCAGCATTCCGGACGACAGCGTCTCGACGACACACGCCAAGCTGCAGCGGCGTGAGGGCATCTGGATGCTGGTCGACTTGGAGTCCACCAACGGAACGATGGTCGATGGCGAGCGCGTGGTTGGCGAAGCGCCACTGGCGCCCGGAGCCTATGTGCGCTTCGGTGAAGTCCAGACGATCTTCGAACCGACCGACGACACCATCGATGCAAAGAAGGGTAGCTCGACGAAACTGATGTCCGCGATCAAGCTTCCGCCTGACGGCGCGTCTCCCTCCGGGCAGTCCACCAGCTAGTGCCGAGAACAGTCCGTTTCACCTG
Source organism: Gemmatimonadota bacterium (assembly GCA_039586875.1). Classification (GTDB taxonomy): domain Bacteria; phylum Gemmatimonadota; class Gemmatimonadetes; order Gemmatimonadales; family GWC2-71-9; genus JAOTVV01. The sequence continues at coordinate 1,994 of JBDHJO010000048.1, read as the reverse complement.
TGCCGGCCGCACCGATGTCGGCGTCGTCAGGTCCGGTAACGAGGATGCATTCCTCTTGGTGCCGAATCATGGGGTGTTCATCGTTGCCGACGGGATGGGTGGGCATGCCGCTGGCGAGGTTGCGAGTGAAATGGCCGTCCAGATCGTCGGGAAGGCGCTTGAGGGACTGGTGGGAAGTGCCGATGGTGAGGCGTCCGAGATCATTCGCAAAGGCATCATCGAGGCGAACGGTGCCATCTTCCAACGCACGCTGACGGAGCAGGACAAACGGGGCATGGGGACCACGGCGACCGCCATGGTCATCAATGGTGATCGCTACCTCGTCGGACAAGTGGGGGACAGCCGGGCCTATGTGCTCCGCAGCGAGCGTCTCCTGCAGATCACGAAGGACCATTCCTACGTGCAGGAGCAGGTGGACGCGGGCTACCTGACGCCCGAACAGGCCCGCACGCACCCATATTCCAACGTGATCACGCGCTGTGTCGGCGCGAATGCGGACGTTGCACCGGACATCTACGGCGGCACGCTCCACAAGGACGACATGTTCCTGCTGGCCTCCGACGGTCTGACCGGCATGTTGGAGGACGAGGAGCTCCTCACCATCATGACGCAAGGCCGCCCCCCGGGTGAACTGGTCGATCGGCTCATCGCCGAGGCGAACCGCCGAGGCGGACTCGACAACATCACGGTTATCATCATCCGCATCGATAGCGTCGAGCACAGCGACGACGAACCGGAGTCGTGAGCCAGGCGGGACCAAATCCCACAGCCATCGGCCCGATCGCGGCCGAACATCTGGGACCGATCCTCTACGCGCTCGAGACGTGCGCTGTGACCATGGAGCATGAGGGACGCACGGAAGAGGCGACGTACTTTCGGCGTCTTGCGCAGCTGCTTGCCGAAGCCGGCGGGCAGCCACACGGCCCGCAGGGCGGCTAGTCGCGCCCCAGCAGTGGGCGTTCTTCAGCCAACAAGGTCTCGATCTCGTCCGGGTGTCGGCTCGCCAGTGCGACGACGACGGCCGGGTCGATCCGCACGGATCGGGCCGTGAAGACCCGGAGCCGACGCGCGCTCGTGTGCAGTTCGTCGGCGATGCGTGGCAGCCCGAACAATCCAGACGGGTCGTCCCCGCCAATGCGGCCGATCGCTCCGCCCCTCGTACGGACCGGAAGATCCACCGCCAACATCTCCGGTTTCGCAGGGAAGTCGATGAGTACCTGGCCGGGAGCCAGGTGAAGCTCCCGAGCCGCCCGGTCCTCGACGCGGTGGGTCAGGTCGGGACGCGCAGCAATCCAGTCACCCGCGCCGGCGGGTAGGTCGCCCGCCGAGATGTCCGTCGCCCGCTTGAAGAGTTGGCGCCGCCGCAGGCGCTCGGGCAGTTCCGTCCCGCGGAGGACACCCAACCCCTCCATGATGGATTCATCGGTGCTGTCGGCGACGGTGTCGGGAGAGAGCGCGCCCTGCGTGAGTGCCGCGCGCACGACCCGCTTGAACATCGCCGTGGCGCTGCGGACGGCGTGGTGCCAGTAGACGTTCCGGTACATCTGGTACTTCGCGAACAACAGTGATTCCAGCGCGCTGAGCCCCTTCTCCTGGACGCCGATCCGAGCGGTCCCGTCCGGTCCCTCCACGGCGGTGATCGAGTGCAGGAGCCGGTCGACGTCGACGGTTCCATACGGTACACCACACATGCGGGCGTCACGGGTGAGATATTCGATCTTGTCGAGATCCACCGAACCGGAGACGAGTCCGCGCAGGGGATTCGTGCCTCCTCCCGTGATCAACTCAACGAGCCGGTCCTGGACATCCGGGATTCCGTAACGGTCCAACGCGTCGCGTAACTCAGGGTGCTGCAGGTGGCGGCGGGCGAGGCTCTCGTGAGACGGAAGCCCCGCCTCCTCCAACGCGTGGGAGAAGGGATAGTGCCCGATATCGTGCAGGAGCGCCGCGAGCACGGCGAGTGTCGCGTCAGTCTCGGCGATCGCATCGAGCTC
>JBDHJO010000228.1:0-3872 GCA_039586875.1 Gemmatimonadota bacterium | reverse complement strand
TTCCCACAACCTTCCCGACGACCGTTCACTGAGGGTGAACAAAACGTCGTAGGTCCAACGGAGGGCCGGGGACTCGATCCGAAGGACACCGAGGCGGGTTGTTCCCGCGCTGAAGCGCGGGCTCGGCGCTCGCGCGACGTGCCTTGAAAGGCACTCGGCGTCCTTGCGTCCTTCAGGACGCGTCCCCAAAGGGGCCGAGCGAGGGTTTCAACCCTCGAATCCCATGACGATGCAAAGAAAGAGCCGGCAGGCAATCGCCTCCCGGCTCTATCGGCGTAGCGAAACGCTACTGAGACCCAACACTTTGAATTACTGCCGCAGCAATTCCCGAACAATCCATGGCGCCGTGGGTGCCGGCGCCCGGAGTTGAACTATCGCTTCGAATGGAGCCGCCGATTCCGCCCGGCACGCCTGATCCGTATGTGCCGGGCGGATCCAACTGAGTCCGACTCAGTGACGCGAGGCTGGTTCAGCAGCCGTCGAGATGGCGCACGAGCGTCAGGGTACCTGCCGAGGGAAGGAAGGCCAGGCAACGTCCTGACTCGGCCGCCGCCAGCGAAAATACGGTGCGATGGGACGGCCGCCCGGGTCGGACAGGAAGTGGACGGCGTCCTCGGCAGTCAGGTTGAGTGCCGCCGCCAGCACCGGATCCTTTCCCGCAGCATAGTCGTCGTAGCGCAACCGCACCCAGTGATCGAGCGCAATGAAGCGGCGGTCGTCGAGCGCATCCGAGAACGGTTCCGGGATGGTCGAGACGCGGAATCGTAACCTGGTGCCGGGCAGCGCGAGGGGTGGGTGATTTCCCCATCGCCCGTTGTAGAAGTTCGGGTGAGCACCGACCGGCTCACCAACGAAGACCGCGTCGGCTTCACGCTCGAGCACCGCGGCAATCGTCACACCGGCGGATTGGACCAGCCGGCCGATCAGGACCCCCACGTGACCCGGTCCGGCGAGTTGCGGCACCGCCCGGAGCGCTGTGGCAAGGTCGTAGGCCATGTAGTGCCATCCCCCGCCGTTGTGTCGCAGGTCGATGACGATCCGTTCGATCCCGGTCGCCCGCAACGTGTCTGCGAGGGAGGTGAGAAAGGGTGACCACGGGTGGGCGGGATCGTCCCGGGATGTGTTGAACTGCAGGTAGACTGCGTCGCGCTCGGGCAGCACCTGAAACCAGTACGCGCGGTCGCGGTGAGCGAGCCACCGGGGGGGCGCAGCGGCATCGTGGCCCTCCACCCATTCCTCCGGTGCCTGAAAGCCCAACGTGCGGCTCATCTCCGCGCCATACCCGCCGCGGTCCTCGCCGGGAAGCGTCACGTCGTGCACAGTCCCGTCCGCGAGGCGAAGTCGGAGGGAGCCTGCCGCCTCGTCGGAGCCGAGTCCCACCGCGGTCAGGAACTGCGGGAACCGCATGAAGAACTGCATCATGTACGCGCTCATCCACTCGTTCTCGTTCGGGAACCGCGCGATCAGGCCGGACCAGGCATCCTCCACGGGGACCCCGCCAATGGCGAGTACGGTGGCGCCGAGGAGTTCGCGATGCTCCGGAGACGCCGCGCGTATGCGCAGTCCGTCGGAAAACTTCCAGAACTGGACCGGCATGGCCGTGCGCATCACCGGGCTGTCCCCGCTGGGGTACACCGATGTGTGCACGTCGCCCACGGAGCTTGCCAGGCTCATCAGCTCCACCAAGTACTGCGTCTCCGTTGCGGACCTGACTCGGCGCAGGGCTTCGGCTTCGCGCCGGTCCCACTCGGACGGGGACACGTATCGGTAGGGATTGGGGTGCACCGACCGGATCGTGGACGTCAGTCGCGCGATTCCCGCTTCCATCTCTGCCACGGTTGGCGGTCGGTTCGACGCCGGGTCGGTGTAGTACGGGCCGAACTGGTCCTGGAGCAACCGGCGGAAGTCCGGGCGATCGCGGAGGGGATCGAGCGTCTCATCGGACGCGAGCATCCCTGTTTGGAGAAGGCCTGCATCGATGGCCGCATTCAGCACCACCATTGCCGAGTCTCGGCTGCCCAGTTGGGCGAGCGATCCGGCAAGGCGATAGAGCGCTCGGGCACGGCGCGGCCGGTACTCCACGGCGAGTGACAACGGGGCGACTGCCTCGTCCCACTGCTCGAGCGTCTGAAGGGCGTATCCCAATAGGTAGGCCGACTCACCGTCCTTTGGATTCGTCGCGACCACCGCCCGGTAAGCCTCGGCAGCGGCCTCGAACTCACCGAGGTCGAGAAGGCTGTCCGCTTGGGCCACAGCCGCCGGTGCCGGTGGCATGCCACCCTGCGCGGCTGTCTGCGCGGGCATGAGGGACAGCATGGCTCCGAGACACCCGGCGAAGATGCGCGTGCTGGGCGTCGGTCGGGGTTGGGCGTGGCGCTCTGACATAACGACCTCACGGACGACAAGTGTGGGTACCCGATATGCACACTTGGACGGCCAACAAGCGCAAATGGTTGAATTCGGCAGGCGGTTGGGCGGCGTTGAAGGGGCTAGACCGTCGAGAGTTCCCGGCCCTCGAGGTTCGCGCGTCCGTCAGGACGCGTCCCGGACGGGGCCGAGCGAGGGCTGCAACCCCCAAATCAGACGGCGAGGCAAACCAAGGCGGAGCGAAACGCTACTGAGATCTGACGCGATCATGAAGGGGGAAGTCAATACGGCGTCGCACAGGCTTCCATGGCGCGGTGGGTGCCGGCGGAGCTGCCCAATCGCAACATCGCGTCGCGCACTCGCGGATAACGTTGGTGCATCCTATCTTAGCCGCATGCCCGAGATCACCTCCCGTCTCTCGGCTGCCCTCGCCGATCGTTACCGCATCCAGCGCCACCTTGGTGAAGGCGGCATGGCCACCGTCTATCTGGCGGAGGATCTCAAGCACGATCGGAAGGTCGCCCTCAAGGTGTTGAAGCCCGAGCTTGCGGCCGTGCTGGGCGCCGAGCGTTTTGTGCAAGAGATCAAGACGACGGCGAGTCTCCAGCACCCGAACATCCTACCGCTCTTCGACAGTGGGACTGTCGAACGCCCGGGTGGCGAAACCGAGTTCCTGTACTATGTCATGCCGTTCATCGAAGGCGAAACGTTGCGCGAGAAGCTCGATCGCGAGACGCAGCTCGGCATCGATGAGGCGGTGAGAATAGCGACTGAGGTGGCCGAAGCGTTGGACGCCGCGCACCACCAAGGCGTGATCCACCGTGACATCAAGCCCGAAAACATTCTGCTGCACAAAGGCCGTCCCATGGTGGCGGATTTCGGAATCGCGCTGGCGGTGAGCGCGGCAGCGGGCGGCCGCATGACGGAGACGGGCTTGAGCCTCGGCACGCCGCATTACATGAGCCCCGAGCAGGCGACGGCGGAGAAGGAGATCACCCCGCGGTCCGACGTGTATTCGCTCGGGAGTGTGCTGTACGAGATGTTGACCGGCGAGCCCCCGCACTCGGGTGGATCGGCACAAGCGGTCATCATGAAGATCGTCACCGAACCTGCCGATCCGGTGACCACCATCCGCAAATCGGTGCCACCCAACGTGACTGCAGCCGTGGCCACGTCGCTGGAGAAGTTGGCGGCGGATCGATTTGAGAGCGCAAAGGCTTTTGCCGACGCGCTGACGAACGCGGACTACAGGCTGCCAACCGCGGTGACCGTCAGCGCTGGTTGGGGAGGATCGCGGCGCCCCGCGATCACCCTCGTCGGGCTCGCCATCGCGTTCGTGACCGGCTTCGTCGTCGCGCTTGGCTGGTCGGCCACGCGCACGACGGCGGACTCCAGTCAACCGGTGCGTCGACTGCCGCTCGGCTACGACCTCGACGACTACATCGGGGCGTTGGCGCCGAACGGCGAATTCCATGTCTTCCCGGCGCTCAACGTCAGCGGCGAAA
>JBDHJO010000047.1:0-16132 GCA_039586875.1 Gemmatimonadota bacterium | reverse complement strand
GCCTTCTGGAGCTGCTCCTCAACCACGTCGATGAGCGTCACGTCCCACCCGTTATGGGCAAAGACGTGGGCAATGCCGTTGCCCATCGTGCCCGCTCCGATGACCGCAACCTTGCTCATACCGGCTCTCCCTTCCCGACCGTATCCACCCGACGGCCGAACCAAATCAACGCCAGCACCATCACCGCAGTGGCGACGACCCCCCCTTCAGGCCCGAAGGCGCCGCCCGTGACCCACGCAGTACTTCCCGGCTCGAACTCAACGCGGGGCACGTCGAAGCGAAGGCCACTCACTGGGGCGTCCGCACCCAGGGCGAGCCCACCGTTCCATCCCCAATGCACGCCCCAGGCCAACGGCAAGCCCCCGGGACGGAAGAACGCGGCGCTCAACACCAACGCTGCCAACCCGATGTTGATCGACCCCGCGATCGACACGTCCGGATTCCTGAGGTGCGCCAGCACGAACAGACCGGCCAGCAACAGACTGGCGCCCGGACGTGTCATGATCTCGGCCAACCGTGCCAACGGGAACCCACGAAACAGGAGTTCCTCCGCCAGCGCCGCGACGGCCAAACCCAGGCCGAGCGTCGCGGCGGCCACCGCATACGCACTCCACGGCTCGCCGGTGGAGATCAGACGGGCACCGCCGGGGACCACGGCAAGCGCGACGGCCCCCACGGCCATCGCCACGCCCACGGCCGCGCCGCGCAGCAGTTCCCGGCCACTCGCCCGCACCCCCGGCCACCCAAGTTCCCGCCATGTCGTTTGGCTCCGCCACACCAGCAGGGCGTTGACCGACAACGCCGCCAGCACCACAGGGACTGACGAGACGACCAACCGCGACGGTCCCGTCACCCACGCCGCCGGCACGGCGGCGAGGATCCCGAGTGCGATCAGAGCGGTGGCGCCGTAAAACACCAGCACGACGCCGACCGCCGAAACGACAACGCGCGCCCTCAAAGGAGCGCGCGTGATCCTTCAGCGAAGCGCCGGAGGATCACTCCGGCGAACGCGAGCTTGACGACATCAAACAATAAGAACGGTACGGATCCCAAACTCACCGCGAGGGCCCACTCGCCCGTCAGAATCGACAGCTGGGCGATGCCGCCCGCGTGAATCGCGGCCAGACCGAGCACGAGCGCCGCGGCGATATGCCCCCACGACCGACTCCGGTACACCAGAAGCCCGACCACCGCCGCCGCCAGCGGATAGGCAAGCAGGTAGCCGCCGGTGGGGCCAAAGAGCCGCCCGACTCCCGGAACGCCGATCGGCGCGAAGACAGGTAGACCGGCGGCGCCGAACGCCAAGTACAGCGCCATACTGAGGGCACCGAGCCGCGGGCCCAACAACCCACCGACGATGAGCACCGCAGGCACCTGCAGCGTGACCGGCACCGGGGTCCCGGGCAGCGGAATCGCGAACTGCGCGCTGACGGCGACCAGGACGACGCCAAGGACCACGGCCAGGGCACGACGCGCAACCGTACTGGGCGTCATGACGAGTCGAGCGGTCTGAGCTTGCTGCATTTACGTACGCTCCACGCTGAGGGCTACGGCATTCCCGCCGCCGAGACAGAGGGTGGCGAGTCCCGTGGTCGCGCCACGATCCTGCATGCCGTACAGAAGAGTGGTCAGTATCCGTGCACCGCTTGCTCCGATGGGATGGCCCAACGCGACCGCACCACCGTGCACATTGACCCGGTCCCAATCCCATCCGAGTCCACGCCCATCGGCCAGGGCTTGCACCGCGAACGCTTCATTGGCTTCAATCAGATCGTAATCGCCGATCGTCCGATCGGTCTTGCTCATCAGGGTCTCGACCGCCCGAATCGGAGCGAAGAAGAGATCCTTGGGCGGGCCACCGGCGGCGGCGTACCCTGAGATCCGAGCCAGGATCGTCAATCCGTTGGCCTCGGCGAACGCCTCGGACGCCACGACAATGGCGCTCGCGCCGTCATTCAAGCCCGGCGCATTGCCGGCCGTCACCGTTCCGTCCTTCTGGAACGCCGGTCGCAACTTGCCGAGTGCCTCGAGCGACGTGTCCTTGCGCGGCCCCTCGTCCGTATCCACGACCGTTACCGCCCCCTTCCGCCCCGGTACTTCGACCGGGACGACCTCGTCGCGGAACTTGCCGCCCTCGATGGCCGCGATCGCCTTCTGGTGGCTCTCGAGCGCGAACTGGTCCTGATCCTCCCGGCTGACCCCGGCCTTCTCCGCGGTGTACTCGGCGTACGTCCCCATCACGTTGTCGCCGAATGAGCACCACAACCCATCGAACTGGAGGCCGTCGACGATCTTGTGATCGCCGTACTTCACGCCGGTCCGGAGGCCGTAAAGGTAGTGCGGCACGTTCGACATCGACTCCATGCCGCCCGCAATCACGCACTGGGCATCCCCGGCCTTGATGGCCTGGGCACCCAACATCACGGCCTTCAGACCCGACCCGCACACCTTATTGACGGTCAGGGCGGGCTTGTCGTCCGGGACACCGCCGTGGATGGCCGCTTGCCGCGCCGGCGCCTGGCCGGCACCGCCCTGCACCACCATCCCCATGATGACTTCGTCGATGGCATCGCCGTCGATACGGCTCCGCGCGATCGCTTCCTTCACGGCCGCCGCACCAAGGCGCGCTGCCGGCAACGGCGACAGACCACCGAGGAACCGCCCAACTGGGGTCCTCGCAGCGCTGATGATGACTGGGGTTGTCTCTTTACTCACGGTTGGATGCCTCCCCTCGCTCCCCTCACTCCCAGGAACTTCCTCACCCGAACTGGATCAAGTTAACGGGGCGGGACCGGGGGGCTCAAGCAACGTGGGTGGCCGGTACTCGACCACCCACGGCCCGACGTTCAGCTCAGCTCGAGCGCCCGACTCCGGATCAGTGCCTGGAGTCGATCCATGAAGGCCTGTACCTCCAGGATCTCTTGCTTCTTCCCCGCTCCGCGCTGGCGGACGGCCACCGTCCCGGCCTCCGCTTCCCGCTTTCCAACCACGGCCATGAACGGAACCTTCATCATCTCGGCATCCCGAATCCGGTAGTTCAGCGTCTCGCTGCGCTCGTCCACCGACACGCGGATCCCGGCCGCGCGGAAGCGGTCGGCGACGTCGTTGGCCGCGGTGATCTGATCATCGGTGATCGGGATGACCCGGACCTGCTCGGGCGCGAGCCACACCGGGAACGCGCCGGCAAAGTGCTCGATCAAGCATCCAACGAATCGCTCCAGCGTGCCGAGGATCGCGCGGTGAATCATCACCGGCCGGTGCGGCCGATTGTCGGCGCCCGTGTACTCGAGCTCGAACCGCTCGGGGAGCTGGTAGTCCAACTGAATCGTGGTCCCCTGCCACTCTCGCCCGATGGCGTCCCGGAGCTTGATGTCGATCTTGGGGCCGTAGAACGCTCCCCCACCCTCGTCCAATCCGAAGGTGAGGTTCCGGCGCTCCAGCGCCCGGCGGAGCGCCCGCTCGGCGTGCTCCCATTGCGCGTCGTCCCCGATCTTCTTCTCCGGGCGGGTCGCGAGGTCGATGCGGTACTCGAACCCGAAGGTCTGGGAGAGCACGAGGTCGGTCAGGTCGAGCATCTGGTAGATCTCGTCCTCGATCTGATCCTCCCGGCAGAACACGTGCGCATCGTCCATCGTGAGCCCGCGCACCCGCAGAAGCCCGTGCAGGGTGCCCGACAGCTCGTTGCGGTACACGCTGGCAATCTCCGCCATGCGCACGGGGAGATCCCGATACGACCGCTGCCTGGCGGCGTAGATGAGTGTGTGCATCGGGCAGTTCATCGGCTTGACGCGATATCGCACGTCCTCCGCATCGCCCGTTGCCGGTGCCATCGGCGGGAACTGGTGATCGCCGTACAGCGGCAGGTGCCCCGACCGCAGAAAGAGGTCTTCCCGGGTGATGTGCGGTGTGTAGACGAACTCGTAGCCACGCTGCAACAGCTCGTCCTCGATGAAGCGGCGCAGCTCGTGCTGGATCCGGGCGCCCTTGGGGTGCCACAGGATCATGCCCGGACCGACGTCCTCCTGAACGGAGAACAGGTCCAGCTGCTTGCCGATGACACGATGATCTCGCCGCTCCGCTTCCTCGAGCCGCCGCAGGTACTCTTCGAGATCCTGCTTCGAGAACCACGCCGTGCCGTAGATCCGCTGGAGCATCTGGCGCCGCGAGTCTCCGCGCCAATACGCACCGGCCGCATGCAATAGTTTGAAATGCTTGATCCGCCCCGTGCTCTGCACGTGGGGTCCGCGACACAGATCGACGAACGGCCCGTCGGTGTACACCGAGATCACCTCGTCGCTGGTGAACTCCTCCAGCCGCTCGAGCTTCAGCGGGTCGTCCTTGAACCGATCGCGCCCTGCCGCCTGCGTGACCTCCTCGCGCACGAACGGATAGTCCGCCGCCAACACCTCCTGCATCTTCTCCTCGATGGCAGTGAGATCGTCGGGCGTGAAGGGCCGCGGCACCTCGAAGTCGTAGTAGAAGCCGTCCTGGATCGGCGGGCCGAAGCCGATGTTCGCCTCCGGGAACAGCTGCCGGACCGCCGTGGCGAGCACGTGTGCCGTCGAGTGGCGGAGCACGTCGAGCGCCTCGGCGTCCCGATCGGTCAGGATCGCGAGCTCGGCGTCGTCCTGCAGCGGACGGTGAAGATCCCACACTTCACCGTTGACGCGCGCGGCGACCGCCGCGCGCGCAAGCCGTGGTCCGATCGCTTCGGCAATCGTCCCGGCGGTGGTGCCCCGGGGCTCCGAGCGGTCGGATCCGTCCGGCAAGGTGACCTTGATGTGATCTGTCATTGGACTGTATGTGGTAGGGGAGCCGAGAATACCCTCTCGTCCTCCGTCAGGCCGGCGTATACCAAAGGAAAACGATCAATCGTATAATTGTAGCATGGACAAGGTACGGGTGCTACGGGGCGGACGCTCTGTGCGGAACGAGCGCGAAGACAGCGATTGGCTCGGCTTGGTGGCCTCAGCGGTCGCCGGGATCGGGATCGGGATCATCTCGGGCCTGGCCTTCAGCCAGTGGTTCTCCGAGGTCAGTCCCGGCAAGGTGTCGGGCGCGGTCCGGCGGATCGGGAAGCGCGGTAGCGGGACGACGGAGGGCGGCCCGGAGCAGATCGAGCGGGCCGTGAATGGTGCGCTCGACGAGAGCGCGACGACCCGGCATCTGCAGGTGCGGGCCCGTGCGCTGGGGGACGGCATCGTCGAGTTGACCGGCTCCGTCCCCGACCGCGACGCCCGGCTGCTGGCGGCTACCGTGGCACGCAGCGTGTCCGGCGTCACCGTGGTGGTCAACCGCATCCTTGCCGACGACGACGTCTCACAACCGTCGGTCTCCCCGAAGGTCAGCTGAAGTCGGGACGGCTCCCTGGCCGCTCCCCATGCTTTTCACATCGTTACCACCGAACCCGAATGACCCAGACGACGGAACTCGCTCCGAAATACGATCCCGCAGCCATCGAGCGCGGCGTGTATCAGCGCTGGCTCGATGCCGGGGTGTTCGCCGCTGCCGGTGACACCGAGCACGAGCCGTACGTCATCGTCATCCCCCCGCCCAACGTGACATCCGTCCTGCACATGGGACACGGCCTGAACAACACGATCCAGGACGTGCTGATTCGGTACCGGCGCATGCAGGGTCGCGATACCCTCTGGTTGCCGGGAACCGATCACGCGGGGATCGCGACGCAGAACGTGGTCGAGCGCGGGCTGGCAAAGGAGGGAAAACGCCGCCAGGACCTCGGGCGCGAGGCGTTCGTGGAGCGCGTCTGGGCTCACGTACACGAAACCGGCGGCACGATCCTCGATCAGCTGAAGGCGATCGGGAGCTCGTGCGACTGGAGCCGGACACGCTTCACGCTGGACGACGAGTACAGCACCGCGGTGCGCCGCGTCTTCGTGCAGCTCCACGACGAGGGATTGATCTATCGCGGCCACCGAGTAATCCACTGGTGTCCCCGGTGTCTCACCTCGCTGTCGGACGAAGAGGCGGAGTTCCGGGACCGGGACGATCATCTCTACTACATCCGGTATCCGTTTGCGGGCGACGGGAACGGCGCGGAAGACTCGGGAGTCGTCGTGGCGACGACGCGGCCCGAGACGATGTTCGGTGACGTCTGCCTGGTGACGCATCCCGAGGACGAGCGGTTTGCGTCACTCGAGGGCCGCATGGTGTCGATCCCGCTGTCAGGGCTGGCGATCCCGATCGAGTTGAGCACGGCCGTGGAACAGGACTTCGGGACGGGCATGCTCAAGGTGACACCGGCCCACGACGCAAACGACTTCGATATCGCCGCCGCGCTGCCGACCGAGTACGAGACGCCCGACACCATGACGCCGGACGCGCACATGGCGGCCGTGCCGCGTGTTCCGGAGGCGTTGCAGGGGCTCGATCGGGACGACGCGCGCAAACGCATCATCGAGTTGCTCGACGCCGAGGGCCTGCTCGTCAAGATCGAGCCATACGCACATGCGGTGCGGCACTGTTATCGCTGCCACACCATCGTGGAGCCCCGGCTCTCCGATCAGTGGTTCGTGAAGATGCGCCCGCTCGCCGAGCCCGCACTCGATGCGTACCGCTCGGGGACGCTGCGGTTCGTGCCGGAGCGGTGGGGCAAGGTGTACGAGAACTGGCTGACCGAGATCCGCGACTGGAACATCTCGCGGCAACTGTGGTGGGGCCATCGGATCCCTGCGTGGTACTGCGATGCGTGCGACCACGTGACGGTGGCCATGGAGGACCCGACGGAGTGCTCGGCGTGCGGCGGGGCGGTCCGACAGGATCCCGACGTGCTCGACACCTGGTTCTCGAGTTGGCTCTGGCCGTTCGCCACGATGGGCTGGCCGGACGACACCGAGGATCTCGCGCGGTTCTATCCAGGCCACACGCTGGTGACCGGTCCGGACATCATCTTCTTCTGGGTCGCCCGCATGGTGATGGCCGGGTACCACTTCATGGGCGACCGACCCTTCGACACAGTGTACCTGAACGGGATCGTGCGGGACCCGCAGCACCGGGCCTTCTCGAAATCCTTGGGGAATGGGATCGATCCGCTCGATGTGGTCGAGCGGTACGGCGCCGACGCGCTTCGGTTCACCATCGTGGCCGGCGCGGCCGCGGGCACCGACGTGATCATGGACCGCCAGGATCTGGACGCCACGTTTGCAGCTGGACGGAACTTTGCGAACAAGCTGTGGAATGTGGGACGCCTTATTCTCTCGAACCTCACGGAGACACCGCCGGCCCTGGACGCGCTGGCGTCGGAAGACTTGACCCTCGCGGACCGTTGGATCCTCTCGCGGTGTCATCGCACCATCGGTGAGGTGACGGATGCGCTCGATCGCATGCGGCTCAACGATGCGGCGAACCTCGTCTACCACTTTATGTGGGATGAGGTCGCGGACTGGTACCTGGAACAGGTGAAGCCGCGGCTCTACGAGCGGGAGACGGCCGGGCACGACGTGGCCGGCAGCATCCTGGTCCACGTGGTCGGCACTGCACTCCAGTTGCTGCATCCCGTGATGCCGTTCATCACGGAAGTGCTGTGGGACCATCTTCCCGGGGAGCGGGCAGCGCTGGTCGCCGGCTCGGCGTGGCCGACGCCCGACCCGGCGCGGTACGACGACGCAGCGGAGGCCGAGTTCGAGCTCGTGCAGGCGCTGGTGGGTTCGGTTCGCACGATCCGGGCGGAGTACCACGTGCCTCCGGGCGCCACCCTTCAGGCCATCGTCGCACCGGCAGGTGCGGCGGCCACGAACGGGTTCGCCGCGGAGCGCGGCACCATCCTGCGGCTGGCAAAGCTCGAGGAGCTCTCCACCGACGAGCCGGCCGAGGGGGTGGGAGGCCACGCCGTCCTGCCCGACGGCACGGCGGTGTTCGTGCCCCTCGGTGATGCGATCGATGTGGACCGCGAATGTGCGCGGCTGCGGGAAGAGCTGGACCGGATCGACGGGCAGCTCCGAAGCGTTGCGGGCAAACTGGCCAACGAGAAGTTCGTCGCTCGAGCCCCGGCCGAGGTGGTCGAGCGCGAACGGGAGAAGGAGCAGTCATGGCGCGAGCAGCGCGAAACGCTGGCCGCAAAACTGCGCGCCTTGGGCTGCTAATCGCCGTCACCGCCTGTGCGGTGATCGAAGAGCCTCCCGGAGGTCCCCCGGACTTCACGCCGCCGGTCCTCCTCAGCGTCGAACCCGACTCCGGCGCGGTCGTCCCCGGGCTCGAGGACGCCGTCCGGTTTCAGTTCGACGAGGTCGTGAGCGAGGGGTCGGGGGGCGGGTTGGACAATCTCGTCGAGCTCTCACCTCGCGCCGAGGAGATCGACGTCTCCTGGAAGCGACGGGCGATCGAGGTCAAACCCCAAGACGGATGGCGCCCCGGCGTGGTCTACCACGTGGCCTTGCTGCCGGGGGTGATGGACCTCCGCACCAACCGCATGGAGGAGGGTCGTTACATCGTCTTCACGACGGGGGAGGAGATCCCCGATACGCGGTTGGCGGGAACGGTGCTCGATTGGGAAGAGGGCCAGATCGGCCAGCGAGCACATGTCGAGGCGGTGCTCCTGCCGGATTCCCTCGTGTACACCGGGCAGGCCGACTCGGTCGGCGAGTTCGTGCTTCAGCACCTCCCCCGCGGGGAATACGTGGTCTACTCGAGTATCGACGGAAACTCCAACCGGCGACGTGATCGCCGGGAGGCGTTCGATTCACTCGTCGTACAGCTCGATTCCGCAGCCTACAGTGTGTATTGGGCCGTCGTGCAGGACACCCTTGGGCCCAGAGTCCGCGAGGTCGAGGTTCTGGACAGCACGGCGATCCGTCTCGAGTTCTCGCAGCGCGTGCCGCCGGGTCCCCCGGACGCCACTGGCTTTCAGGTGTGGGCGCTTCCCGACACGGTGCCCGTCGCCGTCGCCGCGGTACTGCAGTCGGCGGCGTTCGATTCGGTGCTGGCCGAGGAACGCGCGGCGGCGGCCGCCGCAGCGGCAGATTCGGCGGCAGCGGCAGACACGACCGATGCAGAGGGGACCGAGGCGGTGACGGGTGACACGACCGCAGCAGACGACGGGCGTACGGGGGCGGAGACCGGCGAGGGTGCTGTGCAGGACACCACCGTCGTCCCGGCCGACACGTCGCGTGCGCTTCGGTTGCTGGGGACGCGGCCGGCCCTCGCATCCACGGTCGTCATTCGGTTCGCAGCGCCCTTGCCGCCGGGGAACTACCTGGTCGACGCCCTGCTCACCAATATCTCGGGGGCGCTCGGCGAATCGCGCCGAGCGTTCCGGATCGCGGCACCGGCAGACTCCACGTGAGCGATCCCCGCCGCCGCATTCCGGCAGTCAATGCGCTGCTCGACGAGGCCAAGGCCTCGGGGATCGACGCACCGCACGGGGTACTCCTGACCGCCGCGCGCGCCGCCGTCGCCGCGGCACGGGCGCGCGGTGGCATGGCGCCGGACGAAGGTTGGGCGGCAGCAATCGCGAGTGAAGCGGCCCGCTTGACCCAACCGTCCCTGCGACGCGTGATCAACGCGACCGGCGTGGTGCTGCACACGAATCTCGGCCGCGCCCCGCTCGCTCCCGCTGCGCGAGCGGCGGTAGAGGACGCGCTCGGGTACAGCACGCTCGAACTGGAGATCGCGACCGGCAGCCGCGGCTCACGCCAGGACCACGTGCGCGCGTTGCTCACCGAATTGACGGGCGCGGAGGCCGCCATCGTGGTGAACAATGCGGCGTCGGCGCTGATGCTCACGCTCAACGAGCTCGCGGCGGGTGGTGAAACCATCGTGTCCCGCGGTGAGCTCGTCGAGATCGGTGGCTCGTTCCGGATTCCAGATATCCTTGCCCGGAGTGGCAGCGTGTTGGCCGAGGTGGACACCACGAACCGCACACGGTTGCGGGATTACGAGCTCGCCATCTCGCCGCGGGCGCGCCTGCTGCTCAAGGTGCATCGGTCGAACTTTCAGGTTGCAGGGTTCGTGGAGGAAACGACGGTCGACGAGCTGGTCGCATTGGGCCGTCCGCGCCGCCTTCCGACCGTCCACGACGTCGGGAGCGGCCTGCTGCTCTCGCTCGCCGAATTCGGCCTCGAGGGCGAGCCACTGGTCGGCGACAGCGTGCGGGCGGGAGCAACGGTCATCTTCTCGGCGGACAAGCTGCTGGGCGGCCCGCAGGCGGGGATCGTCGTCGGCCCTGGCGCACATATCACCGCGATCGCCCGCAACCCGCTGGCACGTGCGTTCCGGCCGGACAAGGCGACGTTCGCCGCGCTCGAGGCGACCCTGCAACTCTACCGCGACCGTGAGCGGGCCCTCCAGGAAATACCGGTCCTCAGCATGTTGACCGCCACGGCCGAGAGCCTCCGGCGCCGGGCGCGCCGGTTGGCTCGCCGACTGCCTGGTGCCAGGATCGAGACGGGCAGTTCCGCCGTGGGTGGCGGGGCGTTCCCTCAGTGCGACCTCCCCACCACCCTGGTCACGCTCTCGGTGCCGTCGTGCGAGCCCTTCCTGAGCGCGTTGCGCCGGGCGCCCCTGCCGGTGATCGCCCGCACGGTGGACGATCGCGTGGCCTTCGACGTCCGAACCGTGGCCGATGACGAGTTGGGTCCGCTCGCCGACGCCGCGAAGGGCGCAGGGTGGACTCCACCGACCGCACCGTGATCCCGGCGCGCGTCGTGTCGCGTGTGTATGTTTTGAACTGCTGTTGAGCCTGAGACCGTTGGCGCACGCCGGCCACCATGCGGCTGTGTGCCGTTGAGACTTCACCAGGCCATCCGGATCGAATCGATCGGAGGCGTGACACCGGGGGAACGTCGTGCGAGTCGCCGTCTTCGCTTCGGGTGGAGGAACGAATCTCCAGGCGCTGCTCGACGCCTGCCGTCCGCCTGCGCCCGCGACCGTCGCCCTCGTCGTGTCCGACAAACCAACGGCCGGGGCATTGGAGCGGGCCCGATCCGCCGATGCGGCAACGGTCGTGCTCGAGGATCATCGCGACGCCACGGAGATTCTCGACACCTTGGACGCCCATGCGATCGACTTCGTGGTCCTGGCCGGGTATCTCAAGCTCGTCCCGGCGGACGTCGTCGCCAGGTTCGAGGGACGCATGATCAACATTCACCCGGCCCTGCTACCGTCGTTCGGCGGCAAAGGGATGTACGGACGCCGGGTGCACGACGCGGTCCTGCAATCGGGTGCCGGGCTTTCGGGACCGACCGTCCACCTCGTCAGCAGCGAGTACGACCGCGGGCGGATCCTGGCGCAGTGGCCGGTGCCCGTGCGACCGGATGATACGCCGGACACGCTCGCCGCCCGCGTCCTGACCATGGAACACCAACTGCTGCCTGCCGTGGTGCTTGCGGCAGCGCGCCACGGTCATGCCGTGCGCCTGCTGGCGTCCGGCAACGGGTTCACCATCGAACCGGGCGACGTGCATATCCACGATGCGCTCGCACCGGCCAATTCTGCGTGAGGAGGATGGGATGCCGCGCGCCCTGATCTCAGTGTCGGACAAGCGGGGAGTACAACAGTTCGCCAAAGGGCTGGCCGCACTCGGGTGGGACGTCGTCTCCACCGGTGGGACCGCTCACGTGATCACCCAGGCCGGTGTCACCGTCATCCCGATCGAGGACGTCACGGGCTTCCCGGAGGTCATGGACGGCCGGGTCAAGACGCTGCACCCGGCGGTGCACGCCAGCCTGCTCGCGCGCCGCGATCTCGACGCGCACATGCAGGAGCTCACGGAGCGCGGGTTCACCCCGATCGACCTGGTAGCGGTCAATCTCTACCCGTTCCGCGAGACGGTCGGCCGGCCCAACGTGAAGTTCGAGGACGCGATCGAGCAGATCGACATCGGCGGCCCATCCATGCTCCGATCGGCGGCCAAGAACCACGGCGCCGTCCTCGTGATCGCCGATCCGAATGACTACGAGCGCATCTTGCGGGGCATCAGCGACGGCAGCATCACGCCCGAGATACGACGGGAGCTTGCGGCGAAGGTCTTCGCCCACACGGCCGCCTACGACGCCGCCATCGCGCAGTACCTCGGAAAGGACGAGGACACGTTGCCGTCCAAGATGGGGCTCGCCCTCGAGCGCGAGCAGGTGCTGCGCTACGGCGAGAACCCGTTCCAGCGGGCGGCGCTCTACACGTCGGGCGAGGGCCGGGGGTTCGATGATCTTCGGCAGCTGCACGGGAAGGAGCTGTCCTTCAACAACCTGCTGGATGTGGAAGCCGCGACGGCCGCGGTGGCGCCCTGGCCGGACCGCCCGGTGTGTGCGGTGATCAAGCACACGACACCCTGCGGTATCGCCGTTGCCACCAGCCCCGAGGAGGCCTACCGCCGGGCGCTAGCCACCGATTCGAAATCCGCGTTCGGCTCAGTCGTCGCGTTCAACACGGTCGTCGACGAGGCGACGGCCGAAGCGATGCGTGACCTGTTTGTCGAGGTGGTGGTGGCACCGCGATTCCACGACAGCGCGGTCGAGGTCTTCAAGCGCAAGAAGAACCTCCGCGTCGTGGAGTTGCCGCTCGCCGACGACCGCCCAGCCCTCGACTTCAAGCGGATCCGTGGCGGGTTCCTCGTGCAGGACCGATTTGCGGTCTCGGCCGACGAATCGGAGTGGAAGGTCGCGACCGCGCGCCAACCCACGGAAGCCGAATGGCGCGATCTCCGCTTCGCCTGGTCTGCCGTCGCGCTGGTCAAGTCGAATGCGATCCTGCTCGCCAAAGACGAGGCCGCCATCGGCATCGGAGCGGGCCAGATGAGTCGGGTAGACGCCGCGTTCCTGGCCGTGCACAAGGCCCACGACATGGGGCATGACACGAAGGGGGCGGTGTTGGCGTCCGACGCGTTCTTCCCGTTCGCCGATGGCATCGAGCAAGCCGTCGAGGCGGGGATCACCGCCGTGATCCAACCCGGTGGATCGGTTCGAGACGACGAGGTGACGGCTGCGGCGAACGAACACGGGGTGGCGATGGTCGTGACGGGCCGCCGCCAGTTCCGACACTAACGCCGCCCGCGATTGCCCGTGTCGAAGCCATCGCTCGCGAACAACGGTCCGTCCACGTCGGCGACCGAGCAGCCGTCGGGGCCGCCCTACGCGCTCGCCGCGCTCGTCAGCTTCACGGTCTTTGCGATCTATCTCGTCACGATCGCGCCGACGACGCAGTTCTGGGACACGTCGGAGTACATCGCGGCCGCGAAGGTCCTCGGCATCCCCCATCCGCCGGGGAATCCGCTCTTCGTGCTGCTGGCGCACGTCTGGGGCGAGTTACCGCTCGTCGCCCACTACGCGCTGCGCATCAACATCTTCGCGGCGCTGACATCCGCGCTGACATCGGGGTTCCTGTTCCTCGTCGCCGAGCGGTTTCTGCGGACAGTCGTTCCGGGCCCCCGGTGGGCGCGGATCGCGGCGGCGATGGCGGGCGTGCTCGTGGGCGCCACCTCGTTCACGGTGTGGCATCAGTCGGTCGTGAACGAGAAGGTGTACACGCTGAGCCTGCTGTCGATCGGATTGGTGCTGTGGCTGGTGGTGCACTGGGGTGATGAGCCCGCCGGCGAGCGGCGCGATCATTGGCTCATCCTGATCGTCTACGTGCTCGCACTCTCGGCGACCAACCACTTGATGGGGCTCCTCGCTGCGCCCGCGCTCGCGGTGTATGTGCTGTTCACCGAGCCCCGGGCAGTCCTTCGGTGGCGCCTGTGGCTGGCGAGTGCGCTGGTGGTGGCCGTTGGGATCAGCGTGTGGCTCATCCTGCCGATCCGTGCCGGCTTCTACCCTCCCATCAACGAGGGTGAGCCGGTGTGTGGAGCGCTCGGCACGGCGCTGCAGAGCATCTACACGTTGGGCCAGTCGGGCTGCCAACCGCTGTCCGACGTGCTCAACCGCGAGCAGTACCAAAAGGGCCCGCTCCTGCCGCGCCAGGCAGACCTCGTCTGGCAGTACGCGACCTGGCTTCAGTACTTCTCGTGGCAGTTTGCCCACGACCTCAAGCCGGGTATCCGGAACGCCATCGCTGCCCTGTTCGGCATCCTTGGGCTCGTCGGTGCCGTCCGGCACTTACAGCGGGACCGGCGCGGTGCGCTCGCGATGCTTGCCCTGATGCTCACCGTCACCGTGGCCCTGGTGTTCTATCTCGACTTCAAGCACGGCTACTCGATGCCGTCGCGCAGCCTGTACCCCGATGTGCTGCGCGAGGTGCGGGAACGCGATTACTTCTTCATCGCATCGTTCCACCTGTGGGGCATCTGGGTCGCCCTGGGGTTCGGTACGCTCATGAGCGCGATCGCGCGATTCGCCCGGTCGCCCGAGGACCCGGCCCGCGGGTGGGCACCGGCCCTGTCCGTCCTCCTGCTCGCGCTCATTCCGCTCTTCGGCAACCGATTGACCGCCTCTCGGGCCGGGGAAACACTCGCCCGCGACGCGGCCCGCGACCTACTGATCTCCGTCGAGCCGTACAGCATCCTCGTCACCGCAGGTGACAACGACACGTTCCCGCTGTGGTACATGCAGGAGGTCGAGGGTCTGCGGCGGGACGTGCTGCTTGCGAACACGTCCCTGATGAACACCCAGTGGCACGTACGGCAGCTCAAGCGTCGGACCCTCGATCCCTTCGACGAGGCCGCAGCACTGCCGATCCATCAGGGGCTCGAGCGGACACTGCCCGCCCACGATGCCGTCGGCCTCCGGTACGAGGAGATCGACGCACTCCCGCCGTTCCAGGAGATCCGCCAGCGCAGTGTGTTCCAGGTCGGGGATCTCCGTGCGGTCATCCAACCCGGGTATCTCACGCGCGCCGACATCGTCACACTCCAGTTGATTCAGCAGAACCTCGGGCGACGGCCGATCTACTTCTCGCGCACGACCGGTTCGTATCCGGATCAACTCGGGCTTCGCCCGTACCTGTTGGGCGAGGGACTCGTCCGTCGGCTCATGCCGGACACGATCACCGCGGATACGAACGTCGCGAACCTCGGCCCGCTGGGTTGGGTCGATCTCGCGCGGACGGAGACGTTGCTGTTCGACGCATACCGGCCGGAAGCGGCTGCGCGCGAACGTCCACGCGGCTGGATCGATGAGCCGTCCGAGGGCATCCTCTTCCTGTACGCCCTCCTGTATAGCACTCAGGCGCAGATCCTGTCCGTCGCCGCTGCCGACTCCACAACGCCCGACCGCACCGCCGTGCTCGAGCGCATGCAGCGCGCGACCGACATCGCCGAACGCGCGTTCCAACAGACGTCGCAGTTTCGGAACAGCCGCTAGCGCGCGGTCGGTCCGTGCCGTCGCAGTGACGCGCGGTCACGCGTGCACTAGGTGTGCCGCGAGCCGGCACCCATGTCGGCGAGAAGGTCCCGGAGCCCACCGAGGCCGTGCACGCGCACCGCGCCCAGCTTCTCCAGCGCGTCCCACTGCGTTTCAGCCGCCTGGCCGCCGACCAGGAGTGTCGTGGCTGCCGGCAGGTACGGTTTGAGCGTGGCCAGTTGTTTGGGGAGCGCGGACGCCGCATCGGGTGACACGGCACTCAGCGCAACCACACGGGGTTGGTGCTTGGCCACCGCCTGCCCGAGATCCGCCATCGGCATGTCGGCACCGAGATAGAGCACGCGCCACCCCTGCAATCCGGCAATCGCCGCCACCATCATCGCACCGATCTCGTGATGCTCCCCGGCGGGTGCAGCCACGAGGGCGAGCGGCCGTGCGGCGTCTGCCGTCGCGCCTCGGAGCATCCGGCCGATCACCTGACGCACCACGGCGGACGCCATGTGCTCGTGTGCGATCGTATAATCGCCCTGCGCCCACCGATGCCCGACCGCTGCGAGTACGGGCGTCACGACCCCCTCCAACAGCACGCCCGCCCCCACGTCGGTCCCCGCCCGCGTCAGCCGATCCTCGAGCTGAGCAGCGTCGAGTTGGTCGATTGCCGCGAGACAATCGGCCACGATGCCGGAAACATCGGCGTGGGACTCACCCCGTCGGTCCGGCGCCTGCTCCTCTTCGGTCTCATCCTCGCGCACGAGCGCGCGCAGCTCGGCGGTGGACAACACACTCACCTGGCCGATGCTCCGGCCGCCACGTACCGCGCGATGCAGAAGCCGAAGCCGCTCGATGTCGTCGTCCGAGTACAGCCGCCGGCCCGTGCCGGTTCG
>JBDHJO010000227.1:0-3885 GCA_039586875.1 Gemmatimonadota bacterium | reverse complement strand
TCGCAGGAGCTCGTTGACGACCGCGGGGTCATCTACGTGCGCCACGGCGAGCCCGATCAGGTGGCGCTGTTCCCCGCTCTCGGGGTCGATCCCAATGTCTCCTGGCTCTATGTGCGGTCGGGCGGCAATCTCGTCTTCCATTTTGCGGCCCGCGGCGATGTCGGCGACTACAAGCTGATCGAGAGTCTGCTCGACGTCTTCGGTCCCGACACTGCGCTTCGGGTCCAAACGGGGCAGTGGCCGCTGTCGACCGATCCCACCGATCCCCGGTCGCGTCTGTTCCTCGACCTCTTCAACTCGCGCCAGAACATCGACGCCCAGTACCAACGGCTGGCAACGGGAGCCGGTGTGCAGCAGACGTTGCTTGCCGAGGAACGGAGCCTCGGCGGCCGCTCGGTCGTGATCGGCACGCGTACGGACAGTTACCCGATCCGTTTCCGTGCCGAGCTCGAGGCTGCGCTGCAGCGACACGTGGTGGCCGGTGAGTCGGGCAGTGAGGTGCTCGTCGTCTATTCCGTGCCCGGCAGCGCGCTCGAGCCAGAGCAGACGGCGTCGGGTGTCGTCTACCGACTCGAACTGCGCACCGTTCTCCTCGACGGTGCTACCCGGGTCGCGTACAGCGACACGACGCGCGTCGTACGCCGCGACCGCGAACTCGAGGATGACGAGTACCTGCACGGGTACATGTCGGTGCCGGTGCCCGACGGGCTGTACGAGCTCAAGGTCGTGCTCGCGGATCGCACGCGTGGCGCCGGGCGGATCGCCGCCGATGACGCCGTGGTGGTGCCCAACTTCCTTGCACCGGTGTTCGGAATGAGCGATGTCGTGGTGGGGCAGGGGGGTGCCGGTGAGATCTGGCGCGTGAGGGATGACTCGCTGTCGGTAACCGCGCGTCGCCGCTTGCCGTCCGATCGGCCGCTGGAGGTCTACTACGAAGTGCACGGCCTCGGCCCTGGCACGAGGTATCGAAGCGAGTTGGAGGTGCGTAAGATCGGCGGTGGGTCGGTCTTCGGGTGGGTGAAGCGGTTGTTCGGGGGCAGCGACGCGCCGGTTGCACTCGAACTCGAGGGGGTGGCGGTCGGTCCGACGACCCGGGTTCTGCAAACGGTGGATGTGGGCGACCTCGCAGAGGGGAGATATCGGCTCACCATTCGGATCCGGCCCGATGGCGGCGCTGATCCGGTCGAGCGAGAAGTAGACCTGACGTTAGTGGGCACATAAGTTGCAGATCTGGGCCATTTGCCGCACTGACATCTCCAGCACGTGGGGGTCGTGATGTTCTGCCAGCGTTGCGGTGGCGAGGTCGATCAAAAGGCGAAGTTCTGCCCTTCCTGTGGCAACGACGTGTCACAGATGACCTCGGCGGCGCAGGCCCAGGAGTCGACGGCGGATCTCACCGAGCTCGACATGGTGCGCGACGCGCTGCGCGAGGAGTGGGACGTCGAGCAGGAACTGGGGCGCGGCGGCATGGCCATCGTGTTCAAGGCGCGGGACAGGCACCTGCACCGCGACGTGGCCATCAAGGTGCTGCCGTTCAGTCTGGGGTTCGACAAGCAGTTCGTCGAACGGTTCCAGCGGGAGGCGCGCACCGCGGCCAGTCTCGAGCATCCGAACGTCATTCCCATCTATCGGGTCGGTCAGGTCGGGAAGGTCATCTTCTTCGTCATGAAGTTCCTGCGCGGCGGCGCCCTCTCCGACCGACTCGAACAACGTGGCAAGTTGCCCCCCGATGACATCCGGCGGTTGCTCATCGAGACCGCGAGCGCCCTCGGGTACGCGCACCGCAATGGCATCGTGCATCGGGACGTGAAGCCGGACAACATCATGTTCGACGAGTTGGGCAATGCGGTGGTGATGGACTTCGGTATTGCCAAGGCAGCCACGGGCTCGCGTTTGACCGGCACCGGCATGTCCATCGGGACGCCGCACTACATGAGTCCAGAACAGGCACGCGCACAGGATCTCGATGGGCGGAGCGACGTGTACTCGCTCGGTGTTGTCGGATATCAATGCCTGACCGGTAACGTGCCGTTCGACGCGGAGGACGCGTTCTCCGTGGGTTACAAACACATCATGGAACCGCTGCCGATTCCACAGCTTCAGACGCAGGACGAGCGCGACGTCTTCGCCATTGTCCAGCGGATGATGGAGAAGGCGCCAGACGATCGATTCCAATCGGCGGATGAGGTTGCCACGGTTCTGAAGGGGGGCGCGACCACGAGCGGGAGTGCGGTGCGGCCCTCGGTTGCGGATGTATCAGAGCTCCCGACCGCGGTCTACACACCGTCGCAAGAGGAGCTCGAGGCGCTTCGGTCGGGTGGTCGCCGCATGTCGGAGGTGGCGCCACGGTCGCCGACCCCGAAGCCACCGACGCCGACCACACCCATGCCGCGGTCGCAGCCCAAGGCCCCGCCGGCTCCGAAGAAGCGAAGCGGCATGCTGGTCGGGTTCTTCGTGCTCCTCTTCGCCGGGTTGGGAGGCGCGGGTGGGTATTGGTACTTCGTGTTGGGCGCGCAGTGGCCCCTCCCGTTCATGCCGTCCGCGATCACCGCTCGCGACTCGGCGACGGTGCCGCAAACGGTCCTCGGTACCGATGACTCGACCGCTGCGCTGCTGACGGTGGTCGGCGACTCCGGTGCGGTGGGCGATTCCGCGACCGTGGATGATACGATGACGGTGGCCGACGACTCTCTGGTCAGCGTGCCGCTCCCGGAGACGGGGACACTCGTCGTGAGCGGCCTGCCGAATCGGGCGCAGCTCCTGGTGAACGGCCAACCGCAGTCGGACACGATCGTCAACCTCGGTCCCGGTTCACAGAGCGTGCGGGTCACGCTGACCGGATACGAGGATTTCGAGGATGTGAAGCCGCTGGCGCGGGGCGACACGGTGCGTATTGCGGTCCCCGCCTTGACGCCGCTGGCACGGCGTGAGGATCCGCCACCGCCGCCCGCGGTCGATTACTGCACCAAGGACCCGCCGGAGTACAACCGCGATGGGTCGTGCTATGACCGCGCGCCACGACCCGATCCGCGACGCCCGACCATCGCGTTGCCCGCGGGCGCGACGGCAACGCAAACCGTGCTCTGGGTCAAGGTGGGTGCGGACGGTGGAGTGCAACGTATCCGGCGCAAGGATCCGTCACCCGTACCGGGGTTTGACGGGCGTGCCCAGCGGTTCGCGGCCGACAATGTGCGCTACACGCCTGCAATGAAGGACGGCAGGCCGGTGACCGCCTGGTTCGAGTTACCGATCGCGGGTATCCCCCGCTGATCCCCGGTTCGTGATCGATCCGTCGGCCTTCATTGCCCCAAGCGCGGTTGTCCTCGGTGATGTCACCGTCGGACGGGACGCCTCGGTGTGGTACAACGCTGTCGTTCGCGCTGACCTCGCCTCCATTCACATCGGTGCCTGCACCAACATTCAGGACCTCTCGATGGTCCACGTGGACGAGGGCATCCCGTGCGTGATTGGCGACCGGGTCGGGGTGGGTCATCGCGCCATCCTCCATGGCTGCACGGTCGAGGATGACTGCCTCGTGGGGATGGGGGCGATCCTGTTGAATCGGGTGCACGTGGGTGCGGGCTCGATCGTCGGTGCGGGCGCCGTATTACCGGAGGGGATGCGCGTACCGGCCGGGTCGCTGGTGCTGGGCGTACCGGCGCGCGTGGTCCGGGCCGTTGACGACGACCTTCGGACCCGGCAGCGGCATACCTGGGAGCATTATGTCGACCAAGCCCGCCGCCATCGGGCGGGCCTGGTCGAGCGCCACCACAGCACCTGAGCATATTTGTGATGTGAATACAGAAAATCCGCGCGGCACGGTGGAGTCCGCCAGCACTTGCACCGCCGCGGGGCACTTTCTACCTTCGTTGGCCGCGCACGTCG
>JBDHJO010000226.1:0-4185 GCA_039586875.1 Gemmatimonadota bacterium | reverse complement strand
GACGATTTCCTTCACCTCTGACCGGGCGGGATCCACGAGGATCATGACCAAGCGCGCCGACGGCAGCGTGCCGGCCGAGGTCGTGCTCGATGTCCCCGGTCGCGCCGCGCACGAAGGTGTGTGGTCTCCCGACGGGGAGTGGCTCCTGTACCGCGGGAACCCGCGGGATATCTATGCCGTGTCGCGGTCCGGCGACACGCTGCCGATGGTGGTGACCCCCTTCGAGGAGCGGGGCCCGACGGTCTCACCCGACGGTCGGTGGCTAGCCTACCAATCTGACGAGTCGGGGCGCTTCGAGGTGTACGTGCGACCGTTCCCGGAGAGCAACTCGGGCAAGTGGCAGGTCTCGACCGACGGCGGGGTAGTGCCCCGGTGGGCACCCGACAGTCGGCTGCTCTACTACCTCGGGCCCACCGAACTGATCTCCGTGGACGTGGTGTCGGGAACGACGTTCATCCCCGGGGAGCGGCGCGCACTCTTCCCTGTGGATTTCCTTGCCAGCAACGAGGTGTATAGCTACGACGTGATGCCCGACGGACAGAGCTTCGTGATGATCCGCAATCGGGCATCGGCGGAGGGGGCGGAACTAATCGTGATCGAGAACCTCGGGCAAGAGCTCGAGGCCGTCGGACGATAGGGACCTGTGGGGTGCAAGGTACAAGGTGCAACGTTCAAGGGTCATGCACACCGATCTTGGATGTGGCCCCTTGCACTTTGCCCCTTGCCCCTTGCACCCGACGATCGAAGCTGAGTGAACTGAGGAGACACGTTCGTGAGTGAAATCACCGAAAAACTCAAAGTCGCGATCGCCGATCGCTACGTGATCGAGCACGAGCTCGGGGCGGGCGGGATGGCGACGGTCTATCTGGCCCACGACCTGAAGCACGAGCGGAAGGTGGCGCTCAAGGTGCTGCGGCCCGAATTGGCCGCCGTCATCGGGGCCGAGCGGTTCCTGGCCGAGATCAAGGTCACGGCGAACCTGCAGCATCCGCACATCCTGCCGCTGCACGACTCCGGTGAGGCGGACACGTTCCTGTATTACGTGATGCCGTATGTCGAGGGGCAGACGCTTCGCGACAAGCTCGACCACGAGAAGCAGCTGGGGATCGAGGACGCGATCGCACTCGCGCGCGGAGTGGCGAGTGCGCTGGATTATGCGCATCGGCACGGCGTGATCCATCGCGACATCAAGCCGGAGAACGTGCTGATCCACGACGGACAGCCGCTGATCGCCGACTTCGGGATCGCGCTCGCGGTGAGTCATGCGGGCGGTGCGCGGCTCACAGAGACGGGGCTCAGTATCGGGACACCGCATTACATGAGTCCCGAGCAGGCGATGGGGGACCGGGAGTTGGATGCCCGGAGTGACGTCTATTCGCTCGGCGCGATGTTGTACGAGATGCTGACCGGGGATCCACCGTATACGGGGTCGACGGCGCAGGCGATCGTCGCGAAGGTGATCACCGAGAAGGCGCCGCCGGTGACGGCGACGCGGGAGACGGTGCCGGGGCACGTGGCGGCGACGATTGCGAAGGCGCTCAACAAGCTGCCGGCCGATCGATTCCCGAGTGCTGCCGCGTTTGCCGAGGCGTTGGTGCGGCCGGGCCTGGCGGACACGACCTCCCACGAAACCGTGGACGCGTCGGAGCCGAGTGCTGTGGCTCGGGTGTTCGGCAACCGGAAGGTGGTCGTGCTGGGCGTCCTCCTGCTCGCGTCCGTCGTTGTGGGTGCGATGGGGTGGCTTCGATCGGAGCCGGCGCCCGTCCGGCGCTTCAGCGTGGCGCTGGCGCCCGACCAGGAGCTGCAGGCCCGGTTCGGTGTCCGCGTGGCACTCTCGCCGGATGGTTCGCGCGTCGTCTACGTGGGTCCTGGAGAGAACGGTGCGCAGCTCTGGCTGAGGGATCAGGATCGTCTGCTCGCCACACCGATCGCGGGCACCGAGGGTGCATTCAACCCGTTTTTCTCGCCGGACGGGCGCAGGGTCGCATTCCTCACCTCCAACCCGTGGAAGCTGCGGGTCGTCGCACTCGGCGGTGAGCCGCCCGTGACGGTCGCGGACAGTGGCGTCATGCCGATGGGGGCCACGTGGAGTCCGGACGGCCATCTCTATGCCGACGGCGCGGGTGGGCTCGTCCGGTACCCGGACCGGGGTGGCACCATGGAGACCGTCACCGCGGTGGATTCGACCGGCGAGTCGAACCACGTGTGGCCCGACGCGCTGCCCAACGGCACAGGAGCGCTCTTCGTGCAGACCGTCTCGGACAACATGGCCGAATTCGATATCGCCGTGGCGGACTTCGCGACCGGTGACGTCAAGGTGCTCCTCCGCGGGGTCTACGCTCGGTACTCGCCGTCGGGCCACATCGTGTATGTCACCGCGGACGGCACATTGCTCGCTGCACCGTTCGATCAGGACCGCATGGAGGTGACCGGTCCCGCGACGGCCCTGGCCGAAGGGGTCGGAGTCCGCGCGTTCGGCGCGGTCGAGTTGGACGTCGCTGACGACGGCACGCTGGTGTACACGACGGGAGGTGCCGCGACCGATCCGTGGGAGCTGGTGTGGGTCGGGCGTGACGGCCGCGCGGAGGAGGTGGAAGCGGATTGGGTGGGTGATTTCGGCCAGGCGGTGATGTCGCCCGACGGTCGGCACCTCGCGGTGAGCATCACGCGCGACGGCGAGGAGCAGGTGTGGATCAAGGACGTGCTCCAGGGGCCGATGTGGAAGCTCACGTTCGAGGGCAGGCGGAACTATCGACCCTCGTGGATGCCGGATGGCACGGCGGTGATGTTCGTGTCCGAGCGGGGGGGCAACGCGGACCTCTACGTGAAGCGTGCCGACGGCAGTGCCATGGCCGAGGTGGTCCTGGACCTCGAGCAGCCCATCTGGGAAGGCGTGTGGTCGTCGGATGGGGAATGGCTCGTCTACCGGGTGGGGGGGACGGTCGGCGGCCTCAATGAGCGGGATCTGTTCGCCATCCGGCCGGGGAAGGACTCGGTGGGTGTCGAGTTGCTGGCCGGGGAGTTCGACGAACGGGCGCCCTCGCTGTCACCGGACGGGCGCTGGCTGGCGTACCAGTCCAACGAGTCGGGCGGCGAGGAGATCTACGTACGGCCGTTCCCGGACGTGCGGAGTGCCCGGTGGCAGGTGTCGACGGGCGGTGGAGCCGAACCGCTCTGGTCGCGTGACGGCACGGAGTTGTTCTACCGGAACACCAGGGGCGAGATGGTCGCCGCGGCGATCACGACCTCCCCGACTCTCGCCCTCGGTAGCCAGACCGTGCTGTTCTCGACGAACGCCTATCGCAGTGAGTTCAATCACCGCGCGTACGACCTGGCGATGGACGACGACCGCTTCCTGATGATCCGCGCGCGCGGCGGTGACGAGTCGAGCCAACTCATCCTCGTGCAGAACTTCTTCGAGGAGTTGAAGGAGAAGGTGGGCACGTGATGGCCTGCGGGGTGCAAAGTGCACGGCACAAGGTGCAAGGGGGGGGCGATGGAGTGGAGGCAACGAGTCCCTTGCACGTTGCACCTTGGACCTTGCACCCGACGCAGGTAGTCGAGAGCGCGGAGGAGACAGGTTCGTGAGCGGAATTACCGAAAAGCTGAAAGTCGCCATCGCCGACCGCTACGTGATCGAGCACGAGCTCGGCGCGGGCGGGATGGCGACCGTCTATCTGGCGCACGACGTGAAGCACGACCGGAAGGTGGCGCTCAAGGTGCTGCGCCCGGAGCTCGCGGCAGTGATCGGGGCAACCTGCAGCACCCGCACATCCTGCCGCTGCACGACTCGGGCGAGGCGGGCTCGTTCCTCTTCTACGTAATGCCGTATGTCGAGGGCGACACGCTCCGCGACAAGCTCGATCGCGAAAAGCAGTTGGACATCGCGGAGGCTGTCGAGATCACCCGGTCGGTCGCCTCGGCATTGGACTACGCGCACCGGCAGGGAGTGATCCACCGCGACATCAAGCCGGAGAACGTGCTGCTGCACGACGGGCAGGCGTTGATTGCGGACTTCGGCATCGCGCTCGCCGTGAGTCACGCGAGCGGCACGCGCCTGACCGAGACGGGCCTGAGCATCGGGACGCCGCACTACATGAGCCCCGAGCAGGCGATGGGCGACCGCGAGCTGGACGCCCGGAGCGACATCTACTCGCTGGGGGCGATGCTGTTCGAGATGCTGGC
>JBDHJO010000225.1:0-7503 GCA_039586875.1 Gemmatimonadota bacterium | reverse complement strand
AGGAGTGTTTCATGCGGTGCTCCCTCTCGTTTGCGACCGATGACCCGCACGATCTTGCGCAGTTCGTCCATGAGATCGGTGTGCGTGTGCAACCTGCCGGCCGTATCGACCACCACGACATCGATACCGCGCGCGGACGCCGCTTCGATGGCGTCGAACGCCACCGATGCCGGGTCGCCTCCCTGGGTCCCCCCGACGAACCCCACGTCGAGCTGTCGCGCCCAGGCGTCCAGCTGCTCCCGCGCACCGGCCCGATACGTATCGGCGGCCGCCAGGAGTACCGAACGGCCCTGACGGCGCAGTCCGCCGGCGAGCTTGGCGATGGAGGTGGTCTTGCCGGCGCCGTTGACGCCGAGCACCACGATGACCGCCGGTCCCGCGCCATCGCCGAGATCCAGGGTGGGTACGGCAGGGGCCTCAGGCACGAGCTCGAGCAGTCGTGCCTTCAACCACTGGCGAGCTGCGGCATCGCTCTTGAGTACCCCGCGTCGGAGTTGACCTTCGAAGTCCTCGGCGATGTCGAGCGCCGTCACTCCGAAATCCGCTTCCACCAGCACCCGCTCGAGATTCTCGAGAGCATCGTGATCCAGACCGCGCACGAGCACGCCGACATCGGTCAGGGCAACTTCCTTGATCTTGTGCCACAACCCACGCTTCATGGCAAACCCCGCCGCTGCCGCCATGCCCATTCTGCTGCCAGGGCGACCACGACCAGAAGGAAGATCCACCAGCGATCCCGCGGGTACCCCCGCGGTCCCCCGGCATCGTCTACGGGCAACGACGGCCCCGGAGTCCACACCGGCTGCGGCGGGAACTCATCCGAATACGGCTCCACCGCCACCGTCCCTCGGGCACCGACATCTGCCGCGGCCCACCGATACACTCCTTGAGGTAAGGCCAGGCGGGCGATGCCGTCAGGCCCAAACCGAAGCACGGTGTCAGTTCTCGTGCTGTCCGTGGAGACTGTGATGCGCAGAGAGTCGCGGATTTCGCCACCGTGCCACCGGAAGTTAACGGGAGTGCTTTGGGGGACTGACCGTGTCGCCGTCAGCGGCGAAACCGCATCGGCTCGGTTTGAGCGGAGCAACCAGTCGATGCCGGCGGCCAGCAGGGTTCGTAACGCTTCGTCACCGGCGCCGCCGCGGAGCCCCCACCGATGAAAGCCCGCTGCTCGCGTCTCGAGCGAACGGGTTCCGCCACTCTCCATCGCCACCACCACCGCGTGCTGGGCGCCACGGCGGCCCATGCGGGCCGCCAGGATTGCGTCGCCGGCACCCGGGGTGCTCGTCCCGAGGGTGGTCAGCGGCGGGAGCGAGTCCCACCCGACACGGGTCAACGCCGCGGTCATGGGCGAGGGCGGCACGGCGGCGGAGACGTACCAATCGCCCTGAACGCCCTCAGCGGGGTCCCCCCAGCGCCACAGGGCTCCCCGCCTGGCCTGTTCGCGCACGACGGCGTCGGAGCCAGCGACGACCAGCAGTGCCGCCGTCCGAGCCGCGCGCACGACGCGCTCGGCCGCCATCGGTTCCCCTGAGCGCATGTCGACCCACCGTTCATCGGTGACCCGCATGAACCCCTGGACCGGTACACCGCCGACCGACATCAGGACTTCGTAGAGATACCGGGCATCCCAACCAGCGGGATCGGCGATGAGCGTAATCGGCGGATCGACCGTGACGGTCACGATGCGGGTCCGGACGTCGTCTTCGGGATTGACGTCGCCTTCGGTGCGGTGGCGCACCTCGACAACCCGATCACCGGCTGCCACCCCGGCGGACGGGACGCTGATGTTGCGGGTCACGCGTGCCGGTGCCTGGGGAAGCGCGACGGAGCGCGTGATCATCCGGCGGCCGTCAATCATGACGTCCACGAGCGACGACTCCGCGGTAATGGCTCCCCAGGTTGCGAGTCCAACGGTCACGTCAACGGTGTCGCCACGGCGGATCATCGTTGGCATCGACGTGTGCACGAGCGCAACGCCGGGGACTGTGTCACGTGGCAGGATCACGACCGACACCCCGGCAACCGCTGACGAGTCGAGCATCGCCGCATCGGCGATCTCGCCGTCGGTCACGACGTGCACTGGTCCACCGGCCGCCCGCGCGACCACGAGGGCCTCTGCCAGCCGCGAGTCACCCGACGCCGGGACCGAGTCCACGAGGGGACCGACGCCCGAGCCGAATCCGAGGATCGTCCCTTCCCTGCCGGCGATGGCCCGCGCGGAGTCCAGTGCGGCGCGCCAGTGTCCCCCGGGAGCTCCCATACTGAGCGAGCGGTCCACCAGCACCGTCGCCGGGAGGCCGGGTGTGCGCCCCGGCCAGGGCGCGTTCGCAAGCAGGAGCAACAGGAGCCCCACGGCGGCCACGCGGAGGGCCGCGAAGCCGGCACCGGCCGGGCCGAGTCGCTCGCGTATCACGTACACGTACGCGGCAAGCGCGGCTGCCAGGACAAGACCGATGATGAAGAGGGTCACGTTCTACTCACGGCACGCTCGCTCGCGCACACGCGATCCGCTGCACGGAATCGGCGGTTACGGCAGACCGGCGCGGACGGTTTGCGTGGCAGCGGGCCGCGAAGCAAGGAGGCGATCGTACTCCGCTTTCACAGCCTCGAACCTCGCCCGTTGGTCCTTCCCGATCGGGTCGCCCTCGCCGTATTTCACGGCCGACCGCGGGTCGAGGTGGCGGCCATTCTTGATGAACTCGTAGTGGAGGTGCGGTCCGCTGACCATCCCGGTCGCGCCCACGTACCCGATCACCTGACCCTGTCGCACGCGCTTCCCGGCGCGGACGCCGGATGCGAGCCTGCTCATGTGCGCGTACCGGGTCTCCACCCCCTTGGGATGGCGGATGGCGACCGCGATACCGTACGATCCCCACCGTCCGGCCCGATCCACCGTGCCGTCGCCCGTCGCCATGATCGGCGTGCCCACACCGGCGGCGTAATCGACGCCGAGGTGCGGACGGGTGCGCTTGAGCACGGGATGGTAACGGTTGCGGTTGAACCCCGAGGAAATCCGGCGGAACTCTGCCGGGTACAGCTTGAACGCCCGGCGGAGGGATCGTCCCTCCGTATCGTAGTACACGTTGCGACCGTTCGCGTCGGTCAGGACGTACGCCGTGTTCTCTTGGCCCCGAGTCTCGATTCGAGCAGCGAGGATACGGCCGAACCGCACATCACCGAGGTCCGACTGCAGGCGCTCGTAGGCGATCTGGAACTCGTCACCCTCGTAGTTGTCGCGCGTGAAGTCGACCACCCACCCAAACACCCCGTCCGCCAGATCCCACGTGAGACGCGCGCGCTCGCCAGCGGACAGTACGTGTTCCGGGATGAGCTCTTCGATCGTCTCGTACAGCGACGACTGGATCTGCCCGCGCGCGACTTGCGTCGTGACCGACCAGTAGATCTCCTCGGCCTCACCGCGCCATCCGGTCGTGGAATCGCGGCGAAGGGTGAGAATCCGCTCATCCCCCAATCGCACCCTGACCTCGTCGGGATGCTCAGTGCGCATCGCATAGCGGAACTGGAACACCTGCCCAGCTCGGACCCTGCGGACAGCGTTTCCTGGCGCTGCAGCGTATCGGCCCGCTCGACGTACGCCGACGTCACGAGGATCGGCGGCGCCACCGGCAGACCTTCGCCGGCGAGGGCGCTCATTGCCATCCGCACCAGGGCCACGCCGAGGACGAGCCCTGCTACCCCGCGGAACCGGATCCGCATCAATCCATCTGGCGCCGGATGAATGTCGGGATCTCCATCTCACCGACCTCGGCGTCGGGCACCGGTGGCGGCGGAGCATCGGCCGTGCCGCCGGCGGGGGCAGCCGGTGTGGATGGCCGCGACCGCTTCGGGAACGGCAGCACACCGGGAACGCCGGGGCGGGCGAAGGCGCCCTCCTGTTGGGCGGCGACCTTGTCGAAGCCGGTGGCGATTACCGTGACGCGAACCTCGCCCTCCATCGCGGCGTCGTGCACGGCACCGAAGATGATCTCGGCCTGGTCCCCGGCGGCGTCGTGGATGATCTCACTGATCTGATTCACCTCACCGAGGGTAAGATCCTCACCCCCCGTGATGTTGACGAGCACGCCGGTCGAACCGCTGATCGACACGTTGTCGAGGAGCGGGCTGGCGATGGCCTGCTGCGCCGCTTCGATCGCGCGATCGTCGTCCCGCCCCACGCCCGTGCCCATGAGCGCCGATCCGCCGTTTTGCATCACCGTGCGGACGTCCGCGAAGTCCACGTTCACCAGCCCCGTCACGCTGATCAGGCTCGAGATGCCTTGCGTCGCATGCAGGAGAATCTCGTCGGCCCTCTTGAGCGCTTCCTGGAACGGCACGTTCTTCCCGACCACCGCGAGGAGACGCTCGTTCGGCACCACGATCATCGTGTCGACCTGCTTGCGCATCTCGGCGATGCCGATCTCGGCCTGGCGCATCCGGCGACGTCCCTCGAACAGGAACGGCTTCGTCACGATCCCGACGGTGAGAGCACCGACGTCCCGAGCCAGTTGGGCCACGATCGGAGCCGCACCGGTCCCCGTACCACCGCCCATCCCGCACGTCACGAAGACCAGGTCGGCACCCTCCAGCACGGCAAGCACGTCATCACGGTTCTCTTCGATCGCCTGGCGCCCGATCTCGGGTCGCGCGCCCGCCCCCAAGCCCCGTGTCAACTTCTTGCCGATCTGGACCTTCACGTCGGCCTTGTTGTGGAGCAGCGCCTGCGAATCCGTGTTCACCGACACGAACTCCACCCCGGCGAGTCGCTCCTCGATCATCCGATTGACCGCATTGCCGCCGCCGCCACCGATACCGGTGACCTTCATGTGGGCGTTGTTAGCGACCGTTTCCTCGAGTTCGAAGACCATGCGCGCCTCGTCCCTTCGTTCCTAGAAGAACTCCTGCAGCCAACGCTTGACCGGGCCCAGTACCTTGTCGACCGTCGTGTCGGCCCCCGCGTCACCCAGTGCCCGGCGGACGCCGTAGAGCGCCAACCCCACGGGCACCGCATACCGCGGAGCCTGCACGCTGTCGACCAATCCCTTGATGCGGCGCTCCGGCACACCTTTGCGCACCGGCATTGCAAACACATCCTGCCCCAACTCGACGATGCCGGCCATGTGCGCCCCGCCGCCCGTCAGGACGACGCCGGCCGGTAACCGACCTGCATACCCCGCGGTTTCCACCTCATCGAGCACACGCCCGAAAATCTCGTCGAGCCGCTGGTGTATGATGTGCGCCAACAACTCACGCTTCGCCTGCCGCGTCCCCTGCCCTGGGGTGCCCGGCAGCTCGATCATGTCCTCGGGATCAACCAGTGGAGTGTACGCAACACCCCACCGTTCCTTCAAGCGCTCAGCATCGGTCTGCGTGATACTGAGCCCGTGCACCAGATCGCTGGTCACGTACGCCCCGGCGCACCGATCGGACGACAGGTGCCGGAGTTTGTCGTCATGAAAGATAGCAACGGTGGTGGATCCCCCGCCCAGTTCGACGAGCGCGCATCCCAACTCCTTCTCCTCGTCGGTCAGGACGGCCTGGGCTGCGGCGAGCGGTTCCAACACGAGCTCGACCACCCGGTACCCCGCGCGTTCCACCGACTTCCTGATGTTCTGCGCCGCCTGCTTTTGCACCGACACCAGGCGCATCTCGACTTCCAGCCGCATCCCGGTCATGCCGACCGGATCGTTGATACCGCCTTGGCGGTCCAGCGTGTACTCCTGCGGAATCGGGACCAGCAACTCGTGCTCGTCGCCCAGATTCACCGACAGTGCGACTTCGTGTACGCGGCGCACGTCACTGGTCTTCACCTCGTCGCCGGCGACGGATACCAGCCCGGTCGTCAGTTGGGTGCGCACGTTCTCAGCCGCAATGCCGCAGTGCACACCGGGCACCTTGACGCCCGCCATGCGCTCAGCATCCCGCAGGGCAGCGGCAATGGAGCGCGTCGTCTCCTCGATATCCCGTACGACGCCACGCCGCACCCCCGTGGTGCGAGCGATTCCTACGCCCAGGATCTTGGCCGCACCGGTGCGACTCGTGGCGTCGACCTCACCGATCACCGCGCACGTCTTCGTGCTACCGATGTCCAATCCCGCAATCAAGGCTTCCCGCTTCACGCGCGCTCCCGGCGAACGACCACCCAGCCATCGAACCGTGCATCCAACTCCTGAAACGGGATGGCGTGTTGGTCGAGATGATGACGAACGGTTTCCAACTCCCGTACGTGTCGAGCGTTCGATCGTACGTTGAGCCAGGCCCGACGATCCCCGAGTTCCAGAATAACCGATTCGCCCGGACCGCGCCGGGCCGCATCGACGTCGTCGTAAAGCGCCGGATGCACGCGTCGCACGAGATCGAGCACGAGTGTGACAACGCTGTCCGGTCGATCGGCAACCGGAACGTCGAATCCCGTGCGGGACGGGTCGTACGGGAGCTGCCCGGCCAGCGCATCCAGCGCGACGAGCCCGCTGTCCCCCTGGGTGAACGCAACAGCTACCCGCTCGGTGACGCGCACGCGCACCGTGCCGGGAAGCCGACGGGTCACCTCGGCGTCGACCACCCCGGGGATTTCCACCGCCCGATCGCGGAGGGAGCCGAGCGGATCGAACACGTTGCGGTCCGCCTCGACGCCCAGGCGGGCCAACACGTACGCCGGCTCCAGGTACCGGGTCCCCGCAATCTCGACCTGCCGCACGCGGAAGAACCCGATCTCCCGAACGGCAAACGGCGCCAGCGCGATGATCGTCGTGATGCCGACGGCGAGAAACACCACCCGCCCCCGACTCACGTCACCGCTCCGTCGCGGCGGCGTACGAACGCCCGGCCCAGATCCGTAATGTCGCCCGCACCCAACGTGAGCAGGACGTCCCCCGATCGAGCGAGGTCGTGCAGTCGCTCCAGCAACGTCTCCCGCTCAGGCACCCACTCGCACTCCCCCCCGGCGAGCCGGGCAGCGCGCGCGACCATCTCTCCGGTCACCCCCGGGATGGGACGCTCGCGCGCAGGGTAGATCTCCGTCACCACACCGACATCGGCAACCGAGAGCGCGATCCCCATGGCCTTGCCCATCGCCTTCGTTCGGGAGTAGAGATGCGGCTGGAGCACCGCCACCACGCGCGCCTTGGGGTAGCGCTGGCGCGCCGCACCCAGTGTTGCAGCGATCTCGGTCGGGTGGTGGGCGTAGTCGTCGATGACCGTGATCCCGTCGACCTCTCCGACATGTTCGAACCGACGACCGACACCACCGAACGCGGCCAGGCCCGTGAGGGCGCCGTCGAGATCGACCTCGAGCGCCGCCGCCGTCGCGAGCGCCATGGTCGCATTGCGAAGGTTGTGCAGTCCCGGCACGCGAAGCTCGAGATCCACAGTCCGCCCGTCGGGAAGACGGACCGTCGCCGCGTTGCGATCCGCACCCCGCACGGGATCCGTCATGCGGACATCCGCATCCGCGGTCGCACCGACACGCCACACCGGCACTGCAAGTTGGTCGCCCACGCGTCT
>JBDHJO010000224.1:0-4007 GCA_039586875.1 Gemmatimonadota bacterium | reverse complement strand
GCGGAGCCCGCCGCCGAGGTAGGGGACGCCGGTCGGGTCGAGCAGGATCTTGTAGTGCTCGATGCCGAGCGGCGCGAAGAGCATGCGATCGGCAAACCAGTGGACCGGTTCGCCTATGGTCTGGTCGAGAACACCGCCGACGATCAGCGGGTTCGCCCCGCCGTAATAGAAGGGTGCCACGCCCGGGTCGCCGACCATGGGGGCGTCGAGCGCGTACTTCACCCAATCCTGCCGTGCCGTCTGCGACTGATACGCCTGCTCGGCGGCCACGGCGTTGGGGTCGTAGTCGTTGGCGTCGAGGCCCGAGCTCATGTTCATGAGGTCTGCGACGGTGATGCGCCCCTTCCGCGGATCCCAGTTGTCATACCCGCGATACCGGCGGAGCAGGGAGAGCGCAGGGGTGTCGACGCTCGGAATGTGTCCCTCACGAATGGCCAAGCCGACCAGCGTCGATGCCACGGTCTTGGACGCCGAGCGCATGTCCTGCCAGGTGGAGCGGTCGTACCCGTAGAAGTACTCCTCCACCACGAGTGTGCCATGGCGCGCGATCAGGACCGCATGCGGGAGGCTGACCCGCTCTTCAGCGATCGCCGCGAACAGGGCACCGAGGTGCGCAGTGTCGATCCCGACGTCCGCCGGCGGGGCGGTGGGCCAGCCGTCGGCGAGATCGTCAGGTGCCTGCACCATGTACGCCGGTTCCGAGGCGTCGCGCGGCCCTCCGCTCGGCGCGTCCGGCAGAGCGGGGACCTCTTCGGCCGGTACCCTGCCGAAGGTGACGGGGAACGCTCCGCCGTGCCCCGTGACCGTGAGGTACAGCGAATCGCCCACCGGATCGAATGCACCGGCAAATCGCAAGCCGAGCGTGCGCTCGCCCAGGCGCACGTCGGTGCCGGTGCACGAGAGACCGTATCCCCAGAGACCCGGCATGCGCTGGTCGCGGAAGAACCAGTACCCCCCGACGTTCCCATTGCCCTCGTTCTCGACGTAGAGGTCGAGTCGGAGCGTGGTGTCGGCAACGTCGACCGGGCGCCATTCGCCTTCCCACGTCGGCGCGCCGCCGGCGGTGGCCTGTGCAAGTACGATGCGGGTTGCAGACGACCCATCCTGCACGAACGCGTCGATCCGGCTGCCGTTGCCCGCCAGGATGCCGTCGAAGGCGATCGGGACATCCGTCGGTTGGAACCGGAGATGGTTCCCCTCGTGCCAGACCGGTACCGTTTCCGTGCCCGTCGCCGTTCGGACATCCGCTTCGTAGCGTCCCGCGCCGGCGTCGCGCACCACGAACTGCACCTCCAGCAAGGAGCGGATCGGCACTGCCCCGTGCCACACCCCCTGGAGCCCGGTCGGGCAGTCCTGGGTGTGTGCAGTCGCGGTCGGACTCAGCAGCGTAGCGAGGAAGAACATGAACGGCGTGGAGCGAGAAACACGGTGCCGTATCATGGGCGGCTCCTTGGAGCGGTGAGGTGGTGACGGCCGCGGCGACGCCGGGGGTCCGTCGCTGCGAAACGCGTCAGACCGATGACATTGTCATCGTACGTGTGTCAGCACGGCCGAGTTTCGTGGAGCGAGCGTGCTCCCCTCAACCTGTGCCTCGTCTCCCCCCACTTGGCACGGCCGGTCCCAGGTGAAGATTTCCTCTGCGGGCAGTGTCGCCCTTCATCGAGGTCACGGAATGCGCCTCATCGCCGTACCACTCGCCGTATGCCTCCTGTACCTCGTCGGCGGTGACGTGCAGGGACAGGACACGCCACTCATCACCAACGTGCCGGGTCGGAGCACGACCTCCCTCAACGGCGCATGGCAGACGATCGTCGATCCGTTCGAGAACGGCTACTACAGCTACCGGTATGAGCCCCGCGGTGACGGGTACTTCCAGGCTCGACAGCCACAGCACAAGAGTGAGCTCGTCGAGTACGACTTCGAGACCTCGTCGACGCTTCAGGTGCCGGGCGACTGGAACTCCCAGTACGAGCAGCTCTTCTTCTACGAAGGGACCATCTGGTACCGCACCGTCTTCGACTACGATCTCCCACCGGGTGCGCGGTTGTTCGTGCATTTCGGCGCAGCCAACTACGAGGCACGCGTCTACCTGAACGGCATCGAGCTCGGTGTCCACACGGGTGGGTTCACGCCGTTCAACGTCGAGATCACCGACCGCGTTCGGTCGCGCGACAATTCGCTGGTGGTGAAGGTCGACAACGCGCGCCATCTCGACGCCGTCCCCACCGTGAACACCGACTGGTGGAACTACGGCGGGATCACCCGTGACGTGACGCTGATCGAGGTGCCGGCCACATTCGTGCGTGACTATGTCGTCCAGCTCGCGCAGGGCACGACCGACCGCCTCGCCGGCTGGGTGCAACTCGACGGGCCCGGTGCCGGCGCGCGGGAGGTGATTCTGCGCATCCCCGACGCCGATGTCGAGGTGCGTGCGCTGAGCGAAGCAACCGGACGCGCGACGATCGACGTCGGGGCCGATCTCGCTCTGTGGTCACCTGCAGATCCGAAACTCTACGACGTCGAGAT
The DNA here is from genome assembly GCA_039586875.1 of Gemmatimonadota bacterium. Classification (GTDB taxonomy): domain Bacteria; phylum Gemmatimonadota; class Gemmatimonadetes; order Gemmatimonadales; family GWC2-71-9; genus JAOTVV01. The sequence goes on along the minus strand of JBDHJO010000224.1, from coordinate 1,481 downwards.
CGTGGCCGGGAACGACCTCGTTCGCGACCGTATCGGCTTTCGGTCCATCGAGACCAGCGGCACCGATATCCTGCTCAACGGCGAACCGGTCTTTCTCCGCGGGATCAGCGTCCACGAGCAGGCCCCGCGGCGAGACGGCCGGGCGAATGGCCCGGACGACGCACGCACCATCCTCGAGTGGGTGCAGGAGCTGGGCGGCAATTTCGTGCGGTTGGCGCACTATCCGCATAACGAACACATGGTGCGGATGGCCGACGAGATGGGCGTGCTGGTGTGGGCGGAGATCCCGGTGTACTGGACGATTCAGTGGGAGAACGAAGAGACACTGGCGAACGCGACCCGGCAGCTGAGCGAGATGATCACGCGGGACCGAAATCGCGCGTCGGTGATTCTGTGGTCGATGGCAAACGAGACGCCGCGTTCAGACGCCCGGTTGGTGTTTCTCCGCGCACTCGCCCGGCGGGCACGCGAGCTCGATGCGACACGGTTGCTCACGGCCGCGCTCGAAGTCGACTATGACGGAGCCACCAACGTCATGTCGATCGAGGATCCCTTCGGCCACAACCTCGATGTCATCGCGGTCAACGAGTACATGGGCTGGTACTCCGGGACACCGGAGCGTGCAGACTCGGTGCGCTGGGAGAGCATCTACGACAAACCGCTCATCATCTCGGAATTCGGCGCCGGGGCGCTCCAGGGCTATCACGCCGACGCGGAGACCCGGTGGAGCGAGGAGTATCAGGCCAAGGTGTACCGGCATCAAGTGGCGATGCTCGAACGCATTCCGTTCCTGCGCGGCACGACGCCGTGGATTCTCACCGACTTCCGTTCGCCGCGGCGGCCGCTGCCCGACATCCAGGACTTCTGGAACCGGAAGGGCCTGATCTCCGACCGCGGGATCAAGAAGCAGGCGTTCTCCGTGCTCCAGGCGTACTACCGGGCCATGGCCGCGACCCTCGAGCGGCCCGAGTAGCGCCGTGCTGCTTCGGATGGGTGCGCAGACGACGCCGACGTACCGGCTGGCCCGTTCCGGCCACGCGGCCTGCCTGCTGCTGCTCGCTGTGTCGGTGCCCCCGGCGGCCGTCACCACGCAACAGCACGATCCGCTCGTTCTCCCCAGACTGACCGGGCCGATCCAACTCGACGGCCTGAGCGACGAACCGGCCTGGGAGGGAGTGACGCCATGGACGCCTACGCAGTACGAGCCGGACAACGGCGCTCCGCCGACGGAGCGCACCGAGTTCCTGGTGGCGTACGACGACACGTACATCTACTTCGCATTGCGGGGGTTCGACCGCGACAGCAACGGCATCCGTTCCAACACCCTGTATCGCGACCGCCTGAGCGGTGACGACCACTTCGAGATTCTGCTCGACACGTTCAACGACAACGAGACGGCATTCCTCTTCACGACCACGCCGGCGGGCAACCGCATCGACAACGCGATCTCGAACGACGCGAGCGGGGGAGGGATCATGTCG
>JBDHJO010000046.1:0-17411 GCA_039586875.1 Gemmatimonadota bacterium | reverse complement strand
CACGAAGATGACGATCGATTTGATCACGCCGATAGCGATGGAGGAGGGGCTGCGGTTCGCGATTCGCGAGGGCGGCCGCACCGTCGGCGCCGGCGTCGTCACCAAGATCCTGCAGTAAACGGCACAGCGAGCGAGGCTGGCAAGCAATGGCTGGACAGATTCGGATCCGACTGAAGTCGTTCGACCACGCGGTACTGGACCAGGCCGCGGCGGACATCGTGCGCACGGTGGAGAAGACCGGTGCTTCTGTGTCCGGCCCGATCCCGCTGCCGACGAAGATGCAGCGGTGGACGGTGCTGCGCAGCCCGCACGTCGACAAGAAGAGTCGCGAGCAGTTCGAGTTGAAGACGCATAAGCGCCTGATCGAAATCGTGGAGTCGCGCGCCCAGACGGTCGATGCGCTCACGAAGCTGGATCTGCCAGCGGGCGTGGACGTCGAGATCAAGGTCGAGTAGCGATGAACGGACTGATTGGTCGCAAGGTGGGCATGACCCGCATCTACGGCGAGGACGGGACGGTCGTTCCCGTCACCGTCATCGAAGCGGGCCCGTGTCCGGTCGTCCAGGTGACCGCAGCCAAGGGTGCGCCCACACAGGTGCAACTCGGGTACGGGAACCGGAAGGCAAAGCGTACGCCGAAGGCTCTCGCGGGCCATGCGGCGAAGGCGGGCCTCGAGGCGTCGCCTCGCGTGTTGCGGAACTTCCGGCTCGCCGACGGCGAGGCGGCTGCGCCGACACCGGGCGACACGGTGACGGTCGAGATCTTCCAGGCCGGCGACACGGTCAAGGTCTCGGGGACCACGCGCGGTCGCGGGTTCCAGGGAGTCGTGAAGCGGCACGGCATGGGCGGTGGCCCCGCGACGCACGGGAACACCCGCTACCGGCGGCCCGGCAGCTTGGGGCCCGGTACCGATCCGTCGCGCGTGATCAAAGGCAAGAAGCTCCCGGGACAGTACGGGAACGTGCGATTCACTGAAGTCGGCCTGTCGGTGGTCCGGACCGATCCGGAGCGGAACCTCCTGTTCGTGCGGGGTGCCGTCCCGGGTCCGAAGCGGGGCATCGTGGTGGTCAGGAAACAGGGAGGCCGGAGCCGTTATGCCTGAAGCACAGCTCTATACGGCCGCGGCAAAGCAGAAGGGCAGCATCGCTCTGCCCGGTGAGTTCGACAGTGCGGTCAACGAGGATGCGCTCTATCACGCCATCCGCGCCTACCGGAACAATCAGCGGCAGGGGACCCACTCGACGAAGACGCGGGCCGAGGTGTCCGGCGGCACCCGGAAGCCGTGGCGGCAAAAGGGAACCGGCCGCGCCCGGCAGGGCACGACGCGAGCGCCACACTGGCCGGGAGGCGGTGTCGCCTTCGGACCCAAGCCGCGCAGTTACCGCACGGATCTGCCGAAGAAGGTCAAGCGGCTCGCCAGGCAGTCGGCGCTGAACGCGCGGGCGGCGGAAGGCGCGCTGACGGTCATCGAAGGGTTCACCATCGAGGCGCCGAAGACCAGGGAGTTGGCCGAGTTGCTCGGCAAGCTTGGCATGGACGGGAAGAAGGTGTTGGTCCTGACCAACGAGCACCGTGAGGCGGTGTACCTGTCGAGCCGCAACCTGCAGTCGGTGCACGTGATGCGGTACGCCGACGTCTCGGCGTACGAGGTTCTGTGGTCGGACGCGATGATCGTGGAAGCGGAGGCGCTGAGCGGCGGCGCGGCGGTACAGACGGCCAAGAAGCCGGCGGCCGAGAAGCGTCGTGCCGGCGGTCGCGCCGCGACGCGCACGGCATCGAAGAAGAAGCGCGCCGCGGCCAAGGCGAGCAAGCGGTCGACCAAGACCAAGACCAAGACGGAGGACGCCGATGCCTGATACCTATCGCACCGTCGTCCGTCCTGTCGTGACGGAGAAGTCCTCGGAACAGTACGCCCGCCTGCGGGAGTACACGTTCGAGACCGATCCGCGGGCGACGAAGCACGAGATTCGTGCCGCCATCGAGCAGTTGTTCGGCGTCAAAGTGACGCGGGTCCGGACCCTGGTGCAGCCGTCGAAGCTACGGACCCGGGGAAAGAGCGTCGGGCGGCGTCCACATTGGAAGAAAGCGTTCGTCCGTCTCGCCGAGGGCGACAGCATCGAGATATTTGAGGGCTAGGCTCATGCCAATTCGACAGTTCCGACCGACGAGTGCGGGCACGCGGTTTCGCTCGGTGAGTGGTTTCGAGGAGATCACGCGCTCCGAACCCGAGAAGTCGCTACTCGAGCCGATCAAGAAGAGCGGTGGGCGTAACAATCGCGGGCACCTGACCCTGCGCCACCGCGGCGGCGGCCACAAGCGGCGCTATCGGGTGATCGACTTCAAGCGGAACAAGTACGGCGTTCCCGGTAAGGTCACGAGCATCGAGTACGACCCGAACCGGTCGGCGCGGATCGCGTTGCTCACGTATGCCGATGGGGAGAAGCGCTACATCCTGCATCCCCGGGGGCTCAAGGTGGGCGACATGGTCGAGGCGGGTCCAGGGAGCGACATCCGCACCGGCAACGCGTTGCCGCTCGCGGAGATCCCGCTGGGCACGACCGTGCACAACATCGAGCTCAAGATCCGCAAAGGCGGCCAGATGTGCCGCTCGGCGGGGAGCAGCGCGCAGGTCGTGTCCAAGGAAGGGGCCCATGTGGCGCTGAAGCTTCGGAGCGGTGAGGTACGGCTGGTGCGGCAGGAGTGCTCAGCCACGATCGGCGAAGTGGGCAACTCCGAGCACGAGTTGCAGAGCTACGGCAAGGCGGGCAAGACCCGCTGGCTGGGGCGGCGACCCATCGTGCGTGGCGTGGCCATGAACCCGGTGGACCACCCGCTCGGCGGTGGTGAGGGCAAGGCGTCCGGCGGCCGGCCGCCGGTCACCCCGTGGGGCAAGCCGGAGGGCCGGAAGACGCGGCATCGGAAGAAGGCGAGCAACAAGTTGATCGTGCGCGGGCGTAAGCGCGGCAAGGCCACCAAGTAAGGGCGAGGCCAAATCATGGCGAGAAGCATCAAGAAAGGCCCGTTCGTCGAGGCCTCACTGATGAAGAAGATCGAGAAGATGAACGCTGCGAGCGAGAAGCGGGTCATCAAGACGTGGGCGCGGAGCTCGACGATCACACCCGAGTTCGTGGGCCACACGGTCGCGGTGCACAATGGGAACAAGTTCATCCCGGTGTACGTCAGCGAGAACATGGTTGGACACAAGCTCGGCGAGTTTGCGCCGACGCGGCTCTTCCGGGGGCACTCGGGGAAGCTGGCGGCGGACAAGAAGGTCGGCGCGTAAGAGACGAGGCGATCGAGGATGGCTGCGAGAGCGATTCAGAAATGGGTGCGTCAGAGCCCTCGGAAGATGCGACTGGTCATGGACCAGATCCGTGGCCGGGACGTGAACGAGGCGTACGCCCTGTTGAAGTTTTCGAAGAAGCATGCGGCGCGGCAGATCGAGAAGGTGTTGCGGTCGGCCGTTGCCAATGCGGAGCACCAGGCGTTGCGGGATAACGAGGCGTTCGATGTGGATCGGCTCGTCGTGTCGTACGCCGTGGTCAACGATGGGCCCACGCTGTGGCGGTACCGGGCGGCAGCGCTCGGGCGGGCAGCGCCCATCCGGAAGCGGACGAGCCACGTGGAGATCCACGTCGGGCTCAAAGAGGAGAGTGCGTAGTGGGTCAGAAAACCCATCCCTACGGGTTCCGACTTGGCATCGTCAAGCCGTGGCGGTCCCGGTGGTACGCCGGAGCGGAGTTCCCGGAGTTCTTGCGGGAAGACGAGCTGATTCGGAAGTACCTCAAGACGCGATTGGCGCACGCTGCCGTGGCGGACGTGCACGTCGACCGCAAGCCGGGCAAGGTGACGGTCACGGTGTTCACGGGGCGGCCCGGGGTCGTGATCGGCAAGCGGGGTGCCGAGGTCGACAAGCTGCGCGACGAGTTGGCGCAGCTGACCGGCAAGGAAGTCGGCATCAACGTGGAGGAGATCAAGCGGCCCGAGATCGAGGCACAGTTGGTCGCCGACAACGTGGCGCACCAGCTGATGCAGCGCGTGTCGTTCCGCCGGGCGATGAAGCGGTCGGTGCAGAACGCGATGCGGATGGGTGCCCAGGGGATCAAGATCCGCTGCGGCGGTCGTCTCGGTGGGGCCGAGATCGCACGCTCCGAGGGATATCACGAGGGGCGCGTTCCCCTGCACACGCTGCGGGCGGACGTGGATTACGGTGTATCGACCGCGAAGACGACCTACGGCACCATCGGGGTGAAGGTCTGGATCTTCAAGGGTGAGATCGTGGACGACGCCCGCGGTCGGACGTACAGCACGGGAGCCTGAGCCATGTTGGCGCCGAAGCGAGTCAAGTATCGGAAGCAGATGAAGGGTCGGACCAGGGGCCACGCCACACGGGGCAACTCGGTGGCGTTCGGGCAGTACGGGCTGATGACCCTGGATCCGGCCTGGATCACGAGCCGGCAGATCGAGGCCGCACGTGTGGCCATGACCCGTGTCATGAAGCGTGGCGGCAAGGTGTGGATCCGGATCTTCCCGGACAAGCCGATCACCAAGAAGCCGGCCGAGACCCGCATGGGGAAGGGGAAGGGCAATCCCGAGGGTTGGGTCGCCGTGGTGAAGCCGGGACGCGTGATGTTCGAAGTCGAGGGAGTGGCGGAGTCGGTGGCGCGCGAGGCGCTGAAGCACGCCGCCGCGAAGCTCCCCGTCAAGACGCGCACAATCTCGCGCGAGGACGGCTAGCGATATGGCACTCAAAGACGCTGAGCTGAAGGCGCTGGAGGCCAGCACGCTTCGGGAACTCACCGAAGCGGAGCTGCACGACGAGTTGGAGCGCCTGAAGGAGGCGCGATTCCGCCTCAAGTTCCGGTCGGCGACCGAGGCGGTCGACAATCCGAGCCAGTTCCGGGTCCTGCGCCGCAACATCGCGCGGATCCAAACGGTGCTGCGTGAGAGGAAGCAGGCATGAGTCAGGATTCCCAGTCGCGAGCGCGCCGGAAGGTCCGAACCGGCGTCGTCGTGAGCGACAAGATGGACAAGACGGTGACCGTCGAGCTGACGCGGCAGTTCCAGCATCCGTTGTACGGGAAGCGGATGACGCGTACGAAGCGGGTGCACGCACACGATTTGCACGGTGCGCGTGCCGGCGACACGGTCCGTCTCATGGAAACGCGACCCCTGTCCAAGTCCAAGCGGTGGCGGGTGGTTGAGATCGTCACGCGCGCGGAGTAGCGAGGCCGACCGTGGTACAACAGGAATCGATCGTCAGGATTGCGGACAATTCCGGTGCCCGGAAGGCACTGGTGATCCGCGTGCTGGGCGGCTCCCGGCGGCGCTACGCGGGGATGGGTGACATCATCGTGGTGACCATCAAAGACGCGCTGCCTGCCGGCCAAGTGAAGAAGGGCGAGGTTGTGAAGGCGGTGGTCGTGCGCACGGCAAAGGAGACCCGCCGGCGCGATGGGAGCTACATCCGTTTCGACGACAACGCGGCGGTGCTGATCAACGATGCGGGTGAGCCCCGGGCGACCCGGATCTTCGGCCCCGTCGGACGCGAACTGCGCGAGAAGCGATTCATGAAGATCGTGTCGCTCGCGCCGGAGGTGCTCTAGTATGAAGCCCCTCGTCTATAAGAAGACGCGCAAGAAGCCGGGCCAGAAGGCGCAAGCGAAGAAGGTGCACATCGCCAAGGGCGATCGGGTGCGCGTGATTCGCGGGGAGCACAAGGGGACTGAAGGCGCAGTCCTGCGGGTGCTGCCGCGACGGGGGCGGGTCGTCATCGATGGCGTGAACGTGGTGACGAAACATCGCCGGGCCACCCAGACGGGCGATGAGGGCGGGATCATTCACTTCCCGGCCCCGATCGACGCGTCGAACGTGATGTTGCTGGATCCGAAGTCGGGTGAACCGACCCGGGTGCGGCGTAAGAAAGACAAAGACGGAACCGTGGAGCGGCTGAGTGTGCGGTCCGGCCAGCCCATTCCGAGAAACCGGTAGAGCGACGAGCATGGCGGACAAGACGAAAGCAAAGACCAAGGCCAAGAAGCCGGCGGACGCGCAGCCCGAGGCGGAACAGCTTCCGCCCGCGCCGCCGCCGCGCTTGCGTGCCTTCTTCCGCGACACGGTGGTGCCGAAGCTGCAGCAGGAGTTCGGGTTCGCGAATCCGAACCAGATGCCGCGACTCGAGAAGATCGTGCTCAATGTAGGCCTCGGAGAAGCACCGAAGAACCCGAAGCTGCTGGACACGACCGTCGAGGAGTTGGCGGCGATCACCGGGCAGCGGCCCGTGGTGACCCGCGCCAAGAAGGCGATCTCCAACTTCTCGCTGCGCGAGGGGATGCCGATCGGCGCACGCGTCACCCTGCGGGGCGCGCGGATGTGGGAGTTTCTGGACCGGTTCATCAACGTCACCGTGCCGCGAATCCGCGACTTCCGCGGGTTCCCGCCGAATGCGTTCGACGGCCGGGGCAACTACACGTTGGGCATCAAGGAACAGATGGTCTTTCCGGAGATCGACTACGACAAGGTCGAGAAGATCCACGGGATGAACATCACCTTTGTCACGACAGCCGGCCGCGATGACGTGGGCATGGCACTGCTCCGCGAGATGGGTATGCCGTTCCGCGGGCAGACGCCGGTCGCGATCGGATAGGGGGAGAGACCGGATGGCTAAGAAGTGTCTCGTAGAGAAGGCGAAGCGGAAGCCCAAGTTCGGTGTACGCCGCTACCATCGGTGCCAGCGCTGCGGTCGAGCGCGCGGGTACCTCCGACGGTTTGGACTGTGTCGCATCTGCTTCCGTGAACAAGCGCTGCGGGGTGAGATCCCCGGAGTGCGGAAGGCGAGTTGGTGAATATGACGGACCCGGTCGCCGATATGCTGACCCGAATCCGGAATGCCTGCCAAGTCGGGCACCGGCGGGTGGACATTCCGGTATCGAAGTTCAAGGTCGAGATCGCTCGGCTGCTGCGTGAGAATCGGTACATCAGGGACTTCGCCGTCCTGGACGACGGTCGCCATGGGCTGTTGCGGCTGTATCTGAAGTACGATGGCGAGGTGCCGGTGATCCACGAGTTACGCCGTGTGTCAAAGCCCGGCCTGCGCCAGTACGTGAAAGCGCGTGAAGTGCCGCGCGTGAAGAACGGACTCGGCATGGCCATTGTGTCGACGCCGAAGGGTGTCATGAGCGATCGCGATGCCCGCCGTGCCCGCCTGGGCGGCGAGCTGGTCGCGGTGCTCTGGTAGGAGGATCGATGTCACGAATCGGCAAGAAACCAGTGCAGATCCCGAGCGGGGTCACGGTGTCTTTGGACGGCAATCACGTGTCGGTCAAGGGCCCGAAAGGCGAGCTCGCCCGCACGATTCCGGCCGAGATGCGCGTGACCCAGGCCGACGGCACGCTCACGGTCGAGCGGCCGTCCGACGAGGGACGCCATCGGGCGCTGCATGGCCTGACGCGGTCGCTGCTCCAGAACATGGTGGACGGCGTGACGCAGGGGTTCGCGAAGGAGCTCGAGATTCAGGGCGTCGGCTACAAGGCCGAGGCCCAGGCCAAGGGCGTCCGCCTGGTCGTCGGGTTCTCGCATCCGGTGGATTACGAAGCCCCGAGCGGGATCAATATCAAGGTAGAGACGCCGACCAAGGTCCGCGTCGAGGGGATCGACAAGGAAATGGTCGGCCAGGTCGCTGCCGAGCTGCGGCGGGTGCGTCCGCCCGAGCCCTACAAGGGCAAGGGGATTCGCTACGTCGGCGAGCACGTGCGGCGTAAGGCCGGAAAGACGGGAGGCTAGGAATGCCAAGGCTAGTGCGGAGGCCCAAAGGCCGGGCCGAGCTGCGAACGCGCCGGCACCTGCGATTGCGCAATAAGGTCCAGGGGACGGCAGATCGACCGCGCTTGGTGGTGTTCCGGTCGCTCAAGCACATGTACGCCCAACTCGTGGACGACGTGCGTGGGGTGACGATTGTCGCCGCCAGCGATCTGTCCAAGGGCGTCGAGGCCGCCGGCAGCGGCAAGATCGGTGCTGCCAAGGGCGTCGGGAAGCTCCTCGCCCAGCAAGCCAAGGACGCGGGCATCACCCGCGTGGTGTTCGACCGGGGTGGCTATCCCTATCACGGGCGGGTCAAGGCCGTTGCCGATGGTGCGCGCGACGGCGGATTGGAGTTTTAGGACGATGGCGCAAGGCAAGGATCGGGGACAGCGCCGGGATCGCGCGAGCGATTCCGAGTTCATCGAGAACGTCATCAACATCAACCGCGTGGCCAAAGTGGTGAAGGGTGGCCGACGGTTCTCCTTCACGGCACTCGCCGCGGTTGGTGACGGTAACGGCAAGGTCGGTGTCGCCACCGGGAAGGCCAATGAAGTGGCCGAAGCGGTGCGCAAGGCAGTCGAGGCTGCCCGGCGCGACATGAAGTCGGTGCCGCGCGAGGGAACGACGATCCCACATGACATGGTCGGTGAGCACGGTGCAGGGCGCGTCATGCTGAAGCCGGCGACGTCGGGAACCGGTGTCATCGCCGGTGGCCCCGTACGCGCGGTGCTCGAGTGCGCCGGGATCACCGACATCCTCACGAAGTCGCTGGGCTCGGCGAACCCGCACAACATGGTGTTGGCGACCATGGATGGGCTGACGCGCCTCGTCACGCGGGAAAGCGTGGCCAAGCAGCGTGGCGCCGATCCGGCTGAGATCGATTACCGGCCGCGGCAGGAGGCGACCAATGCCTGAGAAGGCCAAGTCGACCAAGCGGGCCAAGAGCGCACCGCGGAAGAAGGCGGCGGCGAAGAGCACGAAGAAGACGACCAAGAAGGCCACGAAGAAGACGACCACGAAGGCGGCATCGGCGGCCACACCTGAGGCGGCGACGAAGGTGCGCGTGCGGCAGGTCCGCTCAGGTATCGGACATGCGGCGACGTATCGCCGAACGCTGCGAGCCCTGGGGCTCAGGCACCATCAGCACGCGGTCGTGCTGCCCGACAATGCGTCGGTCCGTGGCATGTTGTTCAAGGTGCGGCACCTGGTGCAGGTGACCTCCGAGGAGGCGTGATGGCAGAGAAGGAGCAGCTGGGGCTGCACAACCTGTCGGCCCCGCGTGGAGCGCATAAGGAGCCCAAGCGGAAGGGACGCGGCACGGGTTCCGGGCTCGGGAAGACCGCCGGACGCGGTGAGAAGGGACAGCGCGCGCGGTCCGGGGGCGGTACGCGCCCCGGGTTCGAGGGCGGTCAGATGCCGCTCATCCGGAGATTGCCGAAGCGTGGTTTCCACAACCCGTTCAAGGTTCCGGCGCAGGCGGTGAACGTCCGCGACCTGACCAAGGTCGAGGGCGAGACCGTGACGCCGGCTGTGTTGGCCGATCTCGGATTGGTCGGCAGTGCGGGACGCCCCGTGAAGATCTTGGGGGTCGGTGACGTCTCGCGTGCGTACGTCGTGCAGGGTTGTGCCGTCTCGAAGACCGCCCGGGAGAAGATCGAGCAGGCGGGCGGCCGGATCGAGGCGTAACGGACATGGCCGCACCTCGTATTCCCAATCTGTTTGCGGTTCCGGAGCTGAAAGAAAAGCTCCTGTTCACGCTGATGTGCCTCGCGGTGTACCGCGCGGGTGCCCACATTGCGACCCCCGGCGTCAACGTCCAGGTCTTGGCGGACTTCATCCGCAACCAGGGCGCGGGCACGTTCTTCGGCATGTACGACATGTTCGTGGGCGGGGGGTTGTCCCGTGCGACCGTGCTGGCGCTCGGGATCATGCCGTACATCTCGGCTTCCATCATGTTCCAGCTCGCCGGCGCGGTGTTCCCGATCGTCGACAAGCTGCAGAAGGAAGAAGAGGGTCGGAAGAAGATCACCCAGTGGACGCGGTACACAACCGTGATCCTCTCGACGTTCCAGGCGTACGGCTTCGCGATCTTCGCGGAAGGACAAGGGGCCGTGCCGGCCCCCGGGCTCGGGTTCCGGATGACCACCGTGCTCACGCTTACCGCCGGTGCCATCTTCGTGATGTGGCTCGGTGAGCGCATTACGGAACGGGGTATCGGCAACGGCATGAGCCTCATGATCTTCTTCTCGATCATGGAGGGTTTCCTGCCAGGCACGGCGCTCACGCTGCAGTTCCTGACCACGCGCGTCATCAGCGTGCAGGGACTCATCGTGCTGGTGGCCGTGATGATTGCCGTGATCGCCGCCGTCATCGCGGTCACCGTGGCTGCGCGCCGGATTCCGATTCAGATCCCGCGGAAGGTCATGGGGCGTGGTCGGATTCGTGAAGGCCAGAAGACCTTCATACCGATCCGGATCAACTCCGCCGGCGTGATGCCCATCATCTTCGCGCAGGCCATCATCGTGGTGCCGGGAACCCTGGCGACCTTCTCCAATCTGCCCGCGCTGCGCGCGATCTCGGAGGCGTTCCGGCCCGGAACGGCGGTGTATTACGTGAGCTATGCGCTGCTCATCATCTTCTTCACGTACTTCTACACGTCCATCATCTTCAATCCGCTGGACATTGCCGAGAATTTGAAGAAACAGGGTGGGTTCATCCCCGGGGTGAAGCCCGGGGCGGCCACGGCGGATTACATCGATGAGGTGCTGACGCGCGTCACGTTGCCGGGGTCCGTGTTCCTCACGGCGATCGCGCTGCTGCCGTTCTTCGTCTTCGACATCTTCAATGTGCCGTTCAGCTTCGGCGGGACGGCACTGCTGATCGTGGTGGGTGTGGCACTCGATACCTGGATTCAGGTACAGCAGCATCTGCACTTGCGGCATTACGACGACTTCATGAAACAGGGCCGCGTGAAGTTCCGCGGCCGTCGCGGACGCTACATGTGAGCTGCGGAGGCCGGGTTCCTACCCGGCCTCCTCGGTTCCGGACCTGGTACGGCGCAGTATGAATATCATTCTCCTCGGCCCTCCCGGTTCAGGGAAGGGCACCCAGGGCGCCCTTCTTTCCGACCGCCTCGACATTCCTCGAGTCTCGACCGGTGATCTTCTGCGCAACGCGGTCGAGCGTGGAACGCCGCTGGGCCAACAGGCGCGGTCGTACATGGATCAGGGGTTGCTGGTACCCGATGAGATCATCGTCGGGCTCATCGAGGAGGTGTTGGCCTCCCCCGACGGGGCGAACGGGATCCTGATGGACGGCTTCCCGCGGACGATTCCCCAGGCTGAAGCCGTCGATCGGGCACTCGGCGCCCGTGGTTCCGCGGTCGACTGTGTCCTGAACATCGACGTTCCCGAAGAGGAGTTGGTCCGACGCATGATGGGGCGCGCTCGGGAACAGGGTCGGGCCGACGATACCCCGGAGACGATCCGCAAGCGGTTCCAGGTGTATGTGGAACAGACGGCCCCACTGGTGCAGTATTATGAAGCACGCGGTGTCGTCAGGAATGTCGAGGGCATCGGCAGCATCGACGAGATCGCCCAGCGAGTCACAGCCACACTCGAGTCATGATCACGGTCAAGTCGCCGCGCGAAATCGACACGATGGCACACGCGGGCCGCATCCTCGCGGACACGCTGAGCCTGGTCGTGTCGCGTGCGGAACCCGGGGTCAGCACGGCGGACCTCGATCGCATCGCGGAGGAGTTCATCCGCAGCCACGACGGGGCCACACCGTCCTTCAAGGGACTCTACGACTTCCCGGCGACGCTCTGCACGTCGATCAACCAGGAGATCGTGCACGGGATCCCGTCGCCCCAACGGGTGCTCCGTGAGGGCGATATCATCAGCATCGATTGCGGTGTCCACCTCGACGGCCTGCATGCCGACTCGGCGGTGACCACGCCGGTCGGGTCGCCGACGGACGACGTCGCCCGCCTGCTGTCGGTGACGCAGGACGCACTCGACGCCGGGATCGCCGCCGCACTGATCGGCAATCACGTCGGTGACATCGGGTACGCCGTACAGCGGGTGGTCGAGGCAGCAGGCTTCAGTGTGGTGCGGGAACTCGTAGGGCACGGCATTGGCTCGAGCTTCCATGAAGAGCCGCAGGTGCCCAACTACGGCAAGCCGAAGCGAGGACCGCGGCTCCAACAGGGGATGACGATTGCCATCGAGCCGATGGTGAATATCGGGCGGCCCGAGATCCGGACACTCAAGGACAAGTGGACCGTCGTGACGGACGACGGGAGTCTCTCCGCACACTTCGAGCACACGGTCGCGATCGAGCGGGATGGGCCACGGATCCTGACCGCGGCACCGGTGTCGGCCACGACGTCATAAGCACCCGCCGGTCGATCGAGAGGGTGGCCCTCCCGACGCCAGCACCGGCGCGAATACCCCCCAGCAGACCTCACACAGCGCCGTGGTACCCGATGGCGACGCGGTACGCCCGTCCATATCATTGACTCATGCCTGATCCTGTCCTTGTCGAAGTGTGTGTCGAGACGGTCGAATCGGCCGTCGCTGCCGCAGCCGGTGGTGCAGACCGGGTCGAGCTCTGCGACGATCTCGTCGAAGGCGGCACGACGCCGAGCGCCGGGGCGGTGCGGTTGGCCCGTGAGCGGCTCGATATCGGGATATGCGTCATGATCCGCCCGCGGGGCGGCGACTTCGCCTACACCGACCTCGAGTTCGAGATCATGCGGCAGGACATCGCCGTGGCTCGCGAATTGGGTGCTGACGGCGTGGTGCTCGGGTTGCTGCAGCGGGACGGAACCGTCGATCGGGAGCGGACGGCCCAGCTGGTGGAGGATGCGAGCCCGCTGCCGGTGACGTTCCACCGCGCCTTCGACGTTTCCCGCGATCCCATGGAGTCTCTGGAGACGCTGATCGACCTCGGGGTGCGGCGCGTGTTGACGTCGGGGCAGGCGGCCACGGCCATGGAGAGCCTGGGGTTGCTCAAGGACTTGGTGGACACGGCCGGTGACCGGATCACGATCCTCGCCGGAGGTGGGGTGTCAGCTGCGAACGCAGCACGGATCGTGGCCGCCACGGGGGTGTCGGAAATCCACATCTACGCGCCCCGCCGATACCCGAGTCCAATGGAGTTCCGGAACGAGGTCGTCCCGATGGGTATGGCGTACGAGCCGGAGGAGTACGTCCGCACGGTTACCGACAGTGATGCTGTCCGCGCGACGCTTGCCAGCCTCGGCCGCTGAGCCGGCGGCCCCGACTACCGCCGCAGCGCCTCCAACAGCCACTCGTGGATCACCGGGTTCCCGGCGACGAACGCCCCGTGCCGCAGGAGACTTGGATCACCGTCGAGGTCCGTGACACGCCCTCCGGCCTCCCGGATCAGGATCGCGCCCGCGGCAATGTCCCACGGTGCGAGGTAGAGCTCCCAGAAGCCGTCGAAGCGCCCCTGCGCCACGTCGGCGAAATCGAGTGACGCAGCTCCCGCCCGGCGGATTCCGGCGGTGTGCCCCAAGACGAACGCGAACTGCCGCAGGTATGGCGGCAGCAGGTCCTGGCGCTTGAAGGGGAATCCCGTGCCGATCAAGGCATCGATGGGTGCAACTGTCCGCGATACGGCGAGCGTGCGGTCGCCGCACCACGCGCCGCCCCCATGATGCGCATGATAGAGGAGATCACGGTCGACATCCAGTACGACGCCAGCCACCACGTCACCGTCCACGGCCGCCGCTATGCTCACGGCGTATGCCGGATAGCCGTGCAAGAAATTGGCGGTCCCGTCGAGCGGGTCCACGACCCAGACCAATCCGTCGCGCGCGGTACCCGGGGTCAACTCCTCTCCGAGGATCGATCCGTCCGGCGTTGCGTCGAGCAAGTGATCTGCAATCAGCTGCTCGGTATCGCGATCAACGTCGGTCACGAAGTCGCCGTGACCCTTGCGTTCCCAGGAGGCCGAATCGGGACGATTGACCTCTCGCAAATGGACGGCTGCCCGCGTGGCAGCTGTCCGCGCGATGTCGAGTAAGTGCCCGTATTCACTCACCTTGCGTGGCTCCTTCACCGTCCGTAGGTTCCGCCGGATATGCGCATCTTCTCAGGCATGCAGCCCTCGGGCGAGCTTCATATCGGCAACTATCTCGGGGCGGTCAAGAACTGGGTAGCCCTGCAGCACGACCACGAGTGCATCTTCTGCATCGTGGATTACCACGCCATCACGCAGGACTACGATGTTGCGGCGCTGGAGGAACGGACCTACAGCATGGCGGTCAGTCTCCTCGCCGCCGGCATCGACCCGACACGCGCCATTCTCTTCGTGCAATCGCATGTGCCCGAGCACACCGAACTGGCCTGGGTGTTCAACACCGTCACGCCTATCGGCGAGCTCGAGCGGATGACGCAATTTAAGGACAAGTCGCAGCGGCAGGAGAGCGTGCTCGCCGGACTGTTGAACTACCCGGTGCTCCAGGCGGCCGACGTGCTGCTCTACCGCGCGCAGGGTGTGCCGGTCGGTGAGGATCAGGTGCAGCATATCGAGCTCATGCGGGAGATCGCTCGGAAGTGGAATACGCGCTTCGAGGCCGGGTTCTTCCCGGAGCCGGAGGCGCTGCTGTCCCCCGCGCGCCGCATCATGGGGCTCGACGGCCGGGCGAAGATGTCCAAGAGCCTCGGCAACACCATCGGGATTCTGGAAGAGCCCGAGGCGGTGTGGCAGCTCCTGCGCCCGTCCGTGACCGATCCGGCTCGCGTGAAGAAGACCGATCCCGGGAACCCCGAGGTCTGCAATCTCTACACGCTCCACAAGGCGTTTTCGCCACCTGACGTGGTCGACGATGTGGCGGCCAAGTGTCGTTCGGCCGGATGGGGCTGTATCGAGTGCAAGAAGGTGCTCGCCGCGCACATGACCGAGGAACTCCGTCCGATTCGCGAGCGGGCACAGGCGTTGCGGGCCGAGCCCGCGCGGGTGCGCGAGATGCTCGAGGACGGTGCCCAGCGTGCCCGGGCCATCGCCAAAGAGACGATGCGACTGACGCGGGAGCGGATGGGGTTCCTCCCGCCCGTACCCAGCGTGTAAAGTTGCCGTTCTCCCGCCGACCGGTGGGGGAACCGTGGGACGTCCAGATAGCCGAGGTTGGAAGGCACCATGGAGAAGATCATCAAGGCGGCAGTGGAGCGCGGGGCGTCAGATGTGCACATCAAGGCCGGCGATGTCTTTCGTGCCCGCATTGACGGGAAGCTCATACCGCTCACCAAACAGCGCCTCACACCCGAGCAGACCAAGGCCATTGCGCTCAAGCTGATCCCCGTCGAGGCCGATCAGAAGCGGATCGACACGCTCATGGATTACGACTGTTCCTGGGGCTCACCGGGGATCGGGCGGTTCCGTGTCAATATCCTCCGCCAGCGCTCGTCCTTCATGATCGTGATGCGGGTGATTCCGTTCGAGGTGCCGACGTTCGAGACGCTGAATCTGCCGAAGGTGCTCGAGAAGGTGTCGGTGGCGGAGCGGGGCATGATCCTGGTGACGGGTGTGACCGGGAGCGGGAAGTCGTCGACGATGGCGGCGATGATCAACCACATGAACCAGAAACTCAACAAGCACATCCTGACGCTCGAGAATCCCATCGAGTTCCTGCACCGGGACTTGAACTCCTCGATCACGCAGCGCGAGATCGGCTCCGACACCGACTCGTTCGGCATCGGATTGCGCGCAGCACTCCGGCAGGACCCCGACGTGATCCTCATCGGTGAGATGCGTGATGCTGAGACGGTCGATATCGCGATGAAGGCGGCGGAGACTGGCCACCTGCTCGTCTCCACCCTGCACACCCCGGACGCGACCACCACCATCGCCCGTGTGGTCGCCATGTTCCCGCCGGAGGAACAGGAAGTCGTGCGGGTGCGGCTGTCGGAGTCGTTGCAGGCCGTGGTCTCGCAGCGTCTGCTGCCGAAAGCCGACGGCAAGGGGCGGGCAGCGGCGTTGGAGGTCATGGTGGCCACCGGGGCGATCCGCGACCTGATCAAGGACCGCAACCGGGTGGCGGAGATCAAGGATTACATCGAGGAGGGCCGGGACCAGTACGGTATGCAGAGCTTCGACCAGCACCTCATGGATTTGGTGGGTACCGGCGCCGTCACGTTCGAAACCGCGAAAGCCGCAGCGACCAACCCTGCAGACTTCGAGTTGAAGTTGCGGACGTTTGGGCACGGCGAGGTCGGCGGTGGTGGTGGTGGTGGTGGTGACAGCGAGAGCGAGCAGGCCGGGCCGGCGGAACCCGAAACGACCGCCGAGTCGGATGAGGATGACATGCCGGACGGATTCACGAGCGGGTTCCACGATATGGATGGTTGATGTGAAGACGGCGCCACGAGGGCTGTTGGTTCCGATGACGACGCCGTTCGATCACGTGACCGGCGACGTCGCGCCGGTGCCGCTGCGTGACAATGCGCGTGCGTTGCTCCAAAAGGGTGCGGCGGGCATCGTCGCAGCGGGGTCGACTGGTGAAGCATCGCTGCTGTCGGATGCCGAATTCGTGCAGGTGGTCGAGTGGCTGCGGACCGTTGTGTCGGACGACGCGTGGCTGATTGCCGGTGCCGGGCGGGAATCCACGCGCGCCACGATCGCCGCCTGCCGGGCCGCGGCCGATGCAGGCGCGGACGGCGTGCTCATCCGGGCGCCGAGTTACTACGGACCGGTGTTTACGACAGCATCGCTGACCGACCACTTTCGCCGCGTTGCCGACCGGTCGCCGATCCCGCTCATTCTCTACAACTTCCCGCGCTACACGCACGTGCCCATCGAACTGCCGGTCGTCACGGCGCTGGCGCGTCATGAGAACGTGTGGGGAGCGAAGGACTCATCGCGCGCTGGAGCTCGGCGCGGTCGGTGCGATTGCGGCCGTCGCCTGTTTCGCGGCCGAGCCCACGGTCGGGATCGGGAGGGCTTTCGAAGCGGGTGACGCTGCTCGAGCGGGCAAACTGCAGGAGGTCGTCGCCCCCCTCCACAAGACGATCGTCGGGGAGCTCGGCATTCCGGCGATCAAGGCGGCCATGGATCTCGTCGGGCTCGAGGGCGGGCCGCCACGCCCACCGATTCCTCCGCTCGACAGCAAAGGAACCGCTCGGGTCGAGCTCTTGCTCAAGGAGGCCGGACTCGTCGGGTGACTATCCGATGACACCGTCGCCTCACGATCTTCTCGAGCAGCTCGCCGTCCCGCGCCTCCCGGGCAGCCAGGCCCTGAAGGACATCGAGGACTTCCTCGCCGCGACCTTGCAGGATCTGGGGTTCCAGGTGACGGCGACCAGGTTCGTGACCCACTCTCCCCTGGATGCGATTGCCGTACTCGGGGCGGGCATGGGGTGGTTGGCCCTCCTCGTCGTCCCCCTCCTGATCCTCCCGCTCCCCGGGTGGAGTGCCGCGTTGTTCCTCGGTGTCGGGCTACCGGTCCTCGGCGTTATGGGGTGGGGGCTGGCCCGCAACGTCATTCCGAATCCGCGAAGCAGGGCGGAGGTTAGAAATCTCGAAGGCCGGCGTGGCGAGCCGCGCATTTGGCTCGTTGCGCACAGCGACAGCAAGGGTCAGGG
>JBDHJO010000223.1:0-4091 GCA_039586875.1 Gemmatimonadota bacterium | reverse complement strand
CCATTGTCCTCGTTCACCGTGAAGTACCCGACGTGACTCGACGTGAGGTTTTGGAAGAAGTGCGTCCCCTGTGACGGCGCCACCTTGATGTCGCGAAATCCCGCTTCCACGATCACGCGGACACCGGCGATCTGATCCCAGGTCACCGGGATCCCCAACCACGGATCCATCGACCCCCACCGTCCGACT
The DNA here is from genome assembly GCA_039586875.1 of Gemmatimonadota bacterium. Classification (GTDB taxonomy): domain Bacteria; phylum Gemmatimonadota; class Gemmatimonadetes; order Gemmatimonadales; family GWC2-71-9; genus JAOTVV01. The sequence goes on along the minus strand of JBDHJO010000223.1, from coordinate 3,902 downwards.
CCAATGAGCAGATACGGGACGTCGCGTGCCTTCAGGCGCGCGTTGAAATACGCCACGTCCGCCGCAGCCACCTGGCTCTGCGATCGGTCGAACTGCTCGTAGTCGATCATGACGACATCGTGGATGTCGTCAATGCGCCCGTGCCCAAGCACGCTCGAACTCTCCACCAGCACGTCCTGAGACCGGATCGTGCCGACCTCCAGTTCTTCGAACTCGCGCGTGAGCGCGAGCGGCCGCATCTGCAAGAACCCGAATTCCTTCGGCGCCCCCGGGGGCGTGGCGAGATTGACCGCGAATTCGATCTCGACCGGTGCGCTCGTGCCCTGCTCGCCGACGTCCAAGAGGAAGTCGAGGATCTCCGCGAGCGGGAAGAGGCCGTGCTTGAGGACCGGTGCAAAGCTCACCAGTCGCACACCCGGCCGTGAAAGCCCGTCGTACACCGCGTCGTTTTCCGGCGAGAACGTCGAGCCGACATGTTGGAGCGTACCGTGCCGTTCGGCGACGCTGAGATCGCAATGCACCAGGCGCGAGTCGACCGCGTCGCGAGTACCCGATGTGGTGTTGTCCAGATCGATTGCCCAGAATTCCCGCTGTGAATACTTGAGGAAGTCCTGAACCGACGAAAACTGCAGCACGTGGCGAGGGTACGGCGGCGAGAACCGCAGGCACCGCTCACCACTCACCACCGTCCGCCCGAGTCCGAGCGCGACGGCCGCAATACCGTCCTCCGATCGCGCCGGCTCCGTCGGATAGTAGTTGTGCGACCGCGCCACGCCGGCGAAGTCCGGATAGAACAACCCGCCGTGCGCCGCGCCGACGACCTCCTGGATCACGACCCCCATCTTCTCCTCTTCCAGCCGATAAGGAGTCGCATCGAGGTAAGCCTTCGCGTGCGAGGAGAAGTTGGACGCGTACACTCGCTTGACCGCCGCGACGAGCTGCGCAAGTGCGATGTCTTCGTCGTGAGTGTGGTTCGGGAGCATGAACGTCTGATAGATCCCGGCGAACGGCTGGTACTGATTGTCCTCCAGGAGGCTGGACGATCGTACGGCGATCGGTTCGCGCACGTACTTGAGAAACACCGCCAAGTCCCGTCGGGCGCTCTCCGGGAACCGCGCAGCGAGGAAGCGCTCCAAGATCTCCTCGTCGCTCTCGCATTCGATCGCGAAGTCCCGGAGGTGATTCCGGTCCAAGAAATCGTCGAAGAGATCGGTGCCGAGCACCGTCGTCGGCGGCACCGCGATCCGGACCGACGGAAACTTCGTCGTGGCGCCGTAGTCCTTCAGGAGGTAGTTGACGAACGCAAGCCCCCTGGCCTTCCCGCCCATGGAGCCGGACCCGATCCTCGTGAACGGTGCCTTGCCGTCGAACCGCTCCGGATCGAAGTCGACCACGACACCGATGTTCTGTCCCTGTCGGTAGTCCTCGATCGAGCGGATCAGGAACTGTCTGAGTTCCTCCACACTGCCGAAATCGGTGAGCTTGCGCGGTCGCAGTGCTTCCGCGAGCCGAAACTCCGTGCGGGTCTTGAGCCACCGCGAGAAGTGATTCCCTGCGGCATGGTACGCGACGCTCTCCTCCGGCACGATGGCCAGCTTTTCGATCAGACTCGGCAGATCCTGGGCGCGTTCGACCTCGCTCCCATCTGGTAACCGAAACACGAACTCGCCGAACCCGAATCCGCGCGCCATGAACTCTCGGAGGTCGTGCAGGAGCACCGGCGAGTCCTTGAGGAGAAACGAGGCGCCTGCGAGCCGAGCCAGCTGCTCGTTCTCGGGGCGCCCTGACTGCAACATGATCGGGATGTCATTTCGCAGGTTGCGCGTCTGTCGCGCCAACTCCACGCCGGCCACCACATCCAGCTGCCCGTCTCGCGGAAACTCGATGTCCGAGATGACGCCGAGAATCTCGTCCGGGTACCGCTGGACGAAGCCCCACGCCTCCTCGTAGGTCTCGCACAGCAGGATCTTCGGGCGCGCTCTGATCCGCATGAGCTTGTGCGCGAGATTCAGCCCTTCCGGCATGAGATTGTGTGCGTGGTGCATCAACTCGCTGTAGATCATCGGGAGGAACGACGAGTAGTACCGCACGTTGTCCTCGACCACGATGATCACAGGTACGCCAACCTCTCCCGTGTCATGCGGGAGATTACGCCGGTCCTCGATGTACTTCACAATGGCGAGCAGGATCTTCACGTCTCCCTGCCACAGGAAGACCCGCTCGATACCCGAAAGGTCGTTCTCGGCCACGAACTCGTTGAGCTCGCGCGCGTCGTAGGCGAGCACCACGATCGGCACGTCGAGGCCGGCATCCCGTGCCCGCTGCGCCAACTCCAGCACGCTCATGTCGCCGACGTGGAGGCTCGAGATGATCAGATCGTGCCGACGGTGCACGGCCGCGAGTTTGAGCGCCTCGCCACCGGTCGACACGTGCGTCAGCTCGGGCGTGTGTCGGAGATTGAGATCCAGGAACTCGGTGAGCACGAGCTCCCCGAGGTTGCCGTCCTCAGCCAGGATGAAGGAGTCGTACAAGCTGGTGACGAGCAGGATGTCCTGCACGTGGTAGGACATGAGGTGCTGGAAGCGGCTCGACCGGCGGGCGTGGCCGTGGTCGCTGCGTCCTCCCTCAGCTCGCTTCGGTGCGGTCATGCAAATCTTCCCGGTCGGGCGGCGTGGTAGGGAGGACCGGCGTCCTCCCTACCCCTCCCTAGAGGGAAATCGTCGGCGGTCGCCCCGTCAACCGCCACCGGCCGTGGGATCCGCCTACACGACCCCCTGATCGAGCATCGAATCGGCCACTTTCAGGAATCCGGCGATGTTGGCGCCGATCACGTAGTTGCCGCTCTTGCCGAACCGATCGGCCGTCGTGACACACGCCTCGTGAATCGACTGCATGATCAGGCGCAGCCGATCATCGACCTCCTTGCGCGTCCACCCGTACCGCATGCTGTTTTGCGCCATCTCCAGGCCCGAAACGGCCACGCCGCCCGCATTCGCCGCCTTACCCGGACCGTACAGAATGCCCTGCGCCACGAACATGTCGACGCCCTCCGGCACGGTGGGCATGTTCGCGCCCTCGGACACGACATACACGCCGTTTTCCAGCATCGTCGTGGCATCCGTGGCACTGATCTCGTTCTGCGTCGCCGACGGGAATGCGCACTCTGCCTGGTACGTCCACACCGGGTTGTGATCGAGATCGGATGTGATCTCCGTGTAGGTGACTCCGTCGTACTTCTCGGCGTATTCGGAGATACGGCCACGGCGGACGTTCTTGAGGTCCATCACGAAGGACAGCTTCTCGCGGTCGATTCCGGCCGGATCGTAGATGCATCCGCTGGAGTCGGAGAGCGTCACCGGCTTGGCGCCAAGGTCGAGGAGCTTCTCGGTTGTGAACTGCGCCACGTTACCGCTGCCCGACACGAGGCACGTCTTCCCTTCGAGCGTTTCCCCCCGGGAACCGAGCATCTCGGCGGCGAAGTACACGGCTCCATATCCCGTGGCTTCCGGCCGTATCAACGAGCCACCCCAGTTCAATCCCTTGCCCGTCAGTACGCCCGTGAACTCGTTCCGGATCCGTTTGTACTGCCCAAACAGGAATCCGACCTCTCGGCCGCCGACTCCGATGTCGCCGGCCGGGACATCCGTATTGGGCCCAATGTGCCGGAAGAGCTCCGTCATGAAGCTCTGGCAGAAGCGCATGACCTCGCCGTCGCTCTTGCCCTTCGGATTGAAGTCCGATCCACCTTTCCCACCACCCATGGGGAGAGTCGTGAGCGCGTTCTTGAAGACCTGTTCGAACGCGAGGAATTTGAGGATGCCGAGATTCACCGACGGGTGGAACCGCAGACCGCCCTTGTACGGACCGATGGCGCTGTTGGCTTCGATCCTGAATCCCCTGTT
>JBDHJO010000222.1:0-4102 GCA_039586875.1 Gemmatimonadota bacterium | reverse complement strand
CCTCGGGGCGCTTCTGGCTGCTGAGACGGCAGCCGGGGCGAGAGAGGTGGCGGAGGAAACCCGTCAACGCCTCGCGACGGCAGCCATGCTCGAAGCGCGCCAAGACCAGCAACAGAAGATCGAACACGTTCGGAGTAATTTCAGCGAGGAAGAGGCCGAGGTTCTGCTGGGTGGCAGCGAACTGACCATCACCCTGCGAGGACTCAACTTCGCCGTGGGATCGCCCCAGATTACCCCGGACAACTTTCAGTTGTTGACTCGGCTCCAGCGGTCGATGCGCGAGTTCCCCGATGCCCCGATCGTCATTACCGGCCACACCGACAGCCAAGGCAACGAGGCGGTCAATCAAGGGCTCAGCGAACGAAGAGCGCAGTCGGTGATGCAGTATCTCGTTGCGAACACCGCCTGGAACGAAGACCTCATCTCCGCCGTCGGCTTTGGTGCGTCACAGCCCGTGTCCACCAACGAGACCGTTGAGGGACGGGCGCAGAATCGTAGAATCGACGTGATCATCAAGCTGCCGTCTCTTCCATCCACCTCAGCGAATCACTGATGCCGGCCGGGGGGGCCGGTCTACGGCCCCCCCGGCTCACCCAGTGATGGAGGGACAGGGACCCATGAAGCTCACCACACTCATGGTTGTCAACACGCTCGTTGCAGCGGCGTTTGGGGTTGGATTCATCGTGGTGCCCTTTCAGGTCACGTCGGCATACGGTCTTGAGTCAACCCCTCAGCTGGAGTATGTGACGCGACTGTTCGGTGCCGCGCTCCTGGCCTTCGCCGTCTTGACGTGGACCGCCAGAAACGCAACCGATTCCGATACGCGTCGTGCGATTCTGCTCGCGCTGTTCGTTGGCGACGGCGTTGCGTTCATCGTCTCGCTGATGGGCCAACTCGGCGGCGTCGTGAATGCTCTCGGTTGGACAACCGTTGTGCTCTACCTCGTGCTTGCCCTCGGATTCGGGTACTTCCTCGCACAGCCAAAGGCAACTGGTGGAGCGCGCAAGGTCACGTAGGGACGAAACGATCACGATCGAGGAGCCAGTCAAGGTGCGCTCGCGGATTCTTGTTTTGCCCGTCACGGGGGTACCTTTCACATCACACCACCCACTTAGCGGGGACCGCCCTGATGTCCGGCCGAATGGCCGTGCGGATTCCGTCGCCTCCTCTGAGCCTCACCTCGAGGAGCGTCGATGCCAACATTCCCGCAATCCACGTCGTTCAAGCCAGCATTTCGTCAGCAGCCCGCCGCCAGAACAGAGCCGGCGGTGAAGGCTCCGCTGCGATCCCCCAGCGCCCGCGGGCCGGCGGCGACCGCCATCGTCTATTGTGAGGCGAACTTCGGCGCCATCGACGGGAAGACCGCCAACGGGCTCGTACGGCACTCGGAGCTGTACGACATTCTCGGGGTCATCGACAGCGAGAAGGCCGGACGCGATGCCGGCACCGTCCTCGGCGAGGAGATGCGGGCGATCCCCGTCTTTCGCGACCTTGCCGACGCACTTCGTCACACGCGCGACGTGCCCGACTACTTCATCTACGGGATGGCGCCGGCGAGTGGCATGCTCTCGACGCTCGAACGTGGCGTCGTGCTCGAGGCCATCGCGCACGGCATGCACATCGTCAACGGCCTGCATGAGTTCTTGAACGACGACGCGGAGTTTGCCGCAGCAAGCGCCGCGCGCGGGGTGCGGATGCTCGACGTGCGCCGGCCCCGAGCCAAGAAGGACCTGCGGATGTTCAGCGATCGCATCGGCGAGGTCACCTGCCCGCGCATCGCCGTGCTGGGCACCGACTGCGCCATCGGCAAGCGGACGACCGCCACCATCCTGACCCGCGCCCTCAACGCATCCGGTATCCATACGGTGTTGGTGGGCACCGGCCAGACCGGCTTGATGCAAGGGGCCCGGTACGGCATCGCGCTCGACGCGGTCCCGTCGCAGTTCTGCTCCGGCGAGATGGAAGCCACCATCCTCGAGGCATTCGTCGCCGAACGCCCCGATGTGATCGTCATCGAAGGGCAGGGGGCGCTGAGCCATCCCGCCTTCTCGACCTCGAGCCTCATCATCCGGGGCAGCCGTCCCGACGGCGTCGTGCTCCAGCACGCACCCGGACGCGTCCATCGCTGCGACTTCCCCCGAATGCCGATGCCGACCGCGGCCGCCGAGATCGACCTCATCGAGCACTTCGCCGACACGAAGGTGATTGGCCTGACGCTCAACCACGAGCGCCTGTCGGAGACCGAGGTCAGCGAGGCCATCGCACGGTATACCTGCGAGCTCGGTATCCCCGTCACCGACGCCCTCACCCGGTCGCCCGCGCGGCTCGTGGACATGGTGGTGGAGGCCTTTCCGCTACTCGAGGAGCAGCCGACGCGCAGCGTCGCATGACCGCGCCGCGGTTGGACATCGCGCTCGACAAGATCCGTCACAACGCGCACACCTTGATCGCCCGGCTCGGCCGTCGTGGGATTGCGGTCACCGGCGTCACGAAGGCGACGCTCGGCGCCCCCGCGATCGCGACGGCATTACTCCAGGCGGGCGTCACGACGCTCGGCGACTCGCGCATCGAGAACCTCGAGACCATGCGCGGGGCACGTGTCCAGTCGTCGATGACGCTCCTGCGCTCGCCGATGCTCAGCCAGGTCGACCGGGTGGTCGCGCACGCCGACGTGAGTTTCAACACCGAACTCGTCGTCATCCGTGCCCTCGCGTCGGCCGCGAAGGCGGTGGGGCGCACGCACGGGATCGTGCTCATGGTGGAGCTGGGCGATCTGCGAGAAGGGATCATGCCGGGCGATCTCGAGACCATCGTGCGTGAGACGCTCCGCCTGCCCAACCTCGCATTCCGTGGCATCGGTACCAACCTCGCGTGTCGAAGCGGTGTCGCCCCCGACGCGACCAACATGGCCGAGCTGTCGGCGTTGGCGGACGCGATCGAGACCACCTTCGGCTGCACGCTCGACCTCGTCTCCGGCGGCAACTCCGGCAACCTCCGGTGGGCACTCGGTGACGAAGCCCCGGGGCGGATCAACGATCTTCGCCTGGGTGAGTCCATTCTCCTGGGTCGCGAGACGCTGCGCCGCGAACCGATCGAAGGGTTGTACACCGACGCGATCACGCTCACCGCCGAGGTGATCGAGTCGAAGGTCAAACCCTCGCAGCCGTGGGGCGAGATCGCGCAGAGCGCGTTCGGCGAGACGCCACGCCCGCCCGATCGGGGTCCCATCGCGCAGGCGATCCTCGGCGTGGGACGGCAGGACACCGACGCTGACGGTCTCCGCCCGTCGCCCGGCATCACGGTGCTCGGCGCCAGCAGTGACCATCTCATCGTGGACGCGGGCGACCGGCGATTGACCGTCGGGTCGGAGGTGACGTTCCAGCTCGACTACAGCGCGCTGGTTCGGGCCATGACCTCACCGTATGTGGCCAAGGTCATGAGCGATCGGAGTGACGGCGGCGGCGACGGCGGCAGAGAACGAAGAAGACGAACGGTGCGGCGGCCGCAACGTACGACGTGAATGTGGAAGGGACGAAGCTCTGCAGGCATAAACGCCTACAGAGCTTCAACTTAGAACAGTCGGGACGGCGGGATTTGACCGGATGCCTCGAGCCGCCAGGCGAGAGGCGACGGAAAGAAGCCCGGCGGCCCGCCCACAAACACAAAACGCGGGCTCAGGCCCGCGTTTGTGTTTGTGAGTCGGGACGGCGGGATTTGATCCGAAGGAGAGCGAGGCGGCGAAGCCGCCGCAGCTCAACCCGCGACCCCCTGATCCGCTGCCGGTGCGGCAGCACCGGCGAGGACGAGTGCGAGCGCGGATCGCGGAGCGTCCGCGCTCGCACTCAACCCCATTGGGCTCAGGACCTATGCGAAAACCGGCATAATGTCGGACTTTCGCGGGCTTCCGAGCGTAGGCACGGCAACCTGCCGGACTTCATGTCGGACTTTGCCGGAAGAAACCCCGACCGGAGACCTCCCATGACCGGCGACCTCACATGCCCGCACTGCGGTGTTCGCCTCGATCCATCGGACAGCTCTTGCCGACGCTGCGGTGCTGCAACTCCTGACGCCACTACCGTAGCAAGCGGCGAGATCGCCGCCA
>JBDHJO010000045.1:0-17300 GCA_039586875.1 Gemmatimonadota bacterium | reverse complement strand
CGACCTGCACCTCGGACTGGACGGCCGGGACCTCCGCACGTACGGTTCCGCAGGTCAACAGCGCACGGCGGCGGTGGCTTTGCGCCTGCTGGAAGCGGAGAGCCTTCGGGCCGCGACCGGCACGGCACCGATCGCACTGTACGACGATGTGTTCGCCGAGCTCGACCGCGATCGCCAGGAGCGTCTCCTCGCATTGATCGGTGCGATGCTGCCCGGCCAAGCGGTGGTCGCGGCGCCGCGCGAGTCGGAGGTCCCTGCCGAACTGCTGGCGCTCCCGCGCTGGCGTATGAAGGAAGGACGCCTTGAGCGATAAGCGACCACCGCCCGCCACACCGCTCGACGAAGTGCTCGGGGATTACCTGAAGAAGTCGGGCATGGCCCGCCGGCTCGATCAGGCCAGCGTCATCCCCGAGTGGCCGGACCTCGTCGGCCCACAGATCGCCGCGGTCACCACCCCGCTCAAGGTGACCCAGGACGGCAAGCTCTTCGTCCGCGTCACGTCATCCGCCTGGGTGCAGGAACTGCAGTTGATGTCGCCGGAAATCCTGCGGAAACTCGGCGCCAAGGCCAAGAAGATCCGACGGATCGTGTGGCAGGTCGGTGCCGCGAAGTGAGGGCCGGTCGCGCCCGGCAATGACGTGTTCTTAAGCCATTGTAAGAAAACAATTTACGGACACTCCGACCCGTTGCTTTGCCCCCTGACACTAGGTATATTCAAAGGACCCCCGGGGGTCACGCTTTGACCCCCGTTTTTACGTCTTCCTGCCGCAACTCCGAACATGCCCAAGCGCAACGACCAACAATACAGTTCCGATAGCATCCAGGTCCTCAAAGGTCTCGAGGCCGTCCGACGCCGACCCGGGATGTACATCGGCTCCACGGGCATCCGGGGACTGCACCATCTCGTCTACGAGGTCGTTGACAACGCCATCGACGAAGCGATGGCAGGCTTCTGCAAGTGCATCGACGTGACCCTGCACCCCGACGGTGCGGTCACCGTACAGGACGACGGCCGGGGTATCCCGGTCGATCTCCACAGGACGGAGAAGAAGCCCGGCGTCGAGGTCGCGATGACGATGCTGCACGCCGGCGGGAAGTTCGACAAGAACACCTACAAGGTCTCCGGCGGTCTCCACGGGGTCGGCGTATCTGTCGTGAACGCGCTGTCGGAGCGATTGGGTGTGTGGGTTCGCCGTGACGGTCACGAGCACCACATGGCGTTCGAGCGCGGCAAGACGACCCGCGAGCTCGAGGTCACGAGCAAGACCAAGAAGACCGGGACGCGGGTCACGTTCAAGCCCGACCCGGAGATCTTCGAAGAGATCACCTACGATTATTCCACGATTGCGAACCGGCTCCGCGAGTTGGCGTACCTGAACTCCGGAATCGAGCTCAGGCTGCACGACAAGCGCTCCGACGACGGGAAGTCCGAGGAATTCCTCTACAAGAAGGGCATTGCGGAGTTCGTCGACTTCCTGCGTGGCAACCGCAAGGCCCTCCACGCGAAGGCATTCCACATCACGACCGCGAAGGACGACGTGGAGATCGACATCGCGCTCCAGTGGGATGCCGGATTCCAGGAGAACACGTTCTCGTTCGTGAACAACATCAACACGCACGAGGGCGGCACCCACCTCACCGGATTCAAGGCCGCGCTGACGCGCTGCGTGAACGAGGTGGGCAAGAACAAGGGGATGTTCAAGAAGGACACCGTCACCCTGAGCGGAGACGATGTACGCGAAGGGCTCACGGCCGTGCTGCACGTGAAGGTCAAGGAACCGCAGTTCGAGGGCCAGACCAAGACGAAGCTCGGGAATTCGGAGGTCGAGGGCATCGTCAAGACGGTCGTGTATGAGCACCTGGGCAACTGGCTGATGGAAACCCCGTCGGCCGCCCGGGCGGTGATCGACAAAGCCCTGAGCGCTGCGCGGGCTCGCGAGGCCGCACGGAAGGCCCGGGAGCTCGTCCGCAAGAAGAGCGCCCTCGAAAACGGCGTGCTGCCGGGCAAGCTGGCGGACTGTTCGCTTACCGATCCCTCCATGTGCGAGTTGTACATCGTGGAGGGCGACTCGGCGGGCGGATCGGCAAAGCAAGGGCGCGACCGCTCGTTCCAGGCGATCCTGCCGTTGCGCGGTAAGATCCTCAACGTCCAGAAGGCGCGGGTCGACAAGATTCTCTCAAACGAGGAGATCCGCGCCATGGTCACCGCCATCGGCACGGGCATCGGAGACGACGAGTTCAAGCTCGACGAAGCGCGGTATCACAAGATCATCATCATGACGGACGCCGACGTCGACGGCGCGCACATTCGCACACTGCTGTTGACGTTCTTCTATAAAGAAATGCGCCCGCTCATCGAGGCGGGGTACGTCTACATCGCCCAACCGCCGCTCTACCGAGTAGCCAAGGGTAAAGAGGAGTTCTACGCCTACGACGATGCCGAGCGCGAGGAATACACCAAGCGCCTGAACAACGGCGGCAAGGGCAACGTGGGGATTCAGCGGTACAAGGGCCTCGGCGAGATGAACCCGGGTCAGCTCTGGAAGACAACGATGGACCCGGCAACCCGCACGGTGCTGCGCGTCGAGATGGAGGATGCTGTGGAGGCAACGACGCTCTTCGAGACGCTCATGGGTGACGAAGTCGAGCCCCGTCGGGCATTCATCGAGGCAAATGCGAAGTACGTGAAGAATCTCGACATCTGATCCCCGCACTCAGCCGGACCCGCAAAGGGCGCGTACCCCAGGGGTGCGCGCCCTTTGCGTCACCGCGAACTCCCCGCTATCCGATGAGTTGCCGGGCAACGCGGAAGACGTCGTGCCACATCCGTCGCGTCAGGCGCCCCGTGTTGGTGTTTTGCCGACTCGGGTGGTAGGAACACAGCAACCATCGATCATCCCCGATCGCGTGACGCGCTCCGTGTCCGAAGGCCGGCCGGTCAGCAGGCGTCATGGCAGTCCATAAACCGCTGGCTCGCAACCATTGCCGATGCGCGATATGGCCGAGGACGAGAAAGACGCGGGCGCGATGGAGCAGGCGTAACTCGGCGTCGAGAAACGGCTGACACGTGTCCAGTTCTTCCTGGGTTGGGCGGTTGCCCGGCGGCGCACACCGCGCCGCCGCCGTGATGTAGCAGTCGGCCAGCGTCAGTCCGTCATCGCGGGATACCGACTCGGCTTGGCTCGCGAACGCGAAGCGGTGCAGCGCCCCATACAGCCAGTCACCCGAAGAGTCCCCCGTGAACATGCGGCCGGTGCGATTGGCGCCGTGGGCCGCGGGTGCGAGCCCGATCACCACCAAGCGCGCGTCCGGATCGCCCACGCCCGGCACGGGTTTGCCCCAATAGTCCCAGTCGCGGTACGCGCGTCGCCGGGTACGTGCTACCTCTTCGCGATGGGCGACGAGCCGCGGGCACCGGGCGCACCGTGTAACCCGCGTCGCAACGGTCGCCAGAGATGGGGGCACGCTATCGGGACTCGTGGTCAGTCGCGCGGCAGGAGCGACGTATCGGCGGGCGTGAGGTCGTTGACCTTCCAGGAATAGACCCGGTACACCGTGTCGTCACCGTCCCGTCGCACCCAGAAGGCACCGTCGGTCGAGTCGAATGCCACGGCTGCCACCTCAGCCCCTCCGCGCGCCAGAACCCGGAGCGATCGCTCGATCCGGCCGAAGTCGGCCGAGTCGGCCTGCTCCGGCGTCGCGAACCCGGTGACTGGTACCTCCCACGATGCCACGGCGTCCACGAGCCGCTTGACGCGCGACGAGTCCGTGGGGCGTCCGTCGACGGTCCAGGTGCTGTCCGAGCGGACGAGGCGGTAGCGTGCGCCGCCACGCCGGATCTCGAGGGCACCGATGCTGTCGGGTTCGACGCCCACGACACGCCGGTCGCGCCAATCGTTGACGCCGCGATCGAGCATCCCGACCAGTTCTCCCTCGACGAGGTACACCTCGTCGGCACCGGGCCGCCGGGCGTACGCGGAACGGTATGCGCGGCCGGATGCGCCGACCAACAACTCACCCAGCACCTGCCCACCCCGCTGGACGGAGACGCGCTTCGCAGCCGCGTCATCGACCTCCATCCGCTCATGCGAGTCCGGATTGCGGGCGACGAGATCACCGGACATCCCCACTGCCAAGGCACCGGCGAGCGCACCAACCTCCTTCGGCGAGGCGGCGAACCCATTGACGGTCCACACATCGCCGTCGCCGCGCGCAAGCCGCACGGTATCGCCGTCGTGCACGAATCGGACGGCATCGACTTCCGCAATCTGGATCGACGGCAACATCTGCCCTTCCTCGACAACATCGCCGCCCCAGCCGATCACCTCGGTGAGACCCCACAAGAACACCGCGAGAACCAGCGCGATCGCGATTCGGCGGAGCTGTGTTCCGGTCATGATACCTCCGACCCGTAGGTGTTGCGGGCCATCTGGCGGCGCCGAAAGAGCCGAACCGAAGCGAAGAGGATCAACAACAGCGGCATGCCCGCGACGTTCCCCCATTTGACGACGTCGCGCGTGGTTGGGCTTTCGAACATCAGTTGCGGCGGCCGCCGGTTCTTGGCACGGATCGCAATCAGCGCATCCTCCTGCGCCAACCAGTCGACGGCATTCAAGCCGAGCACCAGACCACTGACGTCGGACTGCGTGTAGCGATCCGAAACGACGTCGCTGTTGCCAATTACGATGACGCGCCCGCGAGACGTCGCTTCGGCGCTCTCCGCCGCGAGCGGATTCACCGCGACCGCCAGGAGCCGCTGACCCAGACTGTCACGCGGGAAGTCCCGTTGGGGCGCGATGAACGCGCGGCCGACCTCGCGGCCGCCGCCTTCCGTCGTCGTCAGCAGCGGCGTCACGGACCCCGGCGCGGCTCCGGAGGTGTCGATCGAGCTCGGCCACGGGACCAGAACCGTTTCGAGATCCTGGTTGATCACCGACGCCCTCGTGCTGATCGCGCGTACCCAGAACGGATACGACACCATGAGCCGGCCACCTTGCACCGGCATCGTCACCCGCTCGTTCGACCCGAGGTCGAAGATCATGTCGGTCCTGATCGAGACGCCATAGGGTTGCAGCACTTGGTTCCATCCTACTGGGCGTGCCGACGCCATGAACTGCTGTTCGACAACCATACCCGAGGCAAGCAGCATGGCGCTTCCACCATTCCCCAGGTAGGCGCCGAACCGCTGCCGCTGGAGGCTGTCGAGCATGAACGGCGTGCCGGCCAGCACGAGCACATCGATCTCAGGATCGATCGGCGCGCTGTCGGACGTCGAGACCGTCCGTACGTCGTACAACCGGCCGAGCTCCTCGCGGAACCGCTGATAGCCGGGGGCGCCCCCCTGGCCCCCCGGCGGGGTATCGAAAGACTCGACGAACCCGACGACCTGACGATCGTTCCGCGTGAGCGCGCGTACGTACGACACGAGTCGGTACTCGAGGTCCTCCGTACGCTGCACGATGGGAATGGTCTCCGTGCCCTCCGCATACTGCACAGCGAGGCCGATGTACCCCTGCTTGACCTGTAACTCCGATTCGCCAATGACGTTGAACTGCACCGGCGGGATGCCCAACGAGCGCGCCTGCTCCTCGGCATCGGGATCGCCCTGTGGATTCACCTGGACCACGCGCACGTTGCCTTTGCCCGCCGCCCGGATGTCGGCCAAGAGGTCGTCGACATCCCGGCGCACGATGGCGAACTCGTTCGGCAGCTCGTCCGACACGAACAGCGTGATCGTCACCAGATCGTCGAGTCCGCCGAGAATGGTCTTCGATGCCCTGGACAGGGTGTAGGCGTTGCCCGGCGTGAGATCCAACCGGCCGCCGATCTGGCGACCGAACAGATTGACCACGACCATGAGGGCCACGAGCAACGTCGTCCCAAGCGCCAAGCGGCGGCCGGTCTCGCGTCGGCGCGACAGCTTCCGACGCATCAACGCGAGGTACGCCAGGCTGAGGAATACCCCGGCCAGCGTCACGAAGTAGACCGCATCCCGCAGGTCGATGACGCCCCGGGTGATATTCTCGAAGTGTCGCAAGACCGACAGGCTCGCCAGCGCGTTACTGATCAGGACGGGCAGGCCGGCGATGATCGGATCGATCCCGACGAGGATCAACAGAAACATCACGGCGACGCCGAGGATGAACGCGGTGATCTGATTCGGCGTGACGCTGGAGGCCCACACGCCGACCGCGGCGAGACCCAGCGTGAGGAGCGCGGTCCCGACGTACTGCGCGATGAGCACGCCGACCTGCAGGTCAGCGCCCAACCCGAGCCCGACCATCACCGGGATCGTCAGCGCGATCGCCAGCCAGATGAACAGGACCTGTCCCAGGTACTTCCCGCCGAGCAGTTCGGCTTCCGAGACCGGCTGGGCCAGGACCACCTCGAGGGTGCCGCTGCGGATGTCCTCCGCCAGCGCGCGCATCGTCACCGCCGGAACGAAGAACAGGAGGATCCACGGTAGGAGCTGCAGCATAGGCCGCAGCGAGGCCAGCCCCATGAGATAGGCCTGACGGAAGAAGAGGAAGTCGGTCACGACCAGGAAGACGACGAGAAGGATGTACCCGGTCGGATGGTCGAGCAGCGACCGCAGTTCGCGACGGGCGATGGTGGCAATCGATCGCATCATGCCCCCTTCGTCAGTTGCTGGAACAGATCCTCGAGGCTCCCTGTCTCCTGATGGAGCTCGTACAGCGTCCATCCGTGCGTCTTGGCGGCGTCGAAGATCAGCGGACGCACGTCCGTCGCTCCATCCGCCGCCAACGTGAGCCGCACGCAGCCGTCCCGTTCGCGCGCGTCGGTAACCTCGCGCACGCCGTCGAGCTCGCCGAGCGTCTCGACAATGCCGGCGCCCGCCGCTTCCACCGAGACCATCACGGCCCCCTGCGCCTGCCGGGTCAGCGTGTCGACCGGACCGTCCGCCGCGATCGCACCCCGGTGGATCACGAGCAGCCGCGAGCACGTCTGCTGGACCTCCGACAAGACGTGCGTCGAAAGCACCACCGTGCGGTCCTTGCCCAAGTCGCCGATGAGCCGCCGAATCTCGACCCGTTGATTCGGATCCAACCCTTCCGTCGGCTCATCGAGCACCAGCAGGTCGGGTCGGTGCAGAATCGCCTGCGCAAGACCCACCCGCTGACGGTAGCCCTTCGACAAATCGCCAATCGGGCGGTAGAACACATCGCCGATCTGGGTCCGGGCCACGGCCTCGTCGAGCGCGTCCCGCCGCACAGCGCCGGTGAGGTCCCGGAGCCGCGCGACGAACTCGAGGTACTCCGCCACGAGCATATCCCCGTAGAGCGGGTTGTTCTCCGGTAAGTACCCGATGCGGCGCTTTGCCTCGCGGGCATGCTCCGCCACCGGAATGCCGTCGAGTCGGATGTCACCCGCGTCAGGCTCGTAATACTGCGTGATCAGCCGCATGGTCGTCGATTTCCCGGCCCCATTGGGACCGAGAAATCCCACGACCTCGCCGCGGTCCACCTGGAACGAGACGTCGTCGACGGCGACGACACGGTCAAATCGTTTCGAGACGTTCGAGAGTGTTAGTAGTGTCATGGATCGATACCGCTGGTTGGTTGTTGCGGGGAGCATTTTACCAATGTCCGGCGCGACGTTCAAGAGACCCACCGACCCCCTTGGCGACACTCCGCCCCCGCGCTACTTTGTGATATAAAGTTCTTTACCACCTGGGCGATCAGGGAGCCGCGCGTGACCATGCCGACGCATCAAGACCGGGAAAGCGCCAAGGACACCCTCGCGTACATCCGGCGGACGATGGAATCTGCCTCGTCGTTCACGGCGGTGTCCGGGTGGGGCCTCATCACCGTCGGCTTCGTCGGCTTGGTGGCATCCTGGCTGGCCCACCAGGGAACGCAACCGGCGGATTTGCGCATTTGGATCCCCACGGCGGCCATCTCGATTGCCATCGCCGCCGTATCGAACATAGCCAAGGCGCGTCGAACGTCGGTCCCAATCTGGTCGGGCGCGATCCGTCGCTTGGTGTGGGTCATCGCGCCGGCACTCACCGCCGGGGCGCTCCTGACCGTCGCCCTCACGGTCGACGGCGATTATCACCTATTGCCGGGCATGTGGCTGGCCCTGTACGGTGCCGGGGTCACCGCCGGCGCGGAGTTTTCGATTCGGGCGATTCGCTGGATGGGGGTGTCGCTGCTGATACTCGGTGCCATTGGGTTGCTCTACCCCGCGTGGGGCCTGCCGCTCCTGGCGATCGGGTTCGGAGGCCTGCACCTGCTCATCGGGCTCGACATCGTGTTGCGACATGGCGGGTAGCAGCGTGTCGGACTCGCTCGACCGCCTGATTCACGAACGGATCCGGCTCGGGATCGTCTCGGCACTGGCGGCCGAAGACGGGATGACCTTCGCCGATCTCAAGAGCGTGCTCGGTGCCAGCGACGGCAACCTCAGCGTGCATGCGCGCAAGCTGGAGGAGGCCGGGTACATCCGGGTGCTCAAGGGCTTCGAGGACCGCAAGCCGAAGACCGAGTACCGGCTGACGGCGAAAGGACGGCGGGCGCTCGAAGAGTATCTCGACCGTATGGAGACGATTCTGAGCGAGGCGCGAGACGCGTTGGAGCGCACATGAGCGGACTGCATGTAGGCATCATCATGGACGGCAACGGCCGGTGGGCCCGGCAACAGGGCAAGCCGCGATGGCGGGGGCACCTTGCCGGCGTCGACAGTGTTCGAGATGTCGTGCGAGGCTCCCCGAGCCTCGGTATCACCACCCTCACCCTCTACGCGTTCTCCAGCGACAACTGGAAACGTCCGCCCGCCGAAGTCGGGCGCCTGTTCTGGTTGCTGCGGGAGTATTGCCGCCGCGAGACTGCGGAGCTCATCGAGAACGGCGCACGGGTGACGCATGTGGGTCGAGAGGACCGCATCCCCTCCAGCGCTCTGAAGGAGCTGCGCCGTACGATCGACAAGACGGCAGCTGGGACGCGGTTGCACCTCCGGCTCGCCATCGACTACGGCGCACGGTGGGCACTCACCGATGCCATGCAGCGCCTTGCGGCCGACGTCGCGCGTGGTGTACTGGATCCGGCAGCCATCACGACCGACCTCCTGCACCACACACTGGACGACGGTGTGCCCGACCCCGACCTCATCGTCCGGACGGCAGGCGAGCAGCGCCTCTCGGATTTCATGCTCTGGGAAGGCGCATACGCCGAGCTGTACTTCACGGACGTGTTGTGGCCGGACTTCCGGCAAGCGGACCTCGCACTTGCGGTGTCGGAATACGGCCGCCGGGAACGCCGCTTCGGCGGGGTGCCGTCCGCCGCTCCAATCCCCCCAGCGGTCTCGGGCTGAGCAACACGCGAGGATCCGCGGGACTTCCCCGTGTCGGTAGTTTCCGACGATGATGTACCGAAGACTCCACCTCCTGGTGTGGGCCTTGTTGCTCGCCGGCTGGCCCACGGCTCTGGCCGGCCAGCAGGCACCGTCGGTGACCGTCTCCTGGCTCCCCGAGCAGGCTCCACAGGGCTCCATCGTCCAGCTCGTCGTCCTGCTGAGCGAAACACCGGTGCTGGCAGACTCCGTCGCACCGGTTCGCGGCCGACTCGGCGACCAACCGTTGGTGTTCGAGCGGACCAACCGAGGCCTGTACCGTGCGCTCGGTCCGGTACCGGTCAGCCGCACCGAACGAATCCCGCTGGTGCTCGAGATCGGGCCACTCGACAATCCCGTCGACCGGACCGTGTGGATTCCCGTGATATCGGGCGAGTTCACAGTCGAGCAACTCACGGTGGCCCCTGCGTTCGCGACAGCCCCGGACTCCGCACTCGCCGTCCGGATCGCCGACGAGCGGGCACAGGCTCGCGCGGTGTCACGCACGGCACTGACGACCCCGCGGCTGTGGCGGGGCGCGTTCGCCCTCCCCGTTGCCGGTCGTGTGACGAGCCCCTTCGGCAAGGGTCGGGAGTTCAACGGGACGCTGCAGAGTCGTCACATGGGGACGGACCTGAGCGGCCAGACCGGCACGCCCGTGTACGCGGCCAACCGCGGCGTCGTCGCGCTCACCGGAGACTTCTACTACGCCGGGCGGGTGGTCTATGTGAACCACGGGGCGGGCCTCGTCACCGTGTACATGCACCTCAGTGAGATCGCGGTATCCGAAGGCGACCCGATCGACACCGGACAACTGATCGGGCGGGTGGGGGCAACCGGGCGGGTGACGGGCCCGCACCTGCACTGGACACTGCGCTACGGCAGCGTCTCGGTCGATCCCCTCTCCATCGTGGAGCAGGATCTCTCGGCATTCGCGTCGACCGCGCCCTGACGATCGCAAGAAACGGGTTGAGACGTCACACGTCCGTCGCCACCTTCCTGCGCACAACCGAACAGCGGAAGCACTCATGACCACCAGCGATGCCGAACGCGTGGCAACGGCAATCCGATATCTCGAACGACATTACCGGGACCAACCCTCGCTGGCAGATGTCGCCCGCGCGGTGAACCTCAGCCCGCACCATTTCCAGCGGTTGTTCCGACGGTGGGCCGGCGTCTCACCGAAGCGCTTCATGCAATATCTGACGCTCGAGCACGCCAGACGGGCCCTGCACGCGGGCCGGAGCGTGCTTGCGACGTCCCTCGATGCCGGTCTATCGGGCCCGGGGCGCTTGCACGATCTGTTCGTGACGTTCGAGGCCGTGACCCCCGGGGAATTCAAGACCAAGGGCGCGGGCCTGGACGTGACCTATGGAACCGCGCCCAGCCCGTTCGGCGATGCGTTGATAGCCGAAACCGCGCGGGGGATCTGTGGCCTTGCGTTCACACGTCGTGGAACGCGCGCGCGCGCGTTGGAATCTCTGCGCGCGCAGTGGCCGCACGCCACGGTGCGGCGCGATCAGCAGCGAGCGGCGATGACTGCCCGTACCATCTTCCAACCCGGACGCGCAGCCGAGCGGCTTCTGCTCGACCTTCGCGGGTCGAACTTCCAGATCAAGGTCTGGGAAGCGCTGCTCCGGATCCCTCCCGGCACACTGGTATCCTACGGTGACGTTGCCGCGGCGGTCGGGCGACCGGCGGCGCACCGCGCCGTCGCCTCGGCCGTTGCGCGTAACCCGGTGGCCTTCATCATCCCGTGCCACCGCGTGATACGGCAGTCGGGTCAGTTGGGATCCTACCGGTGGGGGGACGAGCGGAAGCGGGCAATCGTGGCATGGGAGGCAGCCCACCACGACGCCGCTTAGTCGGCAGCCGTCACCGGGTTGGCGAGCACGCCGATTCCGGGGATCTCCACCTCGACGCGGTCACCCTCGACCAACGGACCGACGCCGGACGGTGTGCCAGTTGCGACGAGATCACCCGGCTCGAGCGTCATGATGTGCGAGATGTAGGATAGAAGGAACGGCAGCCCGAACACCATGTCGCGAGCGTGACCGTGCTGTCGGTCCGCACCGTTCACACGGCAGATGACCTCCAGCTCGCGCCAGGGCGGGAGTTGGTCGAGGGGCACAACCGACGGACCTGCAGGGCAGAACGTGTCGAACCCTTTGGCCCGCGTCCACTGCCCGTCGCTCTTCTGCAGATCCCTCGCTGTCACATCGTTCACGCAGGTGAGCCCGGCGATCGCCTGCAAGGCCTCGTCTTCCGGCACGCAATACATGCGATGGCCGACCACGATGCCGATCTCCGCCTCGTGCTCGACCGCGTGCGACGCCGCCGGCAGCCGAATCGCGTCCTCCGGCGCACAGAGCGCCGACGGCGGTTTGAGAAAGAGGAGCGGACGGTCGGGCACCACATTCCCCAGCTCCTTGGCGTGCTCGACGTAATTCCTCCCCACACAGACGATCTTGGTTGGCCGGAGTGGTGTGCTCCCGCGTTTCATCCACGCACCTCTCTATCAGACACGGTGTCGCTCGCCGCACGGGCAGCGAGGATCGGTTCCAGGTACGTCCATACGGTTTCGGCAACGATCCGTTGGCCTTCGGCGGTCGGGTGGATGGCGTCTGCTTGATTGAGCGCCGGGTCGGCTGCCACACCCTCGAGGAGGAACGGGATCAGTGTGGCGTCGTTCGCCCGCGCAACGTCCGCGAACACCGCGCGGAACTGCGCCGTGAAGCGATCGCCCATGTTGGGTGGCGCTTCCATACCGGCCACGACGATCGCGACGTCGGGATGCGCCGCGCGTGTGCGGTTCACGATTTCTTGGAGGTTCGCCGCCATCGTCTCGATGTCGAGTCCGCGAAGTCCATCGTTCGCACCGAGTTCCAGGACGAGCACCGCGACGGGCTGCCGCAGGAGCCTATCGATCCGCCGCAATCCCCCTGCCGACGTCTCGCCGCTCACACCTGCATTGACGACGCGATACGGAAGACCCAGGGAGTCGATGCGAGCCCCGAGGAGATTCGGATAGGCCTGCTCGACGGGCAGGCCGTAGCCGGCGGTCAGGCTCGTGCCCAGGAACAGCACGACCGGCGAGGCCGGCGCCTCGCGTCGGTCCATCGTCGCTCTGCCTTCGGCGACGTCCCGGTCACACGCCCACGCCACCGCTCCGAGCGTAAGGGCGAGTATCTTCCGATCCATGATGATCATCGCAGAGCACCTCGAACAAACATACATGAGTGCGGGATCGCCGCTCACCGTGCTGCATGACGTGAGCCTGACGCTCGAGGACCACGGGTTCCTGGCCATCGTCGGCCCGTCCGGCAGCGGGAAGACAACCCTGCTTGGCCTCCTCGCCGGATTGGATCGACCGAGCAAGGGAACCGTACAGCTCGACGGCCAGAACCTCCACGAACTCTCCGAGGACGCGCGCGCCGCGATGCGTGCCGCCAAGGTGGGGTTCGTCTTCCAGACATTCCAGCTGATTCCCACGCTCACGGCACTGGAGAACGTACTGGTACCCGTCGAGCTGCAGCAATCGACCCGCGACGTCCGGGATGCCGAAGCCCACGCCCGTTCGTTGCTCGAGCGGGTCGGATTGGGCGACCGCACGCACCACTATCCCCTCCAACTCTCCGGCGGCGAACAGCAGCGCGTGGCGCTCGCGCGCGCGTTTGCGAATCGACCGAGAGTGTTGTTCGCGGATGAGCCGACCGGCAACCTCGATGCCGAGACCGGTCAGGGGGTGATCGATCTCCTCGTGGACCTCAACCGCGAGGAACGAACGACACTCGTCCTGGTCACGCATGATCCGGCGCTCGCCGGCCGGGCGAGCCGCGTGCTCCGCCTGAGCGGCGGGCGCATCCTGTCCGACACCGTGAGCACCGCGTGATCGACTGGACCTTTCTCGTGCGGATGGCCCGTCGGGATATCCGCGCGAGTTGGCGCCAGATCATGGTCTACGCCGGTGCCATTTCCCTGGGTGTGGCCGCGTTGGTGGCGATCTCGTCCTTCCGTGGCGACGTCACGGCGGCGCTGCACCGGGAGTCGCGAGCGCTCCTCGGGGCCGACGTCGAGATGTGGGGACGGAACCCGTACGGCGACAGTGTCCTCGCGATCCTCGATTCCGTCCGGGCCGGTGGGGGCGACGTGTCCTTCGTCACGTCGTTCGCATCGATGGCGTATGCGCCCCGTACGGGATTCACGCGTCTGGTCGAGGTCCGAGCGGTTGACGGCGGGTTCCCGTTCTACGGTGCGATCTCCACCGAGCCCGAAGGACGGTGGCACGCCTTGGCCGAGGCGCCTCGCGTCCTCGTCGACCCGTCCGTACTCATTTATTTGGACGCCGCGGTTGGCGACACGATGCGACTCGGCGATGCCGCCTTCGTTATCGACGGCAGTGTCACGCAGGCTCCGGGTCAGATGGGCATCCGCGCGGCGATCGGCCCACGCGTATACATCTCTGCAGCCTACCTCGATGCGACGAACCTCATGCGCTTTGGCAGCCTGGCGCGATATACCGCCATGCTGAAGCTCGAGGATGCGGCCAACGCAGAGCGCTTCGTGCGCCTCAACGGTCCCGCGCTCGATGCCGCTCGGATCGGATATGCGACTGCCAGTGAGCGCGAGCAAGATCTCCGCAGCTGGTTCGACACGCTCACACGGTTCCTGGGTCTCCTCGGGCTGACCGCACTCCTGCTCGGCGGTCTGGCGACGGGGAGCGCGGTGCACGTCTTCGTTCGTCGCAAACTCACGACCGTCGCCATCTTGCGCTGCATCGGTGCACGCCAACACACCGTGTTCGGCATCTACCTGCTGCAAGCGGCGCTCATGGGTGTCAGCGGGGCGGTGCTGGGCGTGTCGCTCGGGCTGCTCGTCCAACGGATGCTGCCGTCGGTGCTCGCCGACTTTCTCCCGCTCGCGGTCACACCGTCCATCCAGCTCGGGCCCATCGTGAGTGGCCTGGGGATCGGTACGTGGATTGCCGTCGTCTTTGCGCTGCTGCCGCTGCTCGAGATCCGCGAGGTGGCCCCCCTCCAGGCGCTTCGCCACAGCGTGGATCCACCACGTCGCCGATACGACTGGATGACCATCGGTGCGCACGGGTTGATTCTCGCGACTGTGACCGGCCTCAGCATGTCCCAGGCGCCGCGCGTCGATGCCGGGCTCGCATTTGCGGGGGCGATCGTGATCACCACGATCGCGCTGTGGGCTACCGCCCGCACGCTGCGCGGCACGGTGCGGCGCTTCTTCCCGCATCGTGCGCCGTACGTGATGCGCCAGGGACTCGCGAATCTCTATCGCCCGCAGAACCAAACGATGCCGGTCATCCTCGCCGTCGGGTTCGGCATCTTCCTGCTCGGCACGCTGCATATCGTGCAGCGCAACATCCTCGATCAGTTGGCGTTCGAGACGGGGGGGGACCAGCCGAATCTCGTGGTGTTCGACATCCAACCGGATCAGGTCGACG
The DNA here is from genome assembly GCA_039586875.1 of Gemmatimonadota bacterium. Taxonomy (GTDB): domain Bacteria; phylum Gemmatimonadota; class Gemmatimonadetes; order Gemmatimonadales; family GWC2-71-9; genus JAOTVV01. Next base: position 2,479 of record JBDHJO010000045.1, on the reverse strand, counting down.
GTGTCCGATCGATCGTAACTGCCGCCAGCACGGCCCCGCCGAGCATTACACCGATCGTGCCGGCGCGGCTCGCGCAGATCAACGGGCGTTCGATCGCGGAGATCGTTGACGATTCGTCAGAACCGATGCCGCAACGCTGGGCGCTGCGACGCGAGTACCGCAACACCTACCGTGATACCCTGGTCGACTCCGAGGAACTGTTGGAGGGTGCGTGGTGGGACGCCGCACCGCCGGCCGATCTTCCGCGAATCTCCATCGAAGAGGAGGTCGCGGCCGACCTGCGTGTCGGCCTGGGAGACCGGATCGCGTGGGACGTGCAGGGTGTACTGATCGAGACGGTGATCACCAGTGTGCGGCGGGTGGACTGGGCCCGCTTCGAGCTCAATTTCTTCGTGGTGTTTGAGCCCGGGGTGCTCGAGTCGGCTCCCATGACCTTCGTGGCTCTGGCCCAGGTGCCGCCGGGAACGGCGGTGGCCACGACGCAACGCGATATCGTGCGCCGGTATGCCAACGTGGCAACGATCGACGTGTCGACGATCCAAGCCACGCTGCGGAGGCTCTTGCGCAGCGTCTCCGTTGCGATCCAGTTCATGGCGCTCTTCAGTATCGCCTGCGGGATCGTCGTCCTGCTGGGTGCGGTCGCGACCACCCGACTGCAGCGTCTCCGCGAGAGCGTGCTTCTCAAGACACTCGGTGCGAGGATCCCCCAAGTACGGAGCATTCTCGCCGTCGAGTACATCGCGCTCGGGCTGTTGGCCTCGGTGTCCGGCACCGCGTTGGCCGTCGTCGGTGGATGGGGCGCCGTGACCCTGCTGTTCGAGTTGCCATTCCGGCTGCCCACTGCGGCGGTCGCCGGGTGGATTGTTGCTGGGACCGTCGCCACCACGCTGGTCGGGCTCGTGGGGAATCGCGGCCTGGTCCGCCGGCCGCCCTTGGCGATCCTCCGCGCGATCACCGAGTGACCACATCGCCCTGGCGCCGCCGCGACGCCCCCGTTTGATTTGGACTAATGGGTGATCCACTCAAGAAGCTGATCGTGGTCGGAGACCGTGTGCTCGTGAGTCCACAGGAGGGCGAGGAGCGCACGAAAGTCGGGCTCTACTTGCCACCGACGGCAGTCGATCATCAGGCGGTACAGGGCGGGCGCATCCTTGCGACCGGGCCGGGCAACCCCGTGTCGGCACCCACGGAAATCGACGACGAGCCCTGGAAGATCGGGGACCGGCAGGACGGACGATTCGTCCCCATGCAGGCACATATCGGTGATTTTGCGCTGTTCTTCCGGAAGGCCGCAGTCGAGATCACCTTCGAGGGCAAGCGCTATCTCGTGGTTCCCCAGGCGGCCATCCTCGTGCTGGTCAGGCCGAAAGACGTGCTCGAAGCTCTCGAGGACGAACCCTGAGCTTCCCGTAATGCCCCGTGCGGCTTCCTGACAGGTGACATTCTTCAGTACGGCGCTTCTGGTGCTCCTCGTGGCCGGCGCGGCGTTTTGGCTCGCGCGGCGTGCGGACCGACGCCGCCCGGACCCCGATCGCATTTACGATCCGGAGGCATTGGAGGACGCAGAGGAAGAAGTCCGCGGGTTGGGTGCCTTCACCACGCCCGAGGACGCACAGGACGACCTGCCCGATTGGGGGCCCGGCGCGCCGAAGCCTTGATCAGGCCACGCGCTCGACCCCTCCCACCGTCACGCGGTGGGACACCAAGGGAAGCGGCGGCGGTCCGGGTTCGGGGCCGACCACAATGGCATCCTCGAGTGCCCTCCTCGCCACGGCGGCAGCGTCGGCCGAGCTCGCATGGATGGTAGCCAGCGGTGTCGCCGCACCCACCGCGTCGCCCGGCTTCACGTGCACCTCGACGCCGACCGCCGGATCGATCTCGTCCACCATGGTCTGGCGCCCACCTCCCAGACCCACCACGGTCTGCCCGATCGAGCGCGGATGCACTGTCACGACGTAGCCACTCACCGGGCTGCGCACCGGCTCCACAACGCGCGCCTGCGGAAGCTGCGTTGGATGGTCGAGCACGCGGGGATCACCACCCTGCGCTTCAACCAACTGCCGGAAGCGTTCGAGCGCGCGCCCGCCGTCGAGCGCCTCCGCCAACGCCGTCCGCGCGGACGGACGATCGTCCGCACCGTTCGCCACCGTTCGCCAGTACGACCATTTCGGTTGCGAGCTGCAGTGTGACCTCGCGGAGGTCAGCCGGTCCGGCGCCCCGCAGCGTGTCGATTGCTTCGCGCACTTCCAGCGCATTCCCGCAGGCGACGCCCAACGGACGATCCATGGCCGTGAGCAGCGCGAGTGTCGGGCAACCGCGTTCGTGCCCGAGCCGCACCATCGTCTCCGCCAGCTCCAGGCCGTCATCGAGCTCGGGCAGGAACGCGCCTGAGCCGGTCTTGATGTCGAGAACCAGCGCGTTCAGGCCCTCGGCGAGCTTCTTGGACATGATGCTCGCCGCCATGAGCGGGATGGCGTCG